>JANPDO010000288.1:0-14657 GCA_031431535.1 Chloroflexota bacterium
CGATCGTCGGCGTGTACGGCCCGAACCCACGTTTCACGGTCGACGCGGCGCGCGGAACGGCGCAGATCGCAGCCGCGGCGGAACTGCTCGCTGAGCGGGCGGCGTCGGTCCTGCGCGGCGAGAACCATGACGTGCTGGCCGACCTGCGGGTCTTCGTCGAGCGGTACTGGCCGGAGCGATTGGTGCTGGCCGGACGGGCCGGCATGCCAGGGGACGATGCGGGCGGACCGGCGATCCTGCTCACCAACCCCGCGCCCGTCTCACGCTACGTGTCCGGGATCGATGTCCGACTTGACGGCGCCCGGGTTCCCGCCGCCGGCATGGCGTTGCTTAACCCGACGCCGGGCGAGACGGGCCTCGCCATTGCCGCCTCCGAGCTTGGCCCGGAGCACGGCTTCTACGTGCGCCGGCTGCAGACGGCCGAGATCAGGCTCCCGGACCAGGTGACCCCCGGCAGGCACGCCCTGGAGCTCCGGCTCGGCCTCGCCGGTGTCACCGAGACGGCCTTTTCGGAGCTGGTCGACTTTCGGTGACGGCCGGGGCCGACCGCCGGTACGTCCAGACCGTCCTGGGTCCGATTGACCCGGCGGAGCTCGGCATCACGCTCGCCCACGAGCACCTCTGGATGGATTCGACGCCGCTGCTCGCGGTGCACGGCTACCCGACCACCGCCATCGGCACGTGGGACGCCGCCATCGCGGCAGAGGCGCGCTGGAATCCGGGCGCCCACCTGGACAATTACCGACTGACCGATGTCGACACAGCGGTCGAGGAGCTCGGGCCCTACGTGCGCGCGGGTGGGCGTTCGATCGTCGAGCTGACCCCGCCGTCACTCGGTCGCGATCCACGCCGCGTCCGTGAGATCGCGCAACGGGCGGGCGTCCACGTGGTCCTCGGTGCCGGGCACTACCTGGAGCCGGTGCATGAGCTGTGGGTCGCTGCTGCCTCCGAAGCCGATATCGCGCGGCGCCTGGTCGCGGAGGTGCGCGACGGGGTGAGCGACACGGGCATTCGGCCGGGGATCTTCGGGGAGATCGGGACCTCCGACCCGGTTCGGCCCGGCGAGGCGCGGGTGCTGCGCGCCGTGGCGGCCGCGTCCGCAGAGACGGGCCTGGCGATCTCCGTGCACCTGCACCCATGGGGCCACGAGGGGATGGCCGTGCTGGAGGCGCTCGTCTCCGCCGGCGCCGTGCCCGAACAGGTGATCCTGGGACACCTCAGCACCGCCATCGACCGACCGGACGACCTCCGCGCCCTCGCCGATCGGGGCGCGACGCTCGGGTTCGACCTGTTCGGCTTCGACCATTCGCTGCTGGGGCCCGGCCGCTGGCCGCCGTCCGACCGCGACGTCGCCGCCTCTATCGCCGCGCTGGCCGAGCACGGGTATGCCGACCGGATCGTGCTGGGCCAGGACGTCGGCGTGCGAACCCGCCTGCGTCGGTGGGGTGGCTGGGGCTACGCCCATCTCCTCGAACACGTGGTGCCGGTGATGCGAGGGCTCGGCATCGCCGACGAGGCCCTTGAGGCCATGCTGGTCAGGAACCCCGCCCGTCTGCTATCGGTCCGAGCGTGAACCCAGGGCCGGATCCTCGACTCACGCAGATCTCACCCTCGCTGTGGTGGTATCGCGACACCTGCAACGTCTTCCTGTGGACGGCCGGCGAACGCGGCCTCCTGATCGATTTCGGGTCCGGCGGGATCCTCGACGTCCTCGAGG
Source organism: Chloroflexota bacterium (assembly GCA_031431535.1). Taxonomy (GTDB): domain Bacteria; phylum Chloroflexota; class Limnocylindria; order Limnocylindrales; family CSP1-4; genus SPCO01. The sequence goes on from JANPDO010000288.1 coordinate 1,718, forward strand.
GGATCGGCGTCCGGGAGATCGTGGCGATTGCCCACACGCATCACCACCGCGACCAGTGCGGCGGCGATGACCGGGCGGTCGAACTCGGCATTCCGATCTGGGTCCCGGCCCGCGAGCGGGCACTGTTCGAGGAAACCGCGGCGTTCTGGCGACTTCGGCGCACGTACGACAGCTACGACGCCTCGAGCCTCGGGTTCACGCGACCGACGTCGATCGCGGTCGCCCGGGCGCTCGCCGACCACGAGCGGATCGAATGGGCCGGCGGCACGCTCGAGGTCGTGCCGACCCCGGGCCACACCAAGGGCTCCATCAGCCTGCTGGCCGAGGTCGATCGCACGTCCGTAGCGTTCACCGGTGACCTGATTGCCGGCCACGGCACGGTCCCGACCCTGCATGATCTCCAATGGCAATACGGGATGCCCGATGCGGTCGGCGCAGCGCTCCATTCCGCCATCGCGCTGGCGGGCCGCGGCCCACGCCGCCTGCTGCCTTCGCACGGGTCACCCATGGACGACGGGCCGGACGACCTGCGAGCGCTGGCGGGCAATCTCCGCCACCTCGCCCGGCTGCTCGCGGAGATCCGCCGGAACCGTCTCTGGACGACCTGGCCGAGCAGCGTCGATCAGCCACTGACGCGCGTCCTGCCGCACCTGTGGGTCAATGCCCACAGCCTGGCCAACACCTACGCGCTGGTCGATGACGTTGGCGACGCCCTGATCCTCGATTACGGATTCCCGTCGTGGGATCACTTCTTCGCCGATCAGCGCTTCGTCGCGCATACGCTGGACGCCTTCAGAGCGGAGGCCGGTCTGAAGCACGTCCTGGCTGCGATTCCGAGCCACTATCACGACGATCACCTCGCCGGCGTGCCGTGGCTCCAGCGCGAGCATGGGGCACAGGCCTGGATCCACGAGTCCTTTGCCGGGATCGTGGCGGATCCCGCGCGCCATGATCTGCCCTGCCTGTGGGCCGAGCCCATCCGGGTCGATCGCGTCCTGGCCGACGGGGATCTCGTGGAGCATGCCGGCGGCCGTCTCGAGACGTTCCACATGCCCGGACACACGATGTTCGCCCTGGGTCTCGCTGGTGTCATCGATGGCGTACGCGTGGCTTACTCCGGCGACAATCTCCTGGCCGGTTCACTCAGCCCACTCCGCGCGGCCGCCCCGATCTACCGAAACGTCCTGCGCCACGATTCCATCCGGATCGGCGTGGAGCGACTGATGGCGTACGAGCCGGAGTTGCTCCTCACCGGGCATACCGGCGCGCTCGAAGTCACCCGGGCGGACCTCGACGACTTCCTGGCCTGGGCTCGGGAGCTGGAACTCGTCGTCGCGCGGCTGGCGCCCGTTCCCGGGCTCGTCGACGAAGCGCTGGACCCATATGTCGCTCGATTCGACCCATATCGCGCAACCGTTGGGCCGGGCGACCAACTCGCAACCTCGGTCATCGTCCGCAACCACGCTCCGGACCCTCGCGAAGCCCAGGTTCGACTTCGCGTGCCACCAGACTGGCGCGCTGAGCCCCCAGGGGCGGCGGTGACCGTCCCGGCTGGGGGCGCGGCGACGACGCTCGCATTCGTGCTCACGATCCCGCGTACCGCGGCGCCTGGCCGAGTGGTGGTCACCGCAGACGTCAACCTTGGCGGCCAGCCACGCGGCGAGCTTGCCGAAATCCTGCTCGAGGTGCTCCCGACATGACCGGAATCGACACCCTGATCGCCGGTGGCACCGTCGTCGACCCCGCGAGCGGGCTGCACGCGCGCCGCGATATTGCGATCGCCGACGGTCGGATCACCTCGGTGGAGTCCGAGATCCTCGCGTCTTTCGCCGCCGATGTGGTGGACGCCACGGATCGACTCGTCGTGCCCGGGCTCATCGACCTGCACGTCCACGTCTACTGGGGGGTCGCCGACCTCTCCGTCGAGGCCGATCCGACCTGTCTCGGTCGAGGCGTCACGACGGTTGTAGACGCCGGGTCCGCGGGCGCCAATACCTTCCCGGCCTTCCGTCGGTCCGTGGCGGAGGCGAGCCGGGGCCGGATCCTCGCCTACCTCAACATCAGCGCGATGGGCCAGATCGACCCGTTCTGGGGCGAGCTCCACGACCTGCGCTTCGCCGACCCGGAGCGAGCCGCGGCCGTCGCGCTCGCCAACCCGGACCTGGTCGTTGGCTTCAAAGTCCGCGTCTCGGAGATGCTCGCCGGACCGAACGGCCTGGCCGGGCTGGATCGGGCGCTCGAAGCAGGGCGAGCGACGAACCTGCCGGTCATGGTCCACATCGGCGGAACACCCTTCGACATCGAGGAGGTCCTGAGTCGCCTCCGTCCGGACGACATCGTGACCCATGCCTACACCGGCTGGCGCCCTGGCGGGATCGTCACCTCCGATGGACGCGTCGTCGCGGCGGCCCGTGAGGCCAGGGCGCGCGGCGTCCGATTCGACGTGGGTCATGGCGCCGGCAGTTTTACCTGGGGGATCGCCGAGGCCGCGCTGGCCGACGGCTTTCGGCCGGACACGATCAGTTCCGACCTCCACCGGTTCAACGTCGCCGGTCCCGTCCACGATCTTGCGACGACTCTATCGAAGTTCCTCCTGCTCGGACTCTCGCTTGATGACGTGGTCGCCATGGCCACCGCGGCGCCCGCTGCCGCACTCGCCCGGGACAATGTCCTCGGAACCCTCGCGGTCGGCGCCGAGGCGGACGTCACGGTCCTTCGTCTCGAGGAAGGGCGCTTTGACCTGACCGACTCCGCCGGCACGACCCGCGAAGCCCGCCAGCGACTTGTCCCGGTTGCGGTCATCCGCGCTGGCGAACGGGTGCCGATCGCGGACCTCGTGACCGTGCCGCCGGGCGGGATCAGTCCCGGCTGACCCTCGTGACCCGGCCCGTGGCGGCGCTGCGGTACATCCCGTCAAGGATCTCCACCACGCGCGCGCCGAGCGCGGCCGGCGACGGGTTGTCCGTGGTGCGACCCAGGACGAGGTCGACCATCCGGTCCGTGACGCGATCGAACGACCAACGGACGTCCTCCTCGCTCAACGACGCGCTCACGTCGTCGGCCCCTGTCGACCGCGCGACCCGTGGTGCCGCCATGTCCAGCACGACCTGGCCGCGCCGCCCGGTGATCCTGATCGTCAGCTGATGCTGGTTCCCGAACGTGCCGAGCGGCAGCGATGCCCCGCCGATGGAGGCGATCGCCCCACCCTCGAACCGGACCGCCAGCGCATCGTGAAGTTCGACCCGGGCGCCCGGACCAGCCGTGAACGCCGCGACGTCGGTCGCCCGCAGCTCCGGGACGAGCCGCATGACCAGGCCCAGCGCATGCGTGAGCTGGCCTTGACCGTACCCGCCGCCGGACACGGCCGGGTCGGACCAGGTTTCGCCGCGGGGAAGGGGAACGTCCGCGTCGCCGAGATACGTGGTCCCTGCGGTCAGCAGGTCGCGCACGATGGTCGACATCTCGACCGAGACGTACTCGACCTCGCCGATGCCTTCGGGGCCGCCGATGAGCCGGCGAGCTTGTTCGGTGATGCCCATCTCGTTCCAGGCGTAGCACAGGACCACGTGGAGCCCGCGCTCGCGGGCCAGGCGATCGATCGCCCACGCGTCGGCCGGATTCACGGTGAACGGCTTCTCCGCCAGGACGTGGATACCGGCCTCCAGCGCCGCCTTGGCCTGCTCGGCTCGAAGGTGCACTGGCCCGGTCAGGCTCACGATGTCGGGCCGGGCTTCGATGACCTCGCGCCAGTCCGTCGTTGCCTGCGCGAAGCTGAACTGCTCTCGCAATCGATCGAGCTGCACCGGGTCGCGGCGGTTGACGATCCACGGCTCGACTTCGGTGCGTCGAAGGAACCCGGGGATGTGGGCGAAGGCCGCCCAGGCGCCCGCGCCGATGACGCCCAGGCGCAGCCGGCCGTCTGGCGTGCTCACGTCATGATCCAGCCGCCATTGACATCGATGGTCGCGCCGTTGATGTAGCTCGCGCCATCGGAGGCCAGGAAGCCCACGACCCTGGCGATCTCGATCGGCGCGGCAAAGCGGCCAAGCGGGACCAGCCCCGTGAACGCGGCCTTCTCCTCGGCAGTCAGGTGGTCGGTCATGAAGCCTTCCACGGCACCCGGCGCCACGGCGTTGGCGGTGATCCCGTACGGGCCGTAGTTGCGGGCGAAGTTCTTCATCAGGCTGATGACGCCGGCCTTGGCAGCGTTGTAGATGGCTGAGTTGGAGACCCCGCCCGTACGTGCCCCAACGCTTGAGATGCCGATGATCCGACCCCAGCCGTTGGGCCGCATCGCCTCCGCGGCCGCCTGCGACAGGAAGAAGACGGCTCGCAGGTTCACTCCGGTCTGGAGGTCGTAGTCCTCCAGGGTGACCTCGGGCAGGGGATGTGTGGGGACGTAGACGGCGGCGTTGTGGACGAGCACATCGAGCCGGCCCTCCGTGGCGAGGACCTCGTCCACGATCCGGCGAGGTGCGGTGGGGTCGCGCAGATCGGCGACTACGGTCCGCTCGAGAGGACCTCGGTCCTGCTCCAGCCGGTCCACGCCGACGACGCGATGGCCGGCCTCGGCGAGGACCTCGCACATGGCGCGGCCCATCCCCCGGGCACTGCCGGTGACAACGGCCACGCGCGGTTCGTTCATGGCGTTACCTCCACGAGGCTCGGTGGTGGAAACGGCTCGGCCCCGCCCGGATGGGCGGGGCCGAGTGTGGGCCTGGGGGATTTCAGCAGGCCGGGGTCTCCGGGAACATCGTCCGAACGTTTTCCTTGGTGACCGTCTCGTGCTTGGTGAAGAGGTTCTCGGCGATGGTTTTGCCGTCCAGCAGGTCGACGACAGCAGGGATCAGGATCGTGCCGTAGCGCTCCGGGAAGTAGGCCGTGTCGGCCAGCCAATATGGATTGCAGGCAATTTCCTTCCAGGAGGTTGGATCGGCGCCCTGACCGGCGAGCCGTAGCTCCGACTCGCGACCCGCGGTGCGGGCAGCGGCAAAGGCCCCGAGCGACATGTCGTCGTTCAGGCTAAGGACGGCGATGATGCCCCCCGGCTTGATCGCGGACAGCTGGTCACCGAACTTGGTGAGTGCCAGGTCCGTCGTCCCGCCAACGTCGATCGGCTTGAACTTGGCTGGATCGATTGTGCCGCAGGCTTCCTCGAAGCCGGCGATCATCCCGTTCATCCGGGCCAGGGTCGTCGCGCCGGCGCCCTTCGTATCGAGCGTGACAACCGCCTCGTAGGTGCAGTTGTTCTCGGCCTTGAGCGCGTCGCCTACGGCTCGACCCGCGACCTTGCCGGCCATCGTGTTGTCCGCACCCATGAAGGCGACCTGGCAGGGCGCCTGGACAATGTCGATCGCGATCGTCGGCAGGTTGCCGTACGCCTCGCAGATCTCGGGGGAGCTGGCCTCGAAGAGCTGGAAGTTGAGGACCGCCTGCACTTCCTGGACCTTGAGGTTCTGGGCACACGCGAGGGCCTTGGCTGCGTCGATCTCGGAGTCGCACACGACGACCTCGACGCCGGCCTTCTCGGCTTCCTCCAGGATGCTGTTGGTGACGAGACTGACGAACGGAATGGCCTCGCCCAGCGAGATGTAACCGACCTTCTTCGGCGCCGGTGCCTCCGTCGGAGCTGCGGTTGCCGGAGCCGCGGTTGCCGGAGCTTCGGTCGGCGCGGGTGCGGTGGGCGCCGCTGCCGATGGGCTGGCCGGCGCGTTGGTGCAGGCGCTGACGATCAATGTCAGCCCCATAAGCGTCGCGAGGATCTGTCGAGCGCGCATGCGCGGAACCTCCAGGTCTTTGATTGGGGATTAGATCCGGTAGAGACGTTCGGCGTTTCGGAAGAGCATGCCCTCCTGCTCAGCGCGGCTGAAACTGGCCTCGGCGAGGATCCGGCGATAGGCGTCGGTCTGCTCCAGGTAGGTGGCATACAGGATGTCCACCGGCCAATTGGTGCCAAACATGATTCGCCCTGGTCCGAAGGCATCGACGCAGTGGAGGACCCACGGGCGGATGGACTCGATCGTCCAGTGGTTGTCGGCCATCCCGAAGCCCGAAACCTTGCAGGCCACGTTGTCCGCCTTGGCCAGGGCGGACATCTCCGTCTGCCACTGCTTGAAGTACTCGGTATCACGCTGGACCGGGAACCCCGCGTGGCCCAGGATCACCTGGACGTTCGGTGTCGCGCTGGCGACATCGCGCCCGGACAGCAGCTTGCCGGGTGATGCGTTCAGCTCGTACGACAGACCGCGCGCCCCGAGCGCCGCATAGCCCTTCTTGAATGCCGCTGTGTTCGGATCGTCCGGATGGGCCCGGATTCGGACACCTCGCACGCGCGACGACGCCGCCAGGTGCTGGTCCAGCTTGGCCTCCGCGTCGTCAGCCTCGATGTCGCAGAAGGCGACGATCGCGTTGGGCATGCCGTGCTCATTGGCGACCTGCTCCAGCCAGACGGTTTCCTCGAGCGGGTCCGGTCCGGCGTAGGCCGCTTCGACATGGACGCTCTTGATGACGTTCGCGCCGTAGAACTCCTTGAACAATCGCCACGGGGCGCCGATGGTCGAACGGATCATCTTGTAGTCGCCGAGGAGTCCGGTATGACCGGCCCAGCCCGGCTCGGCGAGCCAGTCGTAGTGGAACCGACCGATCTCCCAGAGGTGATGGTGGGTATCGATGAACGGGATGCTGCGATCAACCTCGGTCATGGCGCGTCCTCCTCAACCTGGCTGGATAACCGGCAACGCCGGTTTCGATCGACCAATTCGTTCGTACTCCCGCTCTGGGATGGCCTCCAGGGTCTTCCAGACCGTCCAACGGCACTGCGCCCGGGTCTGCGGGTCGCCTTCCCCACGCCACAGCGGCGGTTCGACGGTTCTGACCGGATGACCCCACCGTTCGGCCGGCAAGGTGGACAGGGTCAGATTGCAGTGCGCACAGTAGTAGCACACGCCCACCTCGTTCCAGGCCCACGGATGCGGCTCCTGGGTGACCCCGAACTCGTACGGGGCGAGGACGCGGGAGCCGGTCCCCTCGATCTCATCACCGCGGACCTGGCGACCACCCGAGCCACACGGATCGAACCGGAGCTCGAACCGGTCCTCGAACTCCTCGAATCCAATGTCGCCCAGCCGCCCGGGCCCCACGAGGTGTGCGCGCATCGCCTCGAGCGAGATGTACAGGTTCCGGACCAGGGTCTCCGCATAGGGCCGGAGCCGGACATCGAAGACCATGTAACGCTCCTGGATGTACGGCTCCAGGACGGATCGGTAGCAGGATTCCAGCGCGGCTTCGCCAAACCGGCGAGCCACGAAGGCGAGGACCCCGGCCATCACGTCCGCGTAGCGATCGTGGAGCCGCCGCCAATCGGCGACCAGCTCGTCGAGGGCCGCCTCCGCCCTGGCGATTGACCAGTCGTAGCCTCGGATCCCGTTGCCCAGTGCACCGGCGGCAACCCCCAGCGCGGCCCACCGCGCTACCGGATCGAGAGGTGCGCCGTCCGGCCAGGCCATCAGGACGCGCAGGCGTTGCAGCTCGGCTGCCAGCTCATCGTCAGAGACGCCCTGCGAGCTGAGCCAGTCCGTGAAGCCCCTGGTCCACACGTCATAGATGACGTAGACGACCTTGGCCTCCTCCATGAAGTAATCGACCAGCTGGGCGGCCGTCTCGCGGTGCCCGGCGGCGAGGCCGAAGGTGTCCCCGCCTTCCCGCAGCGCTTCCTTGACCTTCGTGACGGTTGAGACCGCCTGGTCGGCCCAGTCGCCTGTGCGGACTCGCTTGCCGATCTCGTCCGACCAGGCCAGGTGTGTGGATGTCATGCTCGCAGCGTCGACCCCGCCGATGCCGTGGCGGCGCTAGGAGTCGGCACGCGTCAGGCGGACGCGCACGCGATCGACCGTGACCGCGCCCAGCAACAACAGCCCGTTGGCGACCTCGATCCAGAACGACGGAACGCTCAGTTGGATGAGCCCGTTGGCGAGCACGCCGACGATCAGCACTGCCAGGACCGTGCCGCCCAACCCGCCCCGGCCGCCTGACAGGCTGGCGCCGCCGAGGACCACCGCCGTCACCACGGACAGCTCGATCCCGAGCCCCGAGTTGACCGAGGCGCCGGCCACCTGCGAGAGCCGAATAAGGCCTGCCAGGGCCACGCAGAGTGCGGACAGCAGGAACGCGATGAAGATGACTCGCTTGGTCCGAATGCCCGCCAGGCGGGCGGCGCTGGGGCTCGCCCCGATGGCGTACAGCGATCGACCGAAGACGGTGTAGCGGAGCACAAACCAAAAGGCGATCACGATCGCCGCAAAGATGTAGACCGGCAACGGGATGCCCGCGATCCTCAGGACGCCCAGCTGGCCGAAGTTCTCGATCCGGATCGTCTGGCCGTCGCCGAGCACCTTGGTGAGGCCACGGAAGATGGCCAGCGTGCCGAGCGTCGTGATCAGCGCATTGATCCCGATCACCGTCACGCAGAACGCGTTGATGACCCCGACCACCAAGGTCCCCACCACCGCGATCACAAACGCGCTTGGGACGGTCATGTTCATCGCCAGGGGCAGGTCAACGCCCCCCGTCCCGGGTGTCAGCGCCGCGACGGCCATGAGCATCCCTGCAAACCCGACCGCCGACCCAACGGACAGATCGAATTGTCCGGCGATCAGCAGCAGCGTGGCGGGGCAGGCGATGATCCCGACGACGGCGACGTTCTGGAGAATATTGATCAGGTTCTCGCTGTTGAGGAAGAACTCAGAGGCGACCGAGAAGTAGACGAACAGGCCGATGAGCACGATGAGGAGCGCGGCCGTCTCGGGAACTGACAGGCCCCGGCCCTTCGTTGGTAACGCGACTGCCGCGGCGGCGGGGGTCGGGTCTGGGGTGGGACCTGGATCCTGCGTGGTCACGTTGGTCATCCTCCTGCGGCGGCCAGCAGCCGCGTGGTCGTAATGGCGTCGCCCGTGAGGTCGGCGACCACCTCGCCGCGGGCCATGACATAGACCCGGTCGGCGACCTGGACGGCCTCCTCGTAGTCGGATGTGCTGATGAGCACTGCCACGCCCTCCGCGGCCAGCGCCCGAAGAGCGCGGTAGATATCCTGGCGGGCACCAACATCGACGCCGCGTGTGGGCTCGATCAGGACCAGCACCCGGCTGCTGCGTTCGAGCCAGCGGCCGAGCAGGACCTTCTGCTGGTTGCCACCGGACAGGGTGCCCATCGCCTGGCTCGGATCATTCCGTGAGCGGATGGATAGCTTGTCGTGCCAGCGTCGATAGGCCTTCGCTTCCGATCGTCGACTGATGAGCTGGCGGAACGTGGCGAGACGGCCCCACGAGGCCACGGCGACGTTCTCTGCCACCGGCCGGACCATGAATGCGCCACCGGCCTTGCGGTCGGCAGGCAGGAACCCGACCCCCGCTGCGACACCCTCGACCGGGCCTGCGATCGTCGTGGGGCGGCCATCGATCTCCATCGTGCCGGCGGTGATCGGCCCCAGGCCATAGGCGGTCTCGCCGACCTCGGCCGCACCCGATCCAAGCTTGCCGTAAATGGCCACGGTCTCGCCGCGATGGACCTCCACGGAGACGTCACGGAACGTGTCACCGGACGCGGCCGCGGTCCAGCGGATCGCTGGATGGTCCCCGATGGGGCGGACCTGCGCCGTTGGACGCGGGATCTCCGAAATGTGGCGACCCACCATCGCCTCGATCATGGCCGCGCGATCGGTCTCCGCCACCGGCGCGAGCAGCGCCACGTGGCCGTCGCGCAGGATCTGGACGCGGTCGGCGATGGCCGTCACCTCGTCAAGCCGGTGCGTGATGTAAATGATCGCGACGCCCTGATCGCGCAACCGTCGGACGAAGGTAAAGAGCGTCTCCGCCTCATGCTGCGACAGGGCCGCCGTTGGTTCGTCCAGGATCAGCAGTCGCGCTGAGCGCGACAGGGCACGGGCGATCTCGATGATCTGGCGCTCGCCGACCCGCAGTGTGGAGACCCGCCGGGCGGGGTCGATATCGACCCCCAGTTCATCGAGGATCGTGTGGGCGCGCCGGCTGACCGCCGGCCAGTCGACGATGCCCATCCGGTTGGGGATTCGCCCCAGCGAGATGTTCTCGGCGACGGTCAGGGTCGGGGCGTCCTGGAACTCCTGGAAGATGATGGCTACCCCGAGGTCGCGCGCCGCGATCGGGGTCAGTGACGGATGGGCAACGCCATCCACGACGATCTCGCCGCCATCGGGCGTGTAGTCGCCGGCGATGATCTTGACCAGCGTGGACTTGCCGGCCCCGTTCTCTCCGAGCAGGGCCAGCACGGAACCGCCGACAGCGTCGAGGTCCACCCCATGAAGGACCTCGACGCCGCCGAACGACTTGCGGATGCCTCGCGCCGCGAGGGCGAAGGTCATCTGATGCTCTTCTTTCGATGGGACCTCAGCAGGCTGGGGTCTCGGGATAGATCGAGCGGATGTTGTCCTTGTTGACGACCTCATGCACGGTGAAGATCTCCTTCGGGATCTCCTCGCCCTGCAGCTTCTTGACCATGTTCGGGATCAGCAGCGTCCCGTAGCGCTCCGGGTAGTAGGCCACGGACACGATGTAGTTCGGGTTGCAGGCGACGTCCTTCCAGATGGACGGGTCAGTGCCCTGGCCACCGTAGTAGAGGTCCGTCTGGCGGCCGAGGGTGTTGGCCGCGCCAATCGCGCCGAGGATGCCGTCCTCGTTAATCGCCACCACGATGATCCGGTCACCGGGCAGCGCGCCAAGCAGGTTGGTCACCTGCTCGAGGGCCGGGTCCGTGCGGTCCGCGCCGTCGAGGATGTGCTCCTTGTCGGCCGGGATCGGGCAGGACTCCTTGAAGCCATCGCGCCAGCCACCCATCCGGGCCGTGTTCGCAGCGCCGGCAGCGCTCGACTCGAGCGACACATACGCAGTGATGTCGCAGTCCCACTTCTCCTTGGCGTACTTGCCCAGCTCGGCGCCGCCCAGGCGCCCGGCTTCGCGGTTATTGGCGCCCATGAAGGCAACCTGGCATGGGGGCTGGATGATGTCGATGGCGATCGTCGGGACATCGCCATACGCGGTGCAGATCTCCGGCGAGCTGTCCTGGAAGACCTGGAAGTTCAGCACGCCCTCGACGCCCTGGACCTTCAGGTTCTGGGCGCAGGCCAACGCCTTGGCGGCGTCAATCTCGGAATCGCAGAAGGCGAGTTCCTGGCCGGCCTCGGTCGCGGCTCGCTTGATGCTGTCGGAGACGAGCTTCACGAACGGGACCGAGTCGCCAAGGGAGATATAGCCGATCTTGAAAGCGGCGGGCGGGGCCGCGGTGGCCGGGGCCGCGGTGGCCGGGGCTGCGGTGGCCGGGGCGGCAGTGGCCGGGGCCGCGGTGGCCGGGGCGGCCGTCGCTGGCTCTGGTGACGGGCTGGCTGCGGGGTTGCTGCACGCCGCGACCACCAGGGCCGTGACGGCGAACAGGGTTGACCAACGAGCGAGCCTACGGCGCGCGTCGATCCGCGGACGGACTACTTGCACGTTTCCTCCTCCGAATTCCCTGGGAATATCCGCGCCCTTCGATCCAGAAATCAATACTGGAAACGTCGTCAGGGCCGGCGCGCGGAGCGTAGGCGGCGGCTCGGGTGGTGTCAAGTTCGGCGACAGCTCTACCGACCGCCGGGGCGCTCCGGATCCGTGGGATGCGCGGCCAGCGGAATGACGTCGACATCGAGGTACGGGTAGAACGGCAGGGACCCGATGGCGGCATGCAGCGCCGTAGCGTCCTCGGCTTCCCAGAGGCCCCAGTTGGCCCGCCGGCCCGGAACTCGCCACATGCGACGGATGGTGCCCGCCGCGGCCAGTTCCGCGCCCCGGGCACGCTCGGCAGTCGTGATCCGGGCGAGGTCGTCGGGGTCGCCGTCCGGGGGCCAGTTCACCTCGATGTTGACCAGGAACTCCATGCTGCCCTCCCGCGCGCTGTCGGCCTGCACGCGGTGCCATTCGAGCCCGCGTCGTTGCGTCGCTATGATACGAGCTGGAAACGCTTGCACCCTGCCCGAATGTGGCCCGGCCTGTGGCGCCGGCAGCTGTGGAGAGATGGATGGCTCGAATCCCGATCGCGATGCCCAAGCTCGGCTACGACATGGAGAGCGGCGTGGTCGCCGGCTGGACGCGCAGCGTCGGTGACGTGATCGCACGCGGTGACGTCATCGCCGAGATCGAGACGGACAAGAGCACCGTGGAGATGGAGTCCACCGCATCGGGCAGCCTCGTGGAGATCGTCCATGCCGCGGGCGCGGAGGTACCCGTCGGCGAGACCATCGCCTGGCTCGAGGACGGCTCGTAGCCATCACCCGCGGTCAGAAGGCCCTCGGCAAGGGCGGAGGTTGACGGATGACACTGCTTGCTGGCGCCGCGGAAGCCGACATCACGCCGCCGTTTCCGGTGGACCTGCTGGGCTATGTCCGCCGTCCACTGGCGGCTCGATCCGCCTACGAACCGCTGCTCGCGACCGCCGCGGTCTTCCGCGACGAAGAGGCTGGCACCACCGTCGTGATCATCGCCGCGGACGTGGTTGGCCTGACCACGCCGATGGCCGATCGCATTCGGGAGCGCGTGGGGGAGCTCGTCGGGTGTGACCCGGCGGCGGTGCTGCTCAATTCGAGCCACTCCCATGCCGCCCCGTGGCCGGGCGCCACCATCAAGCTCGGTGGCGAATTCGACGAGTGGACCGAGACCGAGCTGCGCTACTGGGACTCGATCCCGGACCGCTATGCCTCAGCCGCGCTGGAGGCGGCGGGGCGGCTGGAGCCCGCACGGGTCAGTGGCGGCGTGACGATCGTGCCGGGCCTTGCCGTCAACCGGCGCGAACGAACCGCGGACGGCCGGACGATCCTTGGCTGGAACCGCGACGGCGTGCGGGACGACTCGCTGGTCGCGATCCGGGTCGACGGCCTGGATGG
>JANPDO010000289.1:0-21979 GCA_031431535.1 Chloroflexota bacterium
GAGGCGGGGCCTTCCCGCCCGGCATCTACATCCTCATGCTAGCCCTGGCCGTCATCACGATCGGCGCCACCATCACCACGATCCAGCGGATCCTGCACGTCCGCAGCCAGGTCAACAGCAAATCAACCCCAACCCAGACGCAGTAAGCAGCACGGAGAACGAAACGTGAGCAAGAACGACAGAAACGGCAAGTCCAGCACAACCGGCGCGACCCCGACCAACACCTGGGCCGGCGCGGGGCGCCGCATGGACGGCAAGATCCGGGTCGCCATCGTCGGCGTCGGGAACTGCGCCAGCAGCCTCGTCCAGGGCCGCTACTACTACGAGAACGCCAAGGTCGACGACTTCGTCCCGGGCCTGATGCACGTCGATCTGGGTGGTTACCACGTCAGCGACATCGAATTTGTGGCCGCGTTCGACATCGACAAGAACAAGGTCGGCAAGGACGTCTCCGAGGCGATCTACACCAAGCCAAACAACACGTTCGTCTTCCAGAAGGTCGCCCCGATGGGGGTCACCGTCGAGCGCGGCATGACCCACGACGGCCTCGGCAAGTACTTGAGCCAGATCATCGAGAAGGCGCCCGGCCCGACCGCGGATATCGTGGGGATCCTCAAGGAGCGCGAGGTAGACGTCATGGTCAGCTACCTCCCGGTTGGGAGCGAGCAGGCCACCAAGTGGTACGTCGAACAGGCGCTCCAGGCCGGCGTCGGCTTCATCAACGCCATCCCGGTCTTCATCGGTCGCGAGCCGTACTGGCAGCGGCGCTTCGCCGAGGCCCGGCTGCCGGTCATCGGTGACGACATCAAGAGCCAGGTCGGCGCCACGATCAGCCACCGAGTGCTGACCCGGCTGTTCATGGACCGCGGCGTCCGCCTCGACCGCACCTACCAGCTCAACTTCGGTGGCAACACGGACTTCCTCAACATGCTCGAGCGCGAGCGGCTCGAGTCCAAGAAGATCAGCAAGACCAACGCGGTCACGTCAATGCTCGACTACGAGATGGACCCCGACGACGTCCACGTCGGCCCGAGCGACCACGTGCCGTGGCTGCTCGACCGCAAGTGGTGCTACATCCGGATGGAGGGCACGACGTTCGGTGACGTGCCGCTCAATGCGGAGCTCAAGCTGGAGGTTTGGGACAGCCCCAACAGCGCCGGCGTCATCACCGACGCGATCCGCTGCCTGAAGCTGGGCCTGGACCGCGGCCTGACCGGAACCCTGGTGGCCCCGTCGAGCTACTTCATGAAGAGCCCGCCGCAGCAGATCCACGACGACATCGCCTTCAACCGGGTCGAGGCCTTCATCCGCGGCGACGACAACGAGACCCTGGTCGGCACGGAGGCGCCGGTCAAGAAGACTGCCAAGCGCATGGCCGGAACACGGGCCAAGGTGGCCACCGCCGCCAGGTGACGTCCCGAGATCAGCGACTCGAGGCGCCGCACCGGCGCGGCAGGACCGGTCCACCGAGCACAAGGGGCCCGCGGATCGTGGAGCGGACCGCCGTCGCCGGCTACATGGCGACCAGCTGGCTGCTCGGCGTCCTGCCGCCCGGTCCTGCCCGCGCGGTCATCGGACGCCTGGCCCAGGCCTCCTATCTCGCCTGGCCCGCGAAGCGGCGCTGGTCCAACCAGAACTTCGGGCACGTGCTCGGGTTGCCGCCGGACGACCCTCGCGTTCGCCGGCTGGCCCTGCGTGCCTACCGCGAGTACGGGCGCTACCTCGTCGAGCTGATGCGCCTGCCGTCGCTGCCCGGGGACGAGGTCGGGTTGCTGGCGGCAGGGCTGGATGCTGACGCGCTCCGTCGAATCGCTGCGGGGGCGCGCGGCGGCGGCCTGATCTTTGCCGTCGGGCACATCGGCAACAACGAGGCGGTAGCCGCTGGCATCGCCCATCACGGGATGCCCATCAGCGCGGTCGCCGACGATTCGTCGTTCCCGGAGCTATACGACCTGCTGCGCAGGCAGCGCGCATCGTGGGGCGTCCGGCTGATCGCGTGGCGAAACCTGCGGGAGATCTTCGGGGTGCTCAAGCGCGGCGAGATGCTCGCCCTGCTGATCGACTGGGGCTATCGGAGCGACGGCATTCCGGTCCAGCTGTTCGGGGCATGGACGGCCCTGCCGGCGGGACCCGCAGCGCTCGCGGCCAAGACAGGGTCGCGCATCCTGCCGATCGCGGTTCGCCGGGCGGAGGGCGGCGGCTTCGATGTCTCGTGGCCGGACCCGATTGACGTGCCCCCGGACGATCCCGCCGCGCTCCAGCGGGCGACCCAGGCAATGGCCGATGCGCTGGCCGCCACCATCGGCTCCGCTCCGGAGCAGTGGTACAGCTTCAAGCCGATCTGGCCACCGACCGCCGCGGAGGCGGCTGACCTTGAGCGACGCGCTGCCATAATGCTGGCCGGCCGTCCAGATCCTGGCCCGGGTCGCGCGGACACTGGCGCGGTTCGGGCAGATAGTGGCGCGGGGCGCGCCGGGGACGCGGGCGATCGATGACGATCCGGGGGCGGGGTCTCCTGACTGCGTCCTGGCTGGCCTGCCATCTGCCGGAAGGACCGCTCACGCAGGCGGCGATCCTGGCGGGCGATGCCTGGTATCGATTGGCTCCCGATCGGGCCGCCCAGGCGCGGCGCAATCTTCGGCGGGTCTGTGGGGCGCTCCATGCCAGCGGACTAGGCTCTCCGGCGGCTCGCTCTGCCGCCAATGACCCGCGCGCCCTCGAACGCCTCGTCCGGTCCGCGTTCCGCCACGCCGCCCGGTATTACCTTGAGGTGGCACGGACGCCGGCTCTCCGGCCGGGGGACCTGGACCGACGCCTGACCGTCGAGACCCCCGAAACCGTCGCCTTGGCATTTGGCGGCGGGCGTCCAGTGATCTTCGTCGGTCTCCACTTTGGATCCCTTGAACTCCCCGCCCTGTTCCTTGCCGCCCGGGCCGGTGGCGCCGCGGCGCCGATGGAGACCGTCGACGACCCCGATCTCCAGGACTGGTTCGTGCGGACTCGTGGCGCCGCCGGCGTCCGGATCGTCGGGCTGCGTGAGGCGCGCCGGGAGTTGCTCGCCGCCCTGCGCGACGGCACCTCGGTGGGGCTGGTCGGTGATCGAGACCTGACCGGCGGTGGGCTGCCGGTCACCTTGTTCGGCGCCCCGGCGCAGCTCCCGATCGGCTCGGCGATGCTCGCGGTGGAGAGCGGCGCCGCGCTCTACGTAACCGGCGTCCGGCGGAGCGGGATCGGACGGTACCTGGGGCGCCTCGACCCTGTCGCGGTTCCCGCCGCGGGCTCGCGCCGCGAACGTGTCACTGCGACGATGGCCGGGCTGGCCACCGCCTTCGAGCGCGTCGTCGCGGATGCGCCGGATCAGTGGTGGGCCGTCTTCTTCCCGATCTGGGCGGACCTCGAGGCCGCGGAGGAGGCCGGAGGCAACGCCGCGGGCGCTACCCCACCGGCAGCGGCGGCAGCCCGATGATGACGGACCCAACCCGCCGGGGCCGCGCCGACCTCCACATTCACACCACGGCAAGCGACGGCACCGCGACCGCGACCGCGATCCTGGAGCGGGTAGAGCGGCACACGGATCTCGACGTGATCGCCATCACTGACCACGAACGGATCGATGCCGCCCTCGCCGCGCGAGCGATGGCCGCCGATCGAGGCCTGCGCGCCGAGGTAATCATCGGCGAGGAGGTCACGACCCTCGGCGGCCACCTCCTGGCGCTGTTCATCGATCGGCCGATCCGGCCATACCGTTCCCTGCGCTCGTCGATCGCCGCCGTCCACGACGCCGGCGGCCTGGCGATCCCGGCGCACCCGCTGGTGCCGTATCCACTCTGTGCCCAGGGCTGGGTCCTCCGCCGGCTGCTGGATGACCCGGATCCGGCGGTCCACCCCGACGCCATGGAAACCTTCAACCCGACGACGCTGGGCAAGCCGTGGCACGCCCGGGTCGTCCGGTTTGCCGAGGAGCATGGGCTCGCCCAGGTCGGGAGCAGCGACGCCCATGCCCTCGCCGCGATCGCCACAGGCTGGACGACGTTCCCTGGCCGCGGGGCCGGCGATCTCCGCCGCGCGATCGCCGATCGGACCACTCGGCACGGAGGTACCTTCCACCCGATGGCCGGTCAGCTGGGCACCTTCGGGCAACAGGTGCGCAAACGCAGTCGCGACGCCCGCGACGAGCTTGCCGGACGCCTGCGTCGCGACGGCACGGGGCGCGATCACGGCTACCCCGGAGGCCGCCAGAGACCGCCGCGCTTCGAGCTCGACCGGCTCGATGGGCTCGATGGGCTCGATGGGCTCGGAGTCGATCGCGACGACGGCGGTCGCGCATGAAGATCGGTCTGGTCTGTCCGTACATCTACCCGGAGTCCGGCGGCGTCGCCCAGCACGTCCGGTTCTTGTACGAAAACCTGCGCCTGCGCGGTCACGATGTTCGAATCATCACCGCCAGTCACGGTCCTCAGCGCGCATCGGAGGGCGACATTCTGCGCATCGGGGTCGGCGTGAGCATGCCGACCAACGGGTCCGTGGGGACGCTGACGTTCTCGCCGCGCTACCTCGGCCAGGTCCGCGACCTCCTGGCGCGCGAGCGGTTTGACCTCCTCCACTTCCATGAGCCATTCGTGCCGTTCCTGTCGCTGTTCCTGCTGCGCGAGTCGCACAGCGTCAATGTCGCGACGTTCCATGCCTATGCCGGGTTCTCGCCGTCCTACGAGCTCGGGAGCCGGGTCATGGGGGGTCACGCCGCGCGTCTCCACGGCCGGATCGCGGTCAGCGCGGCGGCGCGCCATTTCATCGACCGGTTCTTCCCGGGCGAGTACAAGGTGATCCCCAACGGCGTCGACGTTCCGCGCTTCGCCGGCGCCATTCCGCTTGCGCGCTGGCAGGACGGCGTGCCCAATGTCCTGTTTGTCGGTCGGCTGGAGCCACGCAAGGGCCTGCTTGACCTGCTCAAGGCCCATCGGATCCTGCGCAAGACCGGGTCCGGCAGTCGGCTGCTCATCGTTGGTTCGGGGCCGCAGGAGCGCGAAGCGCGCCGGTACGTGGCTACCCGGGGCCTCCAGGCGGTGGAATTCCTGGGTCGCGTATCCGATGCCGAGAAGGCGCAGTTGTTCCGGACGGCGGATGTCTTTGCCTCGCCCGCGACGGGTGGCGAATCCTTCGGGATCGTGCTCCTCGAGGCGATGGCCGCAGGCGCGCCCATCGTGGCCTCGGACATCCACGGGTACAAGGGGGTCGCCCGACGCGACCGCGAAGGCCTGCTGGTCCCGCCACACACCCCCAGGGAGCTGGCCCGGGCGATCGCCCGACTGCTGGGCGATGCGGACCTGCGGGCGTCGATCCGCTCGGCCGGGCAGGAGCGAGTTGAGGCGTTCAGCTGGCCGCGCGTGGCGGCCAGGGTGGAGGACTACTACGGGTTCGTGATTCGGCGGCTGGCGGCGAGCGGAGCCCTCCCGATCGACTTTCGAGCCGAGATCCCTCAGTCACCCCCGCTCCGACCCCGGCCCTCGGAGTCGGAGGGCGGGCCGGACTCGGGACGGTCGGGTTCTGCGGGGTCTGCGGGCGGGTCTCCCGGCTTCGCAACCTTGGACGCGCCAGACACCCCACTCGCGGCCTCCTCGACCAGTTCGTCGGCTGGCGCCGTCGAATCTGCCAGCGCCAGGCGCCAGACCCAGGCCGAGTAGGCGACGACCAGGCAGGTCAGGGCGAGCGCGCCCAGCAGGATCGCCAGAGTCGGCGTCAGGAGTGGCGTGTCCACCCCTCGGGCGACGGTGCTCACCGGAAACTGGAACGCGTAGAGATGCGTCGGCAGGATCCCCTGGTAAGCGCTGACGAGCGTCGCCGGCAGCGGCAGCGCCGCGATGTTCGGGTAGAGGATGGCGAACCAGCCGATCGCCGCCACCACGATTCCGGCGGCGAACCGTCGCGGATCCGTGGCGCTGAAGACCTGGAGCGCCAGGTAGGCGAGCGGCAGTCCAACGACCAGGGCGATGGGTTCGACCGGAACGCCAGTCAGGCTGAGGATGGGCGTATTGGGCAGCACCGCCACGACGGCCAGCGCGACGACGACGGCCAGGCCGGCCAGCAGCAGCGGACGGAACGCGGTGCGCAGGTCTACCCCGACCGGCCCGTTGCGACCGCCAAACGCCAGAAGACGGAGAAAGATCCCGAGCAACCCGAGCACGACAACCAGCACGAGCGCCCCGGCCTGGGCGGTCACCACCAGGTCCGGAATGAGCGCCGGGCAAGCCTGGGAGCCCGGGTTGACCGCTTCGACGTTGACCAGGCCGCACAGCGGTCTCGACAGGATCCACAGGATCGCTGGGCCGGCGACCGCCAGCGCGCCGGCCACACGGGCCAGCTGCCAACCGCGACGCGACGGGCCGTGCCACAGCTCGGCCACAAAGTACGCCAGCGCCAGGACCACGAACGGCAGGGCCGTGTAGTAGTGGTACTGAAAGGCCGCCCGATCGATCCGCGCCCAGGGGATCCATTGGGCGGCGAACCCGATCGCGATCAGGGCCAGGGCGGGGCTGCGCCGCCGGAACGCCATGAACGCGACGAAGATCAGCGCCGGCACGCCCAGCCACCAGATGACCATGTTGCCCGCGTCGTAGATCGATGCCGCTGTCGCCCCGGCGAACCCTTCCTGGTAGAACCAGACCGGCTTGAGGTTGAGTGGCCATGCCCACCAGGGTGACGAAGCGGCGTGGGCCGCAGTCAGGTCGTTGTGGTATCGATACATCTGGCCAGTCAGATCAAGCAGGGTCTGCCCCTCGTGACCGGCGGGCCAACCCGCAATGATCTGGTGGCCAGAGATCATCGCCCACGGCAGGTAGGACGCAACGTAGACGCCCAGCGGGATCGCAACCATACAGATCGCCGCCCAGACGATTGGCAGGCCGACACCGGCGCCCGGGCGGAGCCAGCCGTCCGGCGGCGCTGCCGGAGGTGCCAGTCCGCGGCCCGGATCGTGGGGCGATGCGGCCACCGAGAGCGGGCCAAAGCCCCAGCGACCCGCCAGCCAGAAGATGCCCACGACCGCCGGGGACGCGAGTCCCAGGAGGACCGCGAGGTGGACCGGCCAGATCGCCAGCGAGCCAAGCGCGACGGGAGTCGCCAGCGATCCCGTTCCAAGTCCCGCGAAGAAGACCAGGGCGCCGCTGGCCGCCGGCGCCATCACGGCCAGGCGCATTTCCTCGTCCGTCCAGGCGATGGGATGCAGGATCGTGACGATGACCGTGATCAGGGTTAGCGCGATCATGATCAGCAGGAAGGTCAGGTTGCCGAAGCCCGTCCCCTCGGGGACGCTGATCGCGAGATAGCCCAGCACGCCGCTGATGGCGATCATGCCCAGGATCGCGAGGAGTCGTCCGAGCGCGCTGCGGACCAGGATCAGCAGCGCCAGCGCACCGATGGCATAGGCCGCCACCCACTTGCTGGCGAGCGCCAGGCCCAGCAACAGGCCGATCGCGGGCATGGCCAGCCAGAACGCCAGGCGCCCACGGAACCAGCCGGTCCACAGGGCCGCAAAGAGCGTGTAGGCGGCGATGATGAACAGGCCGACGTACACATCGTTCATGGCGATGCGCGACTGGACGAAGAACATGCCGTCGACCAGCACGAACAGACCCGCGAGCAGGGCCACGAGGCGGCGCCTGAAGAGGATCCGGGCCAGCAGGAAGAGCAGGCCGGCGAACAGGGCGCCCGCGATCACGCCGGGGAGACGCCAGGCGAACGCGTGCGAGCCGATCCCGATCTCGGCCGTGGCTCCGGCGGCGTCCAGCAGCAGGAGTCGCTGCGGGTCCTCGGACGGATACTCGGGCTCGATATCGGCGGCCACGACGACCGCTTCGAACCCTGCTGGCAGGGCGGCGTCGGCATAGACCGCGTTTGCATGCGGCTCCACCACATAGACCGTCCAGCCATCGGCATCCGACCCGGTCGATCCCGGGATGCGGCCCACGATGTGGACCTGCTGACTTGCCAGGTTGTAGAAAATGCGTGTGCCGGGCCCCGGCAGCGGATGGCTGCCCAGATCGACCGGCCCGGCTTTCGCGCTGTCCCCGCCGATCGCCAGGACGTGATAGCCGGGAGCGGCCGGGTCGCCGTTGGTCACGTACAGTTTCGGGTCATCGAGACCGCTCACCGCCGCAAGGCCGTGCGCGCCGCCCGGCAGCACAACCGTGGTCAGGATGGCGGCTCGTCGAGCGTCGACGAAGACCACCCCGTCGCGCGTGGCCACCGCGATCCGATGCACCTCTTCGATCGAGATGCCCGGCAGGGATCCGTCATCGATGGCTGCGGTGACGGCGGTCCGGACGTCATCGATGCCCGGGCTGCCCAGCACGACGCTCGGACCGGCACCCGGGTCGCTGAGTTTCGCCAGGTAGTCGCTCGCGACGCCGCCCAGGAGCTCCGCCAGCCGGTCCGCGAGCGCACCCGGGTCGGCCACGTCGGCGAGCGTCGCGATCAGGGTGGGACCGGTGCCGCCCGACGCCAGATCGACGATCCCGGGCAGGTCGACACTCCCCACGACCGCCACAGCAGGGAATTCCACGAGGCTCAGGCGATCCGCCGAGGCCGCCACGACCGTTGTCCCATCGGCAGCCTGGAGCAGCTGCGAGATCGGGTGGTCGAGCGTGGCGACGAGCGTTGGGTCGGGCAGGAGGATCGTGTCCTCGCCGGCGATGCCGGCGCCCTGCGCCGCGGCATCGATCGTCATCAGCCGCCCGTCGTCGAAGCCGATAATCAGCCGGTTTGTGGTTCGATCGTATGCCAGGGCGCTCGCGCCTTGCGCCGGCCGGCTGAACAGGAGGTCGCCTCCGCGCAGGTCGTAGGTCCGGATCTCATTGCCGGTCGCCACGTGGAGTCGTTCGCCGGCGCGCTCGCTGCCGGTCTCAATGGCCTCCCGACGGGGCTCGATGACGGCGGCACGCACGCTGACGCCAAGCTCGCTCGTGGACCGAACTTCGTCGCCACCCCAGGCGACGATCCCGGCGGCCATCGCGTACTTGGCCAGGTGGGGGTGAGTCCATTCGTAGATATCGTGATCGATGTCGTAGCGCCAGTCCTGCAGGAATTCGGTGGCGGTCCGCGCGTGATAGACCTCGTCGAAGTGCATCTGGTACGGCTCGGCGAGCCGAAACGTCCGGAGGCCGAAGCTGACCAGCACCAGGACCACAACGAGCCACACGTCCAGTCGATCCAGCCGGCCGCCGCGTTCCCTGACGAGGTCGGCGGTCCGATCCGGGCGGATGGACGGCCCGCCGAACCGGGCACCAAACCAGCCGAGGAGGCCCAGCTCGTCGAACGTCGACCGGGGTGACCAGGTCGGGAGACGCACTGGAGCGGCCTGGGGTACGCCTCTGCCGTCCGTCCGGTCTGCCACGGACGCATCTGACAGGGGCATTTCGGCCACCGCTGTGACTGGCGACGCGGAACTCGACCCGTCGATCGCCGAGTGCGGGTCAGCCGCGCCTCCCGGGCCGTCCGGGCCGCTTGCAGCCAGTTCGTCCTCCAGCATCTCGCTGGGGCCACGCCGCAGCTGGACAGCCACCCATAGGAAGGCCACCCCGTGGATGATGGAGAAGAGGCTCACCCCGACCTCGGAGCGGATCCACTCTCCGATGCCAAGCCAGTCCGCGACCGACGGATTGCCTGGGTAAAGCGTGGTGAGGACGACGTACATGTTCGCGAACGTGGCCACGGACAGGGCGACCCAGGCGACCCGCCAGCGCACGGAGATCGCGCCCAGGATGGCGGCGAATGCGAAGAACGGATAGCCATACCGTTCGTGGACCCGGGTTGGCAGGACGAAGAACGCCAGGGCCAGGACGGCCAGGCCGACCAGGATCGCCAGCCGGTCCGGGCGGCGCGCCACCGTCCACAGGGTGACGGCCATCGTGGCGAGGAGCAGTGCCGCGCCGATCAGCACCGCCGGGATTCCAAGGATGACGGCGCTGCCAGACGAGCACGCCTGCGCACCCTCCACGGTCACCGACGGCGCGTAGTCGCACACCCAGCCATTGGCATTGGCCAGGCTGAACCCGAAGTCCGACGGCACGAGCGCCCACGGGTTGTAGGCGTTGACCGTCAGGTACGGATAGCCACCGGCGGCCACGCCCACCTGCTCGATCAGGCCGGAGCGAATATAGGGCGGCTCGCCCCCAAACTCGACCACCGACAACCCGAACGGCAGGCACAGCACCACGGCCGTCGCAAACCCGGCGACCGCGGTCGTGAGGATCCTGACAGGATGCCCGGTCCGTGCCGCATCCCCGCCACCGCCCGCCGGCCAGAGGGCCCGGCGGATCGTGATAACAGCGACCAGCGGGATCAGGATGCCGAGTTGTGGCTTGATGACCGCGGCGACCATCGCCCAGATCGCCGCCCGCTCCGGACGGTCTCGCCAAAGCTCACGGAGGCCGAGCAGGACGAAGACAACACCCACCGAGTCGACCTGGCCCCAGACCACGCTGTCGAACCACGAGATCGGGTTGAGCACCGCTGCCGCGGCCCCGAGGAGCGCGAGCCTGCGCCGCCCGCCAAGCTCCAGGATCATCGAGTGAACGAGCCAGGCGATGGCCAGGTCGGCCGCGATCGCGGGCAGCTTGATGAGGTCGCCGAGGCCGCCCATGGCATTGCCGACGATGCCAATCAGCCACAGAAAGTAGAGGTACCCGGGCGTGTAGTCGTGGAAGAAGTCGCGCTCGTAGAAGCCGAAGGGCCCCTCGTCCGCAAGGTTGTTGGCCCAGAAGCCGAAGGCATTGAGGTCCGTAGAGAAGCCGGACCCGGGGAGCAGGTATGCGATGATGACGCGAAGGGCGAGCCCGATCGACAGGACGATGAGGACCGGGCCGACCGTGTCGCCCGACCCGGTCGCCCGCGATGGAGCCCCGGAGCCTCGCACGGTCCCACCGGACGCGGGGCCAATCACCGGCTAAACGGCTCCTGCACGAGCGTGGAAGGGTGGATCTGAGCGTAGCACAGGGTGGCGCGATAGAGTCCCGGCCGGGCGCATGGCGGGGCCCGCGCACCGCCCGCTGGCTGTCGATCGGCGCTGGCGTGGCGCTGGCCTTCCTGGCGCTGGCCGTCTACTCAGCCACCCGGATTGACCGGTACTACGACCACTTCGTCTGGCAGGCCGCCGCGTTCCTCGAGGGTCAGGCGGCCATCCGCTTCCCGGTCGAGCCCTCCGGGGCCCTGCAGGGCAACGCCGACTTCCGGGATGTCCTGCCGATCGAGCCCGTCGACGGGGTCGCTCGCGCCCTGCTGCCGTTCCCGCCGCTCCCGGCTATCGTGCTCCTCCCGTTCGTCGCGATCTGGGGCATGGCGACGGACGATCAGGCGGTCTTCCTGATCCTGGCCGCAATCGACGTGGCCATCTGTTGGTGGGCGCTGGGCAGGCTCGCCGTCCGGCCGTCGATTCGGGCTGGCGGGACCCTCTTCCTCGCCTTCGGGACGGTCTTCTGGTTCACAGCCCAGGTCACCACGACCTGGTTCCAGGCGCACGTCGTGGCCGTCGGCCTGACCCTGCTGGCGGTCGGGATCGCGCTCGGGGGTGACCGGCGCTCCGACGACACCCGCTCGACATGGGGCCCTCGGCGGCCGGCCCTACGCGCCATCCTCGCGGTGGATCGCCGCCAGTTCTGCGCCGGCCTGCTGTTCGGACTCGCTTGCACGGCTCGACTGACGGTGGTCTTCGGGGCGCCGTTCTTCGCGCTCGTCGGATCCGGTGGGGATTGGCGGCGGCGAAGCTGGTCGGCGGGGCTCGGTGCCGCCCTGCCGATCCTGGCCCTGCTCGCGTACAACGTCATCGCCACCGGGCAACTGTTCCATCCGGCCTACGAGTATCTCTACCAGCTGGAGGCGAGAGGCTATCCAAGCCTCGGCTACAACCCGGACTGGGCCGTCCAGGACCCGCGCTACCTCCCGCAGAACCTGCGGATCGCGCTGCTTGGCCTGCCGGACCTGGTGCCCAGCGCGCTCCCGGAGAGCATCGCGATCCATCCGACTCTGGTGTGCACGGAGCCCGGCGCCGTTCGGGGCCTGCTCGATCCGGATTGCCCGATGGTCGTGCCGCGCGACACCGGAATGAGCGTGCTCTTGACCAGCCCGGGTTACCTGCTCGCGCTCGCGGCTCTCGGCAGGTACGGGCGGAGTCGGCTGGTGACGGGCGCCGTGCTCGCCGCCGGCGCGATCTCCGTGGTCAACCTGATGCATTTCAGTCAGGGCTGGGTGCAGTTCGGCTATCGGTTCAGCAACGACGCGGCGCCGTTCGCCCTGATCCTGGTGGTCCTCGGAACGGAGCGTCTCGCTCGCGGCCGCCATCGGCTGGGTCTCCCGCTCGCCGCCGGCCTGCTCATCCTGTCCGTCGCGATCAACCTGTGGGGCGTGCTTTGGAGCCGCCTCCTCGGATGGTGACGGGCCGGCGTCGCGCCGGCTGCCGCTGCGCCCGTATCGTATGCACCAGGTAGCCCGTCAACGCTGGAGGCCCGACCCTTGACCCAAGGACACCGCGGCGCATGACCCGCGTCCCACAGCTCTCGTACTTCTTTCCGGCACACAACGAGGAAGCCAACCTGGCCGGGCTCATCGAGGAGGCCCTGGCGACGCTCCCCGGCCTCGCCGAGACCTTCGAGATCATCGCAGTGGACGATGGGTCGCGTGACGCCACAGCCTCGCTCGCCGAGGGGCTGGCCCAGCAGCATCCCGACGTGGTTCGCGTCGTGCGCCACCCCGTCAACCTGGGTTACGGAGCAGCGCTGCGGTCCGGGTTCGCTGCCGCCCGCTACGACCTGATTGCCTTCACCGACGGCGACCGCCAGTTCAAGGTGAGCGACATCGGGCGGCTGATCGAGCGACTCGCCGGGCCGGGCGCCCCCGATGTCGTGGCCGGCTTTCGGATCAAGCGTGCGGATCCGCCGATCCGGACCCTCTACGCCCGCGCCTATCGATTGGCAAATCGCGTCTTCTTCGGCCTGCGCGTGACCGACGTGGACTGCGCCTGCAAGCTGTTTCGGCGCGAAGCGCTGAACGGGCTTCGCGTGGCCTCCGGCGGGGCGTTCTTCTCGGCCGAGCTGCTGATCAAGCTCCAGGCCGCGGGCCGGCGGGTCGCCGAGGTCGGGGTCCCGCACTATCCGCGGACGGCCGGGTCGGCAACCGGCGCGAAGCCCCAGGTGATCCTGCGCGCCGTGCGCGACTTCTGGTGGCTCCGCCTGCGGATGTGGGCCGGCACCACGGCAGCGCTGCGCCGCGGCCTGCCCATCCTCGAGGAATAGGCGGGCTCATCCGCCGCGAGAAGTCCGCCCTCGGGAGCCCTCAGCTCGAGCGGCCTTCCCCCTCTGTCGGGGCGTCGAGCGAGTTGATGAAATCCCGGAACATGTCGAGGCGTGGGTCCACGACGCCCTCCTCGATCGATTCGAGGGCCGGGCCCTCGGCACTCGTTTCGCTGAGCCCCCCGTCGGCCCCGAGGGCGGCCTGCTCAATGACGGCCACAGTGGCGAAGATCCGGGCACCGGTTCGGACGGCCAGGGCCAGGGCGTCGGAGGGTCGAGCGTCGACGTCCAGCGGGCGCCCCTCGCGCTCGATCGTGATCGTGGCGTGGAACGTCTCCTCGGCCAGCTCGGTGATGACCACCCGGCTGAGCTGGACGCCAAGCCGCTCGAGGGTCGCCGCGAACAGGTCGTAGGTCATCGGCCGCTCCGGCGTGAGCCCCTGCAGCTTCATGGCGATTGAACTGGCTTCCCAATGGCCGATCCAGATCGGCAGAAAGCGGTCGCGATCGAGTTGCTTGAGGATCACGACGTGGCGATTGGAGAGCATGTGGACCCGGACGCTCTCCACCTGCATCTCGACGAGCTCGCCGGCCATGGCCGAATTATCCCATGCGGAGCGGGTTCGTCGGCCGGCCGCCGCGTAGCATCTCGATCAGCCAGGCCACGATCGCCCCGACGGCAAACCCCCCGATATGTGCGAAGAACGCCACCCCGCCGACCTCCGTCGCGCCCAGAGACCCAATGCCATCCAGGAGCTGGAGGACGAACCAGAGGCCCAGGACGAGCACCGCCGGGACCTTGACCAATTGGTAGAAGAAGCCGAGGAAGACCAGGGACGTGACCCGGGCGCGCGGATAGAACACGAGATACGCCCCGAGGGTCGCGGCGATCGAACCGGAGGCCCCAATCGTTGGGACAGCGGACGTCGGGGCGACGGCCACCTGGGCGAGGCCGGCGAGGACGCCGCCCCCGATGAAGAAGGCCAGGAACGGGAGCCGCCCCAGGCGGTCCTCAACGTTGTTTCCGAAGATCCACAAGTACAGCAGGTTGCCCAGCAGATGCAGCCAGCCGCCGTGAAGGAACTGGCTCGACAACAAGGTGAGGGTGTCGATCGACAGGAAGTCGCCGCGAGCCCAGGCGGCGGTCAGGCGGCCGGGCACGATGCCCCAGTCACGGATGGCTCCGTCGAGGGCGTCGCCGCCGCGGGCCTGCAGCCCGAGTTCCCAGCCATAGGCCACGCAGCATGCGAGGACCATGGCCAGCGTCACCACGGCCGCCCGACGCGTCGGGTTGGCGTCTCGCAGCGGGATCATCGCTGCTCGGTCAGGGCGACGGCGTCGCTTCCGGGCTCACCTCCGGGCTCACCGTCGCGCTGGGGTCCGGGCTGAGCTCGACCGGGCTGGACGTCGCCGTGGGCGTCGGCGTCGGCTCCGGAGCCACGTCCGGGACCGCCTCGAGGACAGCCTGGTGGATGCCGTCGATGGACAGCCAGACCACCGTTGCAGGCCCGTCTTCGATTCCCGGGATGATGTACATCGCACGGAAGTCGGTCCAGTCCGTGACGCCGCCCGCCAATCGATATTGCGCGACGTAGGCACCCTCCACCTTGTCGACCGCGATGATCCGGGAATTGGCCCGATCGAACGCGTAGACGTTGCCCTTCTCGCGTTCTTCGGCGCCCGCCACGAGGGTGTACGAGGACGCGGGTCGCAGCAGCGTGTCAAGCGGGGCGCTGGCCTCCCATCCGTCGTCCTTGCCAGAACGGAAGCGCACGAGCGCGCCGCCATCGATGGCGAAGAAGTCGCCGTCCAGGAACGTCGAGCCCATCTTCGAAACATCGCGGACCGTGGCGAGCCAGGCCGTAGAAGCGGCCGGGAATCCGCTGCCGTCGGCCGCCGGTGAGTAGGCGCGAATCTGCTGCTCGGACGGGTCGATCACGTACAGGTTGTAGAGGCCACGTGAGGCGTCACGCAGGAACGTGTTGAAGCCAGTCACGTCGCTGCCCCACGACGGCGACCCCTCCACCCGGACCCGGGCGAGCGTTCCGTTGCCTTCGGTGTCGGCCGGGCGCCAGCGCCACAGGACGCTCTTGGCATCGAGGATCAGCAGGTCCGGTCCTCCAACTCCGAGGTAGCGTGCATTGGAGAAGGTCGCACCACCCTGTTTCATCCCGACCCGGGCCACGATGGTCGCCCGGCGCGCCTCGAGATCAACGCGATAGACGGCGCGCGTGGACCGATCGATCACATACGGCACGCCGTCCGGTCCGCGGACCATCGCGCGCAATTCGATTGGCGCGGCGCCTTCGGCAGGAACGAACGTGAACAGCGTTTCCGAGCGAACGGGAACCACGCCGTAGAGGCGATCCAGGGCCTTGATCGTCTGGTCGCGCAGGGGCGCGATGGCGCTCGCGGACACGTTGGCCGCTTCGGCCGCATCGAGTTGGCGATAGGCGTCGGTGAGCAGCTCACTGGCGAGCTTGGGGTCGTCGGCCACCAGGTCAATCCCGGGTCCGCTGACCCGGGCCAGATCCTCGCGAGCCGCGTCCATCGCCGCCTGGCCGGCGTTGACCGGCGCGATCGCCTCCTCGGGCGGGGCGCTGCCGCCGAACGCGTAGACGCCAAGACCAAGCGCCAGGACGACCCCGACGAGCGCGAGGACGGCGAGGGCAGCGCGGCGCTGCGTCTCCCGGCGCGACGCCAGCGGCGTGATCCGACGGTAGGCGGGCTTGCGTCGCGGCATAAGGGCCTGCACGCGGGCGACGGCGCGCTGCACGGCAGTTCCTGCGGCGGTTCGGGCGTTGCCAGCGGCAGCGCTGACGGCCACCCCGGCCGCCTGCACGTTGTCGGCGAGCGGGATGGGCGACCGATCCGGGACGCCCGCCAGGGGCGTGGCCGGGCGCACCGGGACGAGCGACCGCCCGCGCGCGGTCGAGGAGACCTCGGTCGCCTCGAAGGCGATGGCGCCGTCGCTGCCCGAGCCATCAGCCGCGACAAATCGGTGGTGCAGGTGCTCCATCGCCGACTGGGGATGCAGCGTGAGCATCGCGTCCTTGAGCTCGTCCGCGCCAAGCTTGGCGACCATGTTCGGCGAGATCAGGACGAGCGAATCACCGACCGATACCTCGCCGCGCCAGATATCCGGTTCGAGGTCGGCCGATGGCAGCCCGCGCTCGCGGTGGGGGTCCGGCAGGGTCGACAGCCGAGCCTGGCGGATCAGGTAAGCCTCGGCCGGTCCAACCGTGGCCACGTACATCTCGTTCCCGCGCACAACGGCCACACCGATCCCGATTGGGCCGTTGGCATCGCCCGACTTCAAGCCGAGGCGGTCGGCCTGGTGGGACAGCTTCTTGTTGGCGGTGACGATCGCCTTCTGGAGGCAGACGCGGATCCCGGCCGACTCGTCGTAGTAGTACTCGTTGCGGATCGTCTCCGCCGCGAGCCGTGTTGCCTCGAGGGCGTGGCGCGACACGACGCGTGACGTCACTAGCAGGTACAGGTGCCCCTTTGAGCGCGCCACGGAACCGACGCTCGGTTCGACCACGACGAGCGTGTCTGGCGAGTCGGGCAGTCGGTCCTGCTCGGCCACGATGCCGAGCTTGAGCTGAAGTCGGACGGCCATCCGAGCCTCTCGTGATCGGGCGAACGCGGATCGTCAGGCGTCGAGCAACTTCGAACGCCGTGGGACGGCTGGCAGATTTGGGGGATTATACGCGGCGACCCCCCGGCCGGACGAGCACCCTAAGCTCGCGAATACCAATGCCGCCAGGCGCCGCGGCGAAGGCTGCCAGGAGTTCGGGGCTGCGCATGCGAAGCTCCTGGGCGACGATGGGAGCATCGGCCTCCACGACCAGCGCGAATGCTTCGAGGCGAATGACCCGACACGCGCCCGCGGCGGCCGGCACGCGCTCAGCGACGAGCGCCTCAAAGGTGGCGATCGCCCGGGCCAGGCGCAGCTCGTCCTCGAGGCCGAGGGCTCGCGCGGCGTCGGGGATCAGGGCGCCCAGGCGAACCATGGGCCGTCGCCGGACGGTCATCCGCCGGGTCCACCGGGCGATCCCGACATGCCCGCGCCACTGCCCGCGGCCGCGCCACCGCCAACGCCGACGCCACCGCCCGTCCCGGCGAGCGTGGCGCCAGCGGGGCCCGTGCACACTTCCCAGGTTGTCGCTATCGCGCGCAGCGCGGGGTCCAAATCATCGAGGGTGGTCGTGGTGATGAACGCCTGGGGCAGCGCGGCGATTCGCCGCACGAGATGGGATCGCCGCTCCGGGTCGAGTTCGGAGAAGACATCGTCGAGCAGCAGGAGGGGCGGGCGGCCATCGAGCTCGGTGAGCAGGTCCAGCTCCGCGAGCTTGAGCGCCAGGATCGCGGTGCGCTGCTGCCCTCGGGAGGCGAAGCTGGCCAGATCCCGGCCGGCGAACTCGAACACCAGATCGTCGCGATGCGGGCCGATGAGCGTGGACCCGTTCCAGATTTCCTTGTCGGCGGTCTCTGCCAGGCGCCGTGCCAGGGCATCCCGCGGCGACTCCCCGGGGAGCGGCGGCGCGTTCGTGGCATAGCCCAGCGTCAACCGCGCCTCGCGGGCTTCATCCGGCGCGATCTCGGCATGCGCTTCGGCCAGTGGGCCGGCCACCACCGCGAGGAGCCGTCGACGCTCGGCCACGATCGCCGCCCCCGTGTCGAGGAAGGCCGTGTCCCAGAAGCGGAGTTCATCGCGCGAGGCGCCCTCCTCGCGAATGGCGCGGAGCAGCCCGTTGCGCTGCTGAAGAGTTCGGCCGTACGTTGCCAGGGCGTCGGCGTAGGCGGGTGAGCCCGCGATCGCGAGCTGATCGATGACCGCGCGCCGAAGCGCGGGTGAGCCGGCGATCAGCAGCATCTCCTCGGGCGCAAAGGCGACGATGCGCAGTAGCGCGCCCAGGCTGGCCGCCCGTCGCCCGAGGCCGTTGACCCGGATGCGCTTTCTTCCGGTGGCTCCCGCGCCGGAGCGGACGATGGCAACTTCCAGCAGATCGGATCCCGTGGAACCCTCCACCCGGGCGAGGTCCGTGCCCCAGCGCACGAGCTCACCGTCGGCGCTCGTCCGATGTGAGCGGCCCCAGGCAAGCAGGACCATGGCTTCGAGCAGGCTGGTCTTCCCGGCCGCATTCGGGCCGGAGATCAGGTGCGGGCCCGGACCGAACATCACGTCGAGGGACGCATACCCCCGGAGATCGAGCAGGCTGAGTCGGTCGAGCAGGTTCGTCCGCCGCGACTGTGCGGGCGGCCTCCGGAGTTCGGGCTTAGGAGGTGGTCCGGACTGGCATGACCACGTGGATATAGTGGTCGTCGCCGATCGGCTTGAAGACACCCGGCGACAACGGGCCGTTGAGCTCGAGGGCGAACTGCTCCGCCGTCACATTGGTCAGGACGTCCGCGAGGTACCGGGCGTTGAAGGCGATGGTGGTCCCGTCGCCCTCGACCGCAGCCTCCACCTGGCCCACATGGTCGCCGACTTCGGCGCTGGCACTGACGGTGATCCCCGGCTCCGCGCTGCCGCCGATCTGGAGCTTGACGATGTTGGCCGATTCATGCGCGATCAGGGCGGCGGGGCGGACCGCACGGAGCAGTTCTTCCCGGTCGAGGATGGCCCGGGTGGCGTGGCTCTGCGGCACGATCTGCTGGTAGTTGGGGAACTGGCCGTCGATGAGCCGGCTGACCAGGTCGATCCCGTCGAGATGGAACAGGATCTGGTTCCGCCCCCCGGCCAGGACGATCTCGACCGGGTCGTCGACATCGGCCAGGACCCTGGCGAGCTCGTTGAGGGCCCGGGCCGGGATCACGACACTGGTCTCCGGAACGGGATCGAGGATCGCAATCGTCTTGACGGCAATCCGGTAGTTGTCGGCGGCGGCCAGGGTCAGCCGGTCGCCTTCAAACCGGGCGAGCACCCCGGTGAGAATCGGGCGAGCCTCGTCACTGGCCGCCGCAAACGCCGTCTCGGCCAGCGCGCGGCGCAGGACGTTCTGGGCGATCCGCGTCGTTGGTCGTTCCCCTGCCGCCCCGATTGCGGGGAACTCGTCGGCGTCGATCCCCTTGATGTTGGTCTCGAAGCGCCCACACCGGAGATGAAGCGTGTCGCCAGCCTGGAGGGCGAGATCGACGCGGTCACTCGCCGGCAGCGTGTTCACCAGGTCTGTCAGCAGCTTGGCCGGCACCGTGGTCGCTCCGTCGGTTTCGATCTTGCCCGGAACCCAGTAGGTGATCCCGATCTCGAGGTTGGTGGCCGTCAATTTCAGGCCGGCGTCTTCGGTCCGAAGGAGAACATTGGCCAGCACGGGCAGCGTGCTTCGGTTGGAGACGGCCCGGCTGACGACCGACAGGCCGCGCGCGAGGTTCTCCTGCATGACCGAGAGTTTCACTTGGGGTACTCCACGCTGATGGCGGGGCTCGGGTTGATCGGATCGCGGGTTGAGTAGTGGGTATCTTCCCTCTTTCCATCTCGTCCGTCATCACCATCATCATGGTGTGGATCGGGTGGAGATCCGTGCTTGGGCACGCTCCCCGCGGACGTGGACGACCCACCCTGAATCGTGGGTTCCCGCTCCCGCCTCGGGGATGGATGCCGGGACGACTGGTGGACAGGTCTCGCCGGACCGCCGCCGCTGTGTCGAGCGGCACGACCTTCGTCCACGCCGGCGGGCGTCGCCCCGGTCGTTAGGCGCGGTACTGTCCACATCGGGCGGCGGTTGTCCACCGAATCAGGGGTGTTGTCCACAGGACTGGTCCGGAATCGCCCATTGTCCTGGGGGCGCGTAGGTCGTCGCGGCCGAGACCGGCGACGGTCAGTCGCCGTAGATCAGCTCCCGCACTGCGGCGATCTCCCGCCGCAACTCGTCATTAACAGCCACCTCGCGGGTAATCTTGTCACAGGCATGCAGTACGGTGGAGTGATCGCGGCCGCCGAGCTCCGCCCCGATGCGGAGCAGCGAGACGTCTGTCTCGGCGCGCATCAGGAACATTGCGATCTGGCGCGGAACCACGATCGCCTTGTCGCGCTTCTGCCCCTGGAGGACGTCCATCGGGACGCTGTAATAGTCGGCGACCACCTTCGCGATCCGCTCGGGGGTCACCTGCCGCTTCTTGGGGTTGTAGAGCACGTTGGACAGGACGGCCTGGGCGAGTTCAATGCCGATCGGCACGGCACCCATGCTGGCGTAGGCGACCATCCGGTTGAGGGCGCCCTCGAGTTCCCGGATGTTGCTCACAACCTTTCGGGCGATGAACTCAATGACGTCCGATGTGATCGGGACGGCCCCCTCTTCGGCCTTGGCCCGCAGGATCGCGATCCGGGTCTCGAGGTCCGGGGCGGTAAGGTCCGCGATCAGGCCCCACTCGAAGCGGCTGCGCAGGCGCTCCTCCAGGGTCAGGATCGCCTTGGGCGGCCGATCCGATGACAGCACGATCTGCTTGCCGTCCTCGTGGATCGTGTTGAACGTGTGGAAGAACTCCTCCTGGGTCCGCTCCTTGTCGGCGATAAACTGGATGTCGTCGATCAGGAGCAGGTCGATCCGTCGGTAGCGAGCCCGAAACTCGTCGATCTTGCCCTGCTGGATCGACGTGATGAACTCGTTGGTGAACTTCTCGCTGGTGGCATAGACGACCCGCTTGCGAGGGAACTTGGCGATCACCTGGTTGCCGATCGCGTGCATCAGATGCGTCTTGCCAAGACCCACGCCGCCGTACAGGAACAGCGGGTTGTAGGCATGCCCGGGACGTTCCGCGACGGACAGGCTGGCCGCGTGCGCGAGCCGGTTTGCGGAGCCGACAATGAAGTTCGAGAAGGTGTACCGGGGATTGAGATAGGTGGCCGCGCCCTCTCCGCCGACGCGGCCCGGTTCCATCCGGACCTGCGGCGAGGGCTTTGCGGGTCCGGCGAGTCGGTGCTCCGCTGCCGCCTCGACGCGAGGCTCCTCGATGTTGGCCGAGGCCGTCCCGATGGTGAACTCGACCTGCACGCTGTAGCCAACGATCCTGGCCAGCGTCTGGCTGATCAGCGAGCGGTAGCGCGATTCCAGCCAGTCCTTGGCAAAACCATTCGGGACGGCGATTCGAAATCGCTGCTCGTCCACGTCCACGAGCTGGGTATCGCGCAGCCAGGTCTCAAAATTCGCTGGGGACAACGAAACCTGAAGCTCCCCCAATGTCGCCCGCCAGACCTGCTTCGCGTCCATTCGTTCGATGGGATCCTGCGTTGGAGAGCGACGGTGGATGGGTTGCCGGTGCCGCGAGGGTGGACGTGAGGAACGCGAGGATGGTGCGTCGATTCGCACCACGACGAGCCGCTGGACGACGCTCTCCCGGTGGTCCCGACGGGGTGATTCTGGACGCGGGTGGGAGACTCCGGCGTCCGAGGTCCGGAGAGGATAGCACCGGCCGGCCGGCCGTCGCAAGGCGATTCACCGATACTCCCCTAGAGTATTCATGCGAACCGGGCTGGTCGGTTCGTTGATGGCGTCCAGATAGGTCCGTGACACCGGGGCTGGGCGCGGAGTGAGGCCAGGCAGGCCCGAGAAATGAAGAGAGAGCCCTCGCTACGCTGGTGGTGTTCAGAACAACAGCAGCGGAGGCTCTCGATGGCGAAGTCTACTCGCGGTGTGCGGCGCGGTAACCACCGTCGGTCGGCCAAGCCGGTCCCGCACGCATTCCTCCGGCTCGGCCGTC
>JANPDO010000290.1:0-1792 GCA_031431535.1 Chloroflexota bacterium
GACGGCCGAGCCGGAGGAATGCGTGCGGGACCGGCTTGGCCGACCGACGGTGGTTACCGCGCCGCACACCGCGAGTAGACTTCGCCATCGAGAGCCTCCGCTGCTGTTGTTCTGAACACCACCAGCGTAGCGAGGGCTCTCACTTCATTTCTCGGGCCTGCCTGGCCTCACTCCGCGCCCAGCCCCGGTGTCACGGACCTATCTGGACGCCATCAACACCACCGCCGGTGGCCGACAGCTACGCGATGAGGCGGCCGCGCGAGTCTGCCCGAGAATCCGTCCGAGCTCGTGGCGATGAAGGGGCAAAGCTACGCACAGCAGGGCTACACGAGCACCGCTGTCAAGCCTGGCGTGTGGAGCGGCGACATTGACATCGTGGTCGAGGTGCCGAAAGGCATCCGAGGCCGCTATCTCGGAGGTACTCCCAGTGCGGAGCCAACCAATCTGCTCAAGCCGACCGCAGGTGCGCCCCTCGCGTCAATGGCCAACGAGATGGAATTCCTGATCGAGCGAGGTACGTCGTTCGCGATCCAGGACGCTCGCGAGGACACGGCCACCGGCCGTTGGACCGTCGAGGTCCGGGTTGCCGAGCAGGGAGTCAAACCCGCGCCCCTGTCCAATCCTATGCCACTGCCTGGGATGCCCTCCAAGCCGTAGCGGAAGCGTCAGACGATCTCGTGTAGCCGACCGCTCGCGACGTCGAAGATGAGGCCGTGGACCGGCACGCGCTTGATCCAGGGATGGCCGGTGATCCGGTCGACTGACCAGCGCACGGCCGCCTCGAGGTCACCGAACGCGCCGAATTCGAGGTCCAGCGTCTGGCCGGTCGCCTCGGCCAATCGGCCTCGCAGAGCCGCCTCATCGGCGTCCAGCAGGCCGCATCCCGTGTGGCCGATGACCACGATCTCGTCGGTGCCCAGGAGTTGCTGGCTGACGATCAGGCTGCGGATCGCGTCGTCGGTCGCCAGGCCACCGGCGTTGCGGATGATGTGGGCGTCGCCGGTGCGCAGGCCAAGCGTCTCCTCGACGTCCAGCCGGGCGTCCATGCAGGCCACGATCGCCAGACCGCTGAGGGGTGCCGGCGTCAACGCGGACCGGTCGAACGATTCGGTATAGCGCTCGTTCTCGGCGAGCAGGCGCTCGTATTCGCCCCGATCCCTCATGCCAAGCGGTCGGTCAGGCGGACGGCTGCTGGCCGCCGCCAAAGCGCTCGATCAGTTCGCCGATCGTGAGCTGTCCGTAGCGCTGGTCAAGCTGCTCCCGGGAGATCCGCCACATCGTGCGCAGCGGGCGTGGGCCGGCGGACTCCAGTTCGGCGAGGCGGACGCGAGCGAACCGATCGATCCCGGGCACCGCCCGCAGGTCCGCGGCCAGCCGCAGGGCGGCCTCGTCGAGGGTGGTCGCGGTCGTGATATCGGCACTGGCCGGCCGGCCGCCCCGCGCTGGACGAGCCGGGCCGGCGGCGGTGTCGGACAGACCCGACGGCGCGGTCGCCGCTGCCTGGACGACCCGATCCGCATCTGCCAGCGCCGCGTTCACGGCCTGGGCTGACGCCGTTTCTGACTCAGTAGTCGGCGGGGCTGGCCGAGTCCCACCGCGGGGTGCCGCGGGCGCGCTGCCCTGCCCGCCTGAACCCCCGTCGCTCGCCCCCGAACCGCGGCCGGCCGTCGAACCAACACCGCCCGCGGTTCCGCCGCCCCCACCACCGCCTCAGCGTCCGCCGCTGCCGCCTGTGCCTCCGGAGCCGCCACCGGAGCGTCCCGTCCGCGGAGGCCGTCCGCCTGATTCGCCT
>JANPDO010000291.1:0-5607 GCA_031431535.1 Chloroflexota bacterium
GATGGTGAGCTGATGCTGCTGCACCAGGGCGCGGCCGCGTTCACGCTGTGGACCGGTCAGTCCGCACCGCTCGAACTGATGCAGCAGCGGCTCGCCGAGGCACGGGCCGGGGGCCTGCGATCCGCCGAAGGCGAACCGGCCGGCGGCACCGCTGGCTCGCCCGACGAAACTGCTGGCTCAGCCGGCGGCACCGCTGGCTCGGCTGGCTCGGCCGGCTGACGACAGCCCGCCAATCGGAGCACGACGCCAACGATGGGTGCCTTCCGCTTCCTGACCGCCGGTGAATCGCACGGCCCATCGCTCGGGGTCACGATCGAGGGCGTCCCAGCGGGTTTGCACGTCACCGCCGACGGGATCGCCGTCGACCTGGCTCGCCGCCAGCGCGGGTATGGTCGCGGGGCGCGCCAGACGATCGAACAGGATCGCGCGGAAATCCTTGGCGGCGTCCGCCATGGGTTGACCCTCGGGTCGCCGATCCTGCTGTTGGTCCGCAACCGCGACTGGGAGAATTGGACCCAGGTGATGTCCGTCGAGCCGCTCGACGAGGCGGCCGCCGACGCCTTGTTTACGGCGGCCGCCGACGGAAACAAGAAGGCGACGCCGGTGACCAAGGTGCGCCCCGGGCACGCCGATCTAGCGGGCGCGCTCAAGTACGGCTTCAACGATGTGCGCAACGTCCTGGAGCGGGCCTCGGCGCGGGAGACGGCGGCGCGCGTCGCAGCCGGAGGCGTGGCCCGTGCGTTCCTGCGCGAGTTCGGGATCGAGACCTGGTCGTTCACCGCAGAGGTCGGCGGTGTGAGCGTCGATCCGGCGGCGTGCTCACGCACGCGTGACGAAGCGGACGCATCCCCGCTGCGCTGCCCGGACCCGGCCGCGGAGGAGCGGATGATCGCCCGGATCGACGAGGCGCGATCCAATGGCGACACGGTGGGTGGCGTGTTCGAGGTGGTGGTACACGGCCTGCCGATCGGGCTCGGATCGTACGTGCATTGGGACCGCCGCCTTGACGCGGCCCTCGCCGCGGCGGTGATGAGTATCAACATCGTCAAGGGCGTTGAATTCGGACTGGGTTTCGAGCAGACCCGGCGGTTCGGGTCGAGCGTGCACGACATCATCGAGGGCCGCACGGGAGAGGGCCAGTGGGTCCACCGGTCCAACAACGCCGGCGGCCTGACCGGCGGCGTCACCAACGGCGAGCCGCTCGTGGTTCGTGGGGCGGTGAAGCCAATCTCGACGCTGGCGCGGCCGCTCCCCTCGGCCGACCTGATCAGCGGCGAAGCTGTAGACAAGGCCCACTACGAGCGCAGCGACATCAGCGTGGTGCCGGCCGCGGGGATCGTCGCCGAGTCCATGGTGATGCTGACCCTCGCCTCGTTCGTGCTTGAGAAGTTCGGCGGTGACACGATCGAGGACGTGCGCGCGAGCCTGGAGCGGTACCGCGCGCGCATCGCGACGGCGCCCGATGCCCCGGTCGCTGGCGGGCGATCCCGGGACGGTGCCGCCGCGCTGGGCGGGCTGACCGGGACAGATGAGGCGGGCTCGGGCGGAGACGACTGAGGCGGCCGTGGACGTCGTACTCGTCGGGTTGCCCGGGAGCGGCAAGAGCGTGATCGGCAAGCGCCTCGCCCAGCGTCGTGGGGCCACCTTCGTAGACATCGACGAGCGCATCGAGTCGGCGACCGGCCGCGCCATTCCCGAGATCTTCTCCGATGAAGGCGAGCCGGCGTTCCGGGCACACGAACGCAGCGCGATCGCCGAGCTGGGGGCGCCCGACGCAGGATCTGAGGTTCGGCGGGTGATCGCCACGGGCGGCGGTGCCGTCGTGGATCCGCGCAACCGGTGGGCGCTCTATCGCGGTCGGGCAACGGTCTGGCTCGACGGCCGGCCGGAGGTCCTCGCCCAGCGCCTGCGACGCTCGCCCAACGTGCGACCCCTGGTCAGCGATCGTAACCCGATCGGGACCATCCGCGAGCTGGCCGCTCGACGCGAACGGTTCTACGCGGCTGCCCACGTCCACCAGACGGGCGTCGCGGAGGTTAACGGCGTTGTTGACTCGGTCAACGCCAGCCTGCCGGCGGCGGACGCGGTGCGCATGGGCGGTACCAGCCTCTTGCGGGCGTCCACACCGATCGGCCGAATCATCCTTGGAGAAGGGTTGCTGGTCGAGGCGCTAGCCGCTGAGTTGACGGCGTTGCGTGCCCCGCGGGCGATCCTGGTCAGCGAACCGGGTGCGTGGAGTGCCGTCGGTGAGCCCGCCGCCGCCGGACTGCGCCGCCGCGGCTGGACGGTGGCCAGCCTGATGCTGCCGCAGGGCGAGGCCGCCAAACGGCTGAGTGTCATCGAAACCGCCGCCGGCGAGCTCGCCGAGCTGCGGGCGGAGCGCTCCGAACCACTCGTGGCGATCGGTGGTGGCGCCCTGGGCGATGCGGTCGGCTTTCTGGCGGCCACATGGCTGCGCGGGGTGCCGTTCATCCAGGTTCCGACGACGCTCGTGGCCCAGATCGACTCGGCGATCGGTGGCAAGACCGGGGTGGATCTGGCGGCCGGCAAGAACCTGGTCGGGGCGTTTCACCAGCCGGTCGCCATCATCATCGACGTGGCAGCCCTGCGGACGCTCCCCGAGCGCCAGATTCGGGCCGCCCTGGCAGAGGCCGTCAAGATGGCAGCCCTCGGAGATGAACGGCTGTTCGAGCTGCTCGAGACGCACGGGACGGCGATCGCGCGGGGTGACTCGGCTGCCTTCGAGTCGGGCGCGGTCGCAGAGCTGGTCGAGCGCGCCGGCTGGGCCAAGGTGGAGGTCGTGATGGCCGATGAGCGCGAGCGCGGAACGACCGGCGGGCGGATTGCCCTGAACCTGGGGCACTCGCTCGGCCACGCGGTCGAGGCAGCAGCCGGGTTCGGCGGACTGCTCCACGGTGAGGCCGTGGCATACGGACTGCGGGCGGAGACGCGGATCGGCGTCGAAGTCGGCGTCACGCCGCGGGAGCGAGCGGACCGGATTGGGCGGCTCCTCGATGTGCTGGGGCTCGCGCGCGACCCGCTCCCCTACTCGCTCGAAGCGGTCCTCGGCCATCTGGCGGCGGACAAGAAGCATGCCGGGGGGCGTTTGCGCTGGGTGCTCCCGACCAGCGACGGGATCGTCGTGCGCGACGACATCAAGCCGGCCGTTGTCAAGGACGCCGCGGCAGCCATGCTCGGCGCCGGAAGCCTTCGATGACCACCGTCCTGGTGCTCGAGGGGCCGAATCTCAATCTCGTCGGCACACGCGAACCGGAGATCTATGGGCGCGACACCCTCGAGGAGATCCACATCGGGGTTTCTGCGCGGGCCGCCGAACTTGGCCTCGACGTCGACTTCTTCCAGTCGAACCACGAGGGTGCGCTGATCGACCGGCTGCATCAGCGCGACTTCGACGTCGCCATCGTCAACGCAGGTGGGCTCACCCATACGAGCGTGTCCCTGCGCGACGCGTTGCTTGGCGTCCAGCGGCCATTCATCGAGGTGCACCTGTCGGACCCGTCGAAGCGGGAGGCCTTCCGGTCGGTCAATTTCCTCCACGACGTCGCCCTCGAATCGATCGTCGGGCTAGGGGCGCGTGGGTATCACCTCGCGCTCGAATCGATCGCGCGCCTGTTTGGTGGCATGTCGTGACGAAGCGGGCGCCGGAGACAGCCGAATTGCACCGCCTCCGGAAGCGGATCGACGCGCTGGATCGCCGGATCGTGGCGCTGCTCAATGAACGCGCCGAATTGGCTCGCGAGGCAGGGATGGCCAAGACCGCGATGGGCCGGCGAGCGATCCGGGACGCCGAGCGCGAACGCGAGGTACTCCTGCGGGTGACCATCGCGAATGAAGGGCCGCTTGGCCAGGCCGACCTGCTGGCGCTCTACCGGCGGCTCATGGCGGCGACACGGGCGCTTGAGGCACGCGACCGCGATCGCGCAGGAGAGCGGGACGACGACGACTGAGACCGGACCGGAGGGCGAGTCCGGCGAGGGCTCCGCACGCGTCGAACACTGGACCCGGTTCGCCCCCGCACCGACCGGCTACCTGCATCTGGGTCACGTGGCGAATGCGATCTGGGTCTGTTCGCGCACATGAACACGTGTCACATGGTCCGTCGATATGCGTCTCAGCGGCTATAGACGGCCGCCAACGGGCAGCGCATTGTGTGTCTCAGTTGCCGGGCGCCATAGCCCAGGATGACGAGTTGCCATGAACGGATCTGGGATCGGACCTCACGATGCCATCGACTCGGGGCGTCGCGGGCCCTTGCTCGCGCTTGGGGGAGTTGGCCTGAGCGTCATCCTCATCGCGGTCGCCGTCTGGTCGTCGGGGCCGGTGAACCCCAGCCCGAGCCCGACGCTGCTCTCGCCACCGAGTACATCGGTCGCGTTGCCGTCCACACCCCCGGCCTCGCCCCCAGCCTCGCCCCCGACCCCGACCCCTGCGCCGACCATGCCCCTCGATCCGAGTGCGCCATGGGGCGAGCTGGTCGTTCCGGCGATCGAGGCCGTCGCCACGCTGACGGCCACGAAGATGGCTCGGAACGGGGTCGCGGCCGAC
Source organism: Chloroflexota bacterium (assembly GCA_031431535.1). GTDB lineage: Bacteria > Chloroflexota > Limnocylindria > Limnocylindrales > CSP1-4 > SPCO01. The sequence goes on from JANPDO010000291.1 coordinate 4,567, forward strand.
ACCGCGTTCACGCTCGTGAGGGTCGGCGCCGACGACCCGCTGGCGCTCGCGCAGGCGCTCGAGGTGACGCCCGCCATTGACCTGGGGATCAGTGCCGGCACGACGGATCGGACCGTGACGCTCCTGCCGACCGCGCCGCTGCGCCCGGGCCAGCTCTATCGCTTCACGCTCCGCGCGCCCGACGGCTCGATCTCCGGCTCATGGGCGTTCCAGGCGCAGTCGCCACTCCGTGTGGTCACGACGCTGCCCTACAACCAGGCAACGGACGTGCCGGTAACGACCGGTATTGAGTTCACCTTTGACCAGGACGGCGCAGTCGACGCGGCCTCGCACTTCTCAATCGAACCGGAAGTCAAGGGCCGATTCGAGCAGCACGGCCGGACGTTCGTCTTCGTGCCGGAGCACCTGGAGCCGGCGACGCTGTACACCGCGACGCTCGGCCGCGGCGTCCGGTTGGAGGGGTCCGATCTCGCGCTCGAGGAGGATGTCGTCGTCCGATTCGAGACCGCGCTTGCGACCGATGCGACTCAGCCGTCGGCCTCCTACCAGTTCAGCCCGACGATGGAATGGCGCCCGGGGGAGCGGCCGATCGCGACCGTCTGGATCTCATCGTCCTCACCGGACTACCAGGTGCAACAGGCGGTTGCCAAGCGCCCGTTCCGCGTCGCGGTCTATCGTCTCGCCTCTGAACGAGCCGGCCTGGATGCCATTCGGGTCCTGACTGAGGCACCGGATTGGGCTCGCAGGTCCGCCCGGTCGGTCGCGACCACCGGCCTCGCGCGAGTCATGTCGTTCGACGCCACACCGCAGGGCGACCCCAACTCAGGTCAATGGATTCGCTTCCCCGCGCCCCTCGAGCGTGGCTGGTATCTCGTCAATGGGCCGCGGTCGCCGGGCGCGGGCCAGATGGTCCTCCAGATCACTGACGTGGCAGGCTATGTGGCCGCTGCGCAGGACAGGCTGCTCGTCTGGGCCAACGATATCGCCACTGGCGCGCCGCTCGACGGGGCAACGGTCGAGGTCGATGGCGGCAACTCGATC
>JANPDO010000292.1:0-9483 GCA_031431535.1 Chloroflexota bacterium
CCGGCGATGGGCTGGTGACCGATGCGCCGCGAGGTGCAGACGCAGTGCCTCGTCCGCGCGACGAACTGGGCTGAACCGGCGCGTCCAGCGGGCTGTGCACCGAGATACCGTGGTATCGTGGATCCACTGCTCACGAACGGAGGCCGACATGACGATCAAGTCGCGCACCCTGCGCCTGCCTGCCGACCAGGCCGAGGCCCTCGAGGCGATCGCTGGCGTCGACAAGGTGTCGGTCAACGAAGAGATCCAGCGGGCGATCGCCGCCCACATCGAGGCTCGGCGGTCGGACCCCGACTTCCGACAGCGCCTGCAGGCAAGCATCGAGCGCAATCGCGAGATCCTCGAACGCCTCGCCCGGTGACCGTCTACCTCGAGCTGGCCGACTACCTGCTGATCGCAGAGGCGGTCCTCGGGGTGCCAGCCGAGCTCATCGCCGACTTCAGCCGGATCGGTCTGGCGGACTCCGCGCTGGCGGCTCCACGGGCCGGGTTCAGCGCACCAATCGGGACGACACACGACGGGAGCGTGACGCGTGACGAGATTCATCCTGCTGTGGCTGCTCACGGTGCCGATCTTCTTCCTGATCGACCTCGTCTGGCTGGGGTTCGTGGCTCGCGACTTCTACCGCGGCCAGATCGGCTCGCTCATGGCGGATCCCATCGTCTGGTGGGCGGCGATCCTGTTCTACCTGCTGTCGATCGCGGGAATCATCTTCTTCGCGGTGATGCCGGCGATCGATGCTCGGAGCTGGACGAAGGCCCTCACGCTTGGGGCGGCGTTCGGCTTCTTCACGTACATGACGTACGACCTCACGAACGTCGCCACCCTCCAGGGGTGGTCGGTGCGGCTGGCCGTCGTGGACATCGCGTGGGGCACGGTGCTGTCTGCGACTGTCGCCACGCTGAGTTATCTGCTCGGGACGCGCGTGGTGGGTTCCTGAGCGTGGCCACCGTCGGCGGCATCCAGCGAGCGCTCGGCAGCGAACCAGTCGTATGAACGTCCGGGTCGGAATCGCTGCGGCCTCGCTGCTGCTCGCCGTGGCCGCGGTGCCCGTCGCGGCACATGCCCCGATGGTCGTGGGGCCCGGCAACGAGTCGCCGGCGACCGCCTTCGTGCTCGAGGACCCGACGCTCTCGCGGGCGATCGGCGCGACCCTGGACGCGCCCGGCGAGACGGACTGGTACCGCATGGACCTGCGGGCGGGCGAGGCACTCGTCGTGGAGGTCACGGCGCCTGACGCCGCCGGTGGCATCCCCACCTCGTTCGCCGTGCTGGGCCCGGGGCTGCCGGCGCCCTCGAGCGACGAGGCGGCTGCGCTCGCGACCGCGGCGGGAGCCGAAGGCGCCCTGACGCATAAGGCCGACGGCGGCGAGCGCGAGGTCCACGGCGGTCTCGGTTTCATCGCCTGGGGCGGCGTCCGGACGACCGTCCCCGCGGACGGCACCTACTGGGTCGCGGTCCGCGCGGCCGAGGACGGAGCGACCGGCAAGTACGTGCTCGCGCCCGGCGTCCGCGAGGAGTTCGGGCCCGAAGCGGTCGGCGGGATGGCGGACCTCGTCGCGTTCTTCAACGCCCCGTGGCCGCCGGAGCCGGGCTCGCCAACTCCCACGGACGGCGCGGACGGGACGCTGGGCGTCGTCGTGCTTGCCGTGGTGAGTGTCGTCGTGGGCGGCGTGCTAGCGGCGGGGATCCGGCGGCGCCGATCGTCTCGACAACCAGCCTGACCCGCCTCGAGCGCGGCTTCAGGGCGGCGGCGGCTTCAGGGAGCTGAGGCCTCGAACCGGATCCACGAGCTGAGCGACCCGTGCAAGGTCGACGAGGTCTCGGGCCCGGTTGTTCTCGACGTCGCGTGGCAATGAAAGGGCATGCAGCTTCTCGGCGACGTGCTGGGCGATCGGGTAAGTCTGGACACCATCGGGCACGGCGCTGGCGTCCCTGACGACCGGGTGGCCGGCGCGGCCGCAGCCGTAGCCGACGCCGAAGGTGGTCGAGGCCTCGCGTCCGTCGCTCGAGGTGAACGCGGCGTCGGTCGAACGGAGCGTGCCGACCATGCGGTGATGGACGAGAGCGATGAGCGGCGCGGGATGGCCGGCCGTGAACTTGGGTGAGCCGACCCAGTAGATCGGGCTCATCTCACGCCTCGCCAGAAGGCCGAGGCCTCCAGGCCCAGGAGCGCGAGGATCGCGCCAAGGAGGGGCAGGAGGATCCCTGGGCCGATGTCGTAGTCGGGGACGGCGACATCGAGGACGAGGAGCACGACCAGGACGAGCGTGAGCGCGGCCGCAGCGCCGATCCGGGCCGAGCTGTAGACGTCGGCCCGGCTGCGCTCAGGCGCACCGCCGTGACGCTCATCGCCCATGCCGGCGCAGTCGGTCGATCCACGCATCGACGAGGAGCGGAAGCACAAAGCGGTCGAGGGCGCCGCCCATGACCACGCCGGCGAGGAAGGCCAGTACGAGCTCGAGCCCGCTCATCCGGCCGCCGAGGGGTTGACGGCGCGGACGTACCCGGTGGGGGGAACAGGGAGTCGATCTGGATCGCACCAGCGCGCCGTCACGGCCCAAGCGTGCGGGTGGCGAGCCGCGGTTGCTATTCGGCCGATTGGGCCATGCGACGCTACGCGATTCGTCGGCGACGCTCCGCTCGCTCCGGCACCTCAGCAACAGGCCGGGCCTCGCCGAGCATGTTGACCTCCCATCCGCCGCGGTGCCATGATCCGCGTCCATGGCGTCCCATGAAGCACCGGGAAACCCGGACCTCGCGATCGAGGCCTGCCGGCCGTCCGACGTGCCGGAGCTGTGCCGGATGCTGGCTCTGACGTTCGCCACCAGCGACCCGCCCGCGGTCGCCGTGGGCCTGACCCCGGCCGAGTTCGAGGTCTTCGTTCGCCTAGTCGCGGCGCCCGAGACGACACGGCAGCTGACTTTGGTGGCCCGGAATCCCGCGTCCGGCGCCCTGGCCGGTGCCATGCTCACCGAGGATGCCGCGTCGGCGGCCCCGGACGGGGTGGCCGATCTGTCGCCGAAGTTCGATCCGATCTTCGGACTGTTCGGACTGCTCGACGTGCAGCTCCCTGAGCAGCCCGCGCCACCGCACGGCGAGGTGCTCCACCTCTTCCTCCTCGGAGTGGACGATCGCTTCGCGGGGCGCGGAGTCGCCCAGCGCCTGGTTCGCGAGACGCTGGACCGAGGCATCGCGACGGGCTATCGCACGGCCGTCGTCGAGGCGACGAACCGCACATCCCAGCACATCTTCAGCAAGCTGGGGTTCGCCGCCCGCGCCCGGACGTCATACGCCGCCTATCGCCACGACGGGATCCCGGTCTTTGCCTCGGTCGCGGACCACGGTGGCCCCTGGTCGATGCACCGCGACCTTCGCACCGATGAAGAGGGCGACGCGCTCTTGCAGGGAAACGCGTAGCGGATCGTCGCCCGCCCGTCGAGCCTCGTCGACACCTGGAAGCGCCCGGTCACCTTGAGGGCCGAGACGATCGCGTCGGTCGCGGCAGGCGGCACCTCGCGCAGACGCCGTCGTCCCGCCAGTCACGGATCTCGCGCCCGGCCGCACCTCGCGATCCTCGACCGGGCCGAGTCCTCGCGTCCGGACGGCGCGGGGGTGGCGCCGCACGATCAGCGAGTAGGGTCCGCGTATGGACGACAGCACCCTGGCTCGGCTTCAGCACGAGAACATGACTGTGGCGATCGCCCTCGCGGGCTGGAGCGCGGGCGCATGCTCCGCGCGAGTCGATCTGGATCGAACCAGCGCGCCGTCATGCCCTAAGGGTGGGGGCGGCGGGCGGCAGTTCCTAGTTGGCGGATTGGGCCATGTCGTCGGCCCCGTCGCTGTCCTGGGCTAGATGTAGCCCTCGGGAACGGGGCCGATCACCTCCATCGAGTACCGAAGGGCGATCTCAGACAGGGCGCCTGGGTCCACATCGCCTGCCCTCGTCGCGGCCGCGACATCATCGAAGTAGCCGACCATCGCCGCGGGAAGGTAGATGTTGAGCTTTCGACTGGCCACGCCGCCGACCCGGAACCCGTGCGCGAGCCTGGCCGGAATGAAGATGAACGAACCCGCTGGACACGCGAACTCGCGATCGTCGAGGAAGATGACGTACTCGCCCTCGAGCACATAGAAGGCCTCGGCGGCGTCGCGATGGGATGTGCAGCGGAGGTCTCAGGCGACGGCAGACCTCCGCCGCATTCGACAGGGGTCGTTCTAAGGGTTCACGACCCCTTTCAGGGCATTGATGTACTGGTCCTCGGTCGGAACGTTCAGGTACTGGGTATCGCCCTCGTAGAACGTGGCGAAGAACGGGCACTCGGTGGTCGATGCCTCAAGCGTCTGGGGTTCGCCCACCGGCTCGCCGGTCGCCGCGGCATACACGCTGAGCTTGTACACCGTGTCGGTCAGCTCAAGCGTGGTCGTCGTGCCGCTGCCACTGGGCTCGAAGTCGCACTCGGTGCCATTTGGCGTGGCAGATACCCGTCGCGAGCACGCGACAAGCTGCACGCCGGCGAGCTCGGTGTTGTTGGCGTAGTCCTCGTCCTCGGCGACCGTCCACCCAGCCGGGAACGTCACGCTCGAGTTGATCAACGTCGGGGGATCGCCGAAGTCGGTGAAGAGAACGACCGGATGCGTGCCCGGCGTGGCGTCATAGGCCGCCGCGGCACCGAACCCGACCTGCGTCTCGCAGACTCGATCGAAGTCGGTCATGAACGCGGGGAGATCGGCATTCGCCGTCTGGCTGGCCGTCGCGGCGGCCTCGCCGCCGTTCACCTGGCCGCCGCCCTCGGTGGCGTCGGCGGCGCCTCCGGTGCTCGAAGCCCCGTCGTTGCTTCCGCCGCAGCCGCTCAGCAGGGCAGCGGTGAGGCAGAGCCCGAGGAGGTTCCGTTTGGCTCGCACGTCAGTGCTCCCTTCAGTGTCCCAGGCTACCGCCGCCACGAAGCGAACCCGAATGATACGCGGCGCGGTGGCACGCGGATGATCGGAGTACGACCGACCCGGCATCGGATCAACGGTCCTGATCGGCCACATTGACTGAGCCGATCGCGCACCGCTCCTCGCCGGCATGATCAGTTTCCGGCCGATGGGGCTAGGCGATATGAGGCGAGGCGAACGGTCGTGGGCGTTACCGGATCGTGGGCCGGGGGATTCGATACGAGTTCGCGATGCCTCAGGGCGCCACCGGGCCGACCCGGGACGCCGACTCGCGCCAGGGACGTGCCGCCCGGACGCCGTTGGAAGCAGACTCCACCGTCGGCCGCGGTCAGGACCATTCGCAACTGAGCGTTGACACGAGGCTCCGGGGCGACAGGACTGTCGTTACACACCCGGCGGTTCTGCGCGTCGGGTTTCCTTTTACCCGAGGCCGATTGATCCTGTGAGCGGCGTGCGATGCGTCACCAACTACATCGTGGCGAGTAAGCTCTGCCACGCGCTGCTGAAGTCCAACCCGGCCGTTCGCTGCGTCCCTCGATTACTCAACATCCATCGGCTGAGCAGGATGGTGTTCGGGTGGCTGACACCCTACAAATCCTGCAAATTCCGCATCGCCATAGTCCGACAAACGGGCACACGCAGCGTGGACGACTCGCGGCGCTACGCGATTCGGGTCACTGTAGAAGCGTTGGTTTGACGTTCAAAGCGGACATGTACCTCTGCGTCAGACATGACGGCGCCATTTCTCTCGCCCCGACCAGACTCACGTTCGTGCCCGATCTCGAACACGGCCGGCAAGGCGTCGCCGAGTCCCAGTTCGATCGCATCGGGCGTGAGCTCGTACTCCATCCGCTCGAAGCCCACGACGTCCGTGCGCGCGAACAGCGCTGTCGCCAGAGCCTGGCGTCCATCGGGTCCCGAGTCCGCCCAGAGCGATGGCAGGGACCGAAGGTAGGCGACGACCTCGGAGCGGGTAGTTGCGCTTGACGATCCGTCCCGGTGTCCGGGTTCGGCGTAGCTCGCGGATCGACTGCACCTTGGACCAGAGAGCCGGCGCGACAATGGGCGCAAGGCCTGCGGGCTCGCCAGTGCGCAGGCGCCCGGCGTAGATTGGGTTCGTGAGCAGCTCGCCGACGTGGGTCTTGGCGAGGTCGGTGGCGGCTGCCACCTCCCAGTCCGTCTACCCGACGGCAGCGAGTTCGTATGCGCGTCGAACCGTCGCCACCTTCGCCTCATCGACCCGAAGCGTTGAGGGCTTGCCCTCGCGGATGATGCCGTAGGGGGCGCGGTTGCCGCCGGGCACCCCGAGGTGGCGTCGCTTCGCGGCATAGCCTTCACCGACGCGCTTCGAGAGCTTGCGGCTGTATGCCTCGGCCTCGTGCGCCTCCCGGACGAACTGGTCCCAGTTGCTCGGATCGGACGAGAGCAGCCGCTCGTCCGCGAACAGGACCACCACGCCGGCTGCGACTGGATCGCGGAGAACCGCCGGAAGCATTGTGCCTCTAGTCGCGGGCGACCCTAGGGGCCTCGGCGTCTGGACGGTTCACACCGACGACCTTGAAGCGATAGAGGCCGAGCGACGGCGGAAACCGGGAAGCGCGGCTGCGCTCCGAGACTGGACCGCCATGTGGGTCACAATCGCCGGACCGCGCCTTCGAGGTAAGCCCGGCCCGGATACAGCCCAAACGGCGCCCACCGATGCGACATAACACGCGACGTTGAAAGGTCGATGGTCCAAGCAGCCATCCATGCCTTGTCGTGCCTCGAGGAGCGCTTGAGTTTGCGAATGTAGTCGATGGTTGCAGGGGCCGGCGGGCGCGCGAAGACAAAGCAGAGCGTTCCGAACGAGGCCCCGAGGATGGAGTAATCCCAATAGACGAGATCCAAGAAGCGGCCTGCGAAGCGGTCCATACCAGCTAGGTCGAGCCCGTCAGCGTCGACGAGCGCAATCGACGTCCGCCCCCAGCGCGCGAGGGTCCCGACGAACCCGAACGGCGGCGGTTCCGCGAGCAGGTCGACGACCGCTGCCGCGTTCCAGTCGTCCGAATGAGGGTCGATCGGCTGGAACCCCTTTTCGGCCACCAGCAGTGACGCCAGCCGATTGAGTTGTTCCATTTGACGGGCTCCATTCCCGCTCGTGAGTGTCGTACCCGGCAGGCGGTTGTCTCACGACAATGGTACGGCCCCATCGGCCCGTTGAAGCTGGGCGCCGGGCGGCGCGATTCCCTTACGGGCGCACCGCGAGAACCATCGAGGAAGCCCCGTACCCCTCGACAACCGCCTTACCGAATGGCCCTACTGCCTGGTCCCCTGCACGGATCGGGTGAGCGGCCCTACCTCCGTGCCGATGACGAAGCATGTAACGGCCCGGTCGCCACCAGAGAAGGATTTGGGTCCTGGGTACGAGTATTCCGCCTGGAGGCGAGACGAGTCGTACTCGATCCCTACGTAGTCACGGCTGGTATTCGTCGTAGTAGCGGCGTCCGTTGGCCGGGAATGCTTTCCAGCCAGCAGGAATGCTCATCCGATAGGACATCGGCGATTTACGGCCAAACAGGGCAGCACCGATGATTCGGAGGTTTCGAAGCGACGCACCCATCTGCGCGTGAGCATACGCCGTGACCACCGTGTCCGAGACTCCGCGGGGCCACGGGAGCTACACGCCGATGGCCGGGGCGGGGGATGAGTGTGTCCGGCGAGGACTGGTTGCGGCTCGGCCGAAACCGGCGACGAGCGGCGGAGATCAGTTCAGCATGCGTTGTGCCCTGGCGGATTCGATCCGGGCGAGGCCCATCTTGAAGGAGCGGCGGATTCGGCTAGCTGCGGCTTACCGGCTGATACCGTCGTTGTCATGCGCGACCAGGTCCGGATCGTCTACAACCGCCCCGATTGCCCGTACGACTGCGGCGAACCGCTCCCGCCGAAGCTGCGCTGGCAGGCCACGCCATGCCCGCGCTGCGGTCGAGCGTTGTATCCACTCTCAGAGGTTGTGAACGACGCGGGTGAGGTTCTCTGGCCGCCTGCGGAGGTTCCTCGGCCGTCTGAGGCGGGACTGCCTAGCGTCGACGTCTGGTATGTCGTGCGCAAGGACGATGGGGAGAAAGGTGTCGAGATCGCCCATGCGGACGCACAGCACCGGAGCGACAGGTCCGAAAATGAGAGCTGCTCGTTGATCCTGATCGCCCTGTTTGTCTCGGTGGCGGTTGTGGCGGCGGCTATCACCTACTTCGTGTTTCTTGCGCCTCGCTGAAGCGCGCCTCACCTTCGGTCGAACCGACACACTCGGGTGTCACGGCCCCGGTCGCCGTTGTCTCGCTGTCACGACCGAGCTAATGCGCGGAGCCGGGGCCGGCGTGGCGACGTTCTCGGGCGGGACCGGGAAGTTCAGCGGGTTCGAAGCCCGTGTCGATATCTCGGCCGATGCGTCCGGACTGTGGCACTGGGAGGGGACGTACAGCTTCAGTCCGAGCGACTGAGCCAAAGGCCGCGTAGGGGCGCGTAGCGAGCGCATTGCTCAGCTGGGCTCCAAGCTCGGGACGATGAGCCGACCGGATGCCCGTCCCGTGTAGATCAGCTGCTCCGTGGTGAGGCCCGAGCGCGCACGTAGGTCGGCGAGGTGGCGCTTCACGGTGCTTGGTCGAATGCCCACGAGTTTGGCGGCCTCGGGGACGGATCTGCCAGCGACAACGAAGGCAGCGAGGACGTCCATCTGGCGCTGAGTCGCAGGTCGCGAGAGCGCGCCGCGCAGGTACCCGTCTCTCATGCCAATCGCTCCGCCACCGCGATGTGCCGCCGCGTGACCCACTGCGCCGCCGAAACGGCCCACGAAGTAGGGGAACGGCCCACCGCAGAGGCTCCGTCATCTTCCGTTGGGCCGGCCCTGGAGTAGTGCGAGTGAGCATGAATAGTCCAGGGAGATGAGCACGAAAGATGCAGAGGCCCTTCGGGGTGACCCGAGGGCTCTTCGTTTGGGCCAAGAACAACGAGGTCCCCTCTGTCAGGCTCGGGCTGCTGAAGTCCAGCGCCACGACAGGAGGGACAGATTGCAGTCTGAGGAAACCTGGATGGAACTGCACGTGCTCCACCGCCACGGCTGGTCGATCGCCGCCCTCCTCGACAGGGACCTGCCGCACCGGTTCGGCCTCGAAACGCACCGTATCTTCGAGGCGGGCCTGAGCCGTGCTCAGGTACGTGGCCACAACGGTTCGCCACTACAAGGAGGAGCGTCAGAAGGGCGATCGAATCCAAAGGGGGGCGATCGAACTTTGAAGGCCCCATACGTGTCGCAGACCCATACCCTACGAAGGCGTCGGATGTAACCGTCGCCACGTTGCGGATGAGGGGCGTGGACACCGAACTCGTGAAACGGGCCCAGCACGGAGACAGGGAAGCCTTCGGGCTGGTCGCCGCCGACCTCGCGACGAGGTTCCTCGCTGTGTCGCGCAGGATCCTGCGCGACATCGATCTCGCGGAGGATGCGACCCAGCAGGCGCTGGTCGCGATCTGGCGGGACCTGCCGCAACTCCGCGACCCGGCGCGCTT
>JANPDO010000293.1:0-14177 GCA_031431535.1 Chloroflexota bacterium
CTGTTTCATGAGCCTGCGCGGCAGCCAACCACCCAATTGCGTCTACGGCGATCCCGCAGGACTCTTTACGGTCGCGCTCGTCGGCGACTCCCACGCGGCGCACTGGTTCCCGGCGGTGGAGGCCATCGCGAATGCCCGAGGTTGGCGTCTGCTGGTCTTCGTCAAGGCCTCGTGCGTGTTCGTCGACCTGCCGATCTATTCCCCGCTGCTCAAGCGCCAATACACGGAGTGCGAAGCGTGGCGCCCCAACGTGGTCGACCGACTGATCGAGGTAAGGCCCGATCTCACCATCGTCTCGTCCGATCGCTGGCTGCCCACATCGGTCTCGCGCGATGCCGATCCGACACGCCAGGGCAACGCCATGGCCCGCCTGCTCAACCAGATCCCGGGCGCGATCGCGATCGTCGCCGACACGCCCGCCTCCCGGGTGGACGTGCCGGTCTGCCTCTCGCAGAACCCGGCGGATATCACTCGCTGCGCCACGACCCGTGTGGTGGCGTTTGGCCGCCAGCAAGCCGTGCGCGAGCGGGTCGCGGCCCTCGCGGCCAACGCCACTTTTGTTGACCTTTCGGACGCGATCTGCCCGGCGGAGCCATGCCAGGCGGTCGTGGCCGGGATGATCGTGCAGCGCGACGATCATCACCTGACCGCCACGTTCGCGACCTCGCTCGCGGGTGTCCTCGAGGCCGCCCTGCCGATCCCGCGCTGAGGCACGGCCGGTTCGCCCAGGAAGCCCCCATGCCTTGTGCTGGATACGACCGACAAGGAGGGGCCAGGCAGCGAAGCCGGGGCGGGGCAGCCACCGATGTCGCTTTCAGGCGCAGCATTGCAACAGATCCCTCACGAATGGGTGCGAGTTTCGACTGGTGGTGCGGTGCCTTCCGTCGCTTGATGGTCGTCCGTTGTCGCCCGGCGGCGCCCCGGGGTATGATGCCGGTCGCCGCTGGCACCTCGATCCCACGGCCACGGATTCGGCGCGGATGTGGAACACCCGCGAGCCAACGAACCCGAGGCTTCACGGAGCGGGGTACCGGCGTCGTCGGGAGGCTAGCTCAGCTGGTTAGAGCTATTGCTTGACATGCAAGAGGTCACTGGTTCGAGTCCAGTGTCGCCCACCACACACGGTCATGAGAGGCGGGCGGACCGCGGGATCGTCGATTCTCGGGGAGGCGCGCGTGACTGACCAGCGATTTGACGAAGCCACCGAGATCGGCTTGGAGGCGCCGGAGCGCGGCTCCGCCCATGAGCTGCTTGATGCCGGCGCGCACAGCGACCTCGATGCCATGCGCCACTCGGCGGCGCACGTCATGGCCGAGGCTGTCCTTGCCCTGTTCCCCGGGACCCGGCTCGGGATCGGCCCGGCCATCGCCGATGGGTTCTACTACGACTTCGCGCTGTCGCGCCCGCTGACGCCGGATGACCTGGCGGCGATCGAGTCGCGGATGGTCGCCAGCGTTGCCGCCAACCACCCGTTTGTCCGCCGCGAGTTGCCACCCGCGGAGGGCCGCGCCTTCTTTGCCGAGCGGAGTCAGCCGTTCAAGGTCGAGATCCTGGACGACCTGGCCTTCGCATCCCGGCGTGACGGAACGCCGATGCCGCCGACCTCCCTGTACGAGCACGGCCCCTTCATCGACCTGTGCAAGGGCCCGCACGTGTCCTCCACCGGCGCGATTGGTCCATTCAAGCTGCTGGCCGTCGCGGGCGCGTACTGGCGGGGCGACCAGAAGCGCGACATGCTCCAGCGCGTCTACGGCACGGTCTGGCCGACGCAGGAGGACCTGGATCAGTTTCTGTGGCGGCGCGATGAGGCGAAGAAGCGCGATCATCGGCGGCTCGGCGTTCAGTTGGACCTGTTCAGCTTTCACGACATCAGTCCTGGGGCCGCCTTCTGGCACCCGAAAGGCTGGACCCTCTACCGGACCCTGGAAAGCGCGATGCGGGAACTCCAGGCGGCGCGCGGATACCAGGAGATCTACACGCCCCCGCTGGTCCATCAGAAGCTATGGGAGCAATCCGGTCACTGGGACCTCTACCGTGACCACATGTTCCTCGTCGAGGCCGAAGACCAGACCTTCAGCCTCAAGCCGATGAACTGCCCCGAGTCGACGTACATCTACAGGAGCCGGGTCCGCTCGTATCGGGAGCTGCCACTTCGCTTGTCCGAGTACGGGAAGCTGCACCGCAACGAGTTGTCGGGCGCCCTGTCCGGCCTGACCAGAGTCCGGCACTTCGTGACCGACGACGCGCATATCTACGTTCGACCGGATCAGATCGGCTCGGAAATCGAAGCGCTCCTTGGCGAGGTGCGCGAGTCGTATTCGTGGGTTGGGTTGACCCCGCGCTTCACGTTCGGGACGCGGCCGGACAAGGCGCTTGGGGACACCGCGTTGTGGGACAAGGCCGAAGGCCTGATCCGCGCAGCCCTGGAGAGCTCTGGCGTCGACTATCGCGTCAAGGACAAGGATGGGGCCTTCTACGCGCCCAAGATCGATATCCAGATCGAGGATGCGCTCGGTCGCGAGTGGCAGACGGCGACGATCCAGGTGGATCTCGTGATGCTGCCAGAGCGGTTCGACCTGCACTACATCGACGAAGAAGGGCACCAGCAGCGTCCGGTCGCCATCCATCGCGCGATCTACGGCTCCCTCGAGCGATTCATCGGCGTCATCACCGAGCACTTCGCGGGCGCCTTCCCGCTCTGGCTGGCACCGGTCCAGGCCGTGGTCATCCCGATCGCCGATCGGCACATCGAGGCGGCGAACGAGCTGGCTGCGCTGCTCCGCGCCCAGGGGCTTCGGATCGAGGTCGACGAATCCTCGAACCGGATGCAGAACAAGATCCGGTTGGCCCAGGAGCAGAAGATCCCGTACATGGTGGTGCTCGGCGATCGCGAGATCGAGGCACGAACGGCATCCCCGCGCACTCGCGCCGGGGAGCAGCAACCGCCGGAACCATGGGATGCCTTCGCGGATCGACTGGCCGCGGAGTCCAGGGAGCGACGGGTCGACTGACAAGGGCGCCGCCCCTGAAAGCCGGTGTGCTATCCTCCCGCATCGGCCGTGCCGGGTCCTCGCGTACCTGCGCCGACCGTGAAAAAGCGGTAGTCACGAAGGGGACAGACCATCAGTCGAGACCTGCGCGTCAACCAGATGATCCGGATCCCGCAGGTCCGGGTGGTCGATGAAGAAGGTGCCCAGCTTGGGGTAATGCCCACGCCGCGGGCACTCGAGATGGCGCAGGATCGAGGCCTCGACCTCGTCGAGGTCGCCCCGATGGCGTCGCCGCCGGTCGTCAGGTTCCTGGATTTTGGACAGTACAAGTACGAACTGACGAAGCGGGAGAAGGAAGCCAAGCGGAAGCAGCGGTCGGTGACCTTCAAGGAAGTGCGGCTGTCGCCGAAGATCGGCATTGGCGACTTCGACACGAAGGTGAACCGAGCCATTGAGTTTCTGGAGGACGGCGATCGAATCAAGGTGACGGTTCGCTTCCGAGGACGCGAGCTGACGCATCCGGAGCTCGGCCGGAACCTGCTTGCCAGGTTCACGGACCGTGTGAAGGATCACGGGCTCGCGGAACGGACGCCATTGCTCGAGGGCAAGTCGATGCACCTCACCATGGCATCGACGCACAAGCCCAAGGGCCACGACGCTCCAGCGACCAAGAGCGCGGATGCCGCCGAAACACGAGGGTCGGCATCACCGGCGGCTCCGGCACCACCGGCACCACCGGCTCCGATGGCGGCTTCGGATCCACCTTCATCACTGGCTCCGGCGGCAGCGCCGAAGCCAATCTCGGTCGAACCTCCGGAAGGGGCTCCGTCGGGTGCGCCACCGGCTCCGGCCGCGGATGGAAGCCCAGCGGGTGCAAGTTCCGCTGAGGTCGATGCCTCGGCACCGAAGCCGGCTAGAACGACACCAGCAGTCAGCGCGAAGCCGAGGGCCACCAGGACACCGGCGAAATCGGGAACTGTGCCGGAAACCGGGGACAGTGAGGACCAGGTAGCGACCAAGAGCGCAGCCCAACCCCGGGCCACCCGAACGACCAAGGTCAGGACCCCGGCGCCGGAGCCGGTCGCAACAGGAGAGTGAGGCCGAAGTGCCAAAGATCAAGAGCCACAAGGCAGCCCAGAAGCGGATCGGCGTGACCGGCAGCGGCAAGTTCGTCCGGGTCAATGCCTGGAGCGGCCATCACCTCGAAATCAAGTCGTCCCGTCGAACGCGCCGCTACGCCGGCAAGTCCGTGATCGGGCCCGAGCACGCCAAGCAGGTTCGTCGCCTGTTGCCGTACCTCTAGGAGCTAGGCCACCCCATGGCACGAGTCAAACGGGGCGTTACCGCCCACCGGCGCCACAAGCGCCTCCTCCACGATTCGGAAGGTCGCAAGGGCGCCAAGTCGCGGCTGATCAAGCCCGCTCGCGAAGCCCTGCTCCACGCGCTCGCGTACGCGACCCGCGATCGCAAGCAGCGCAAGCGCGCCATGCGCGAGCTGTGGATCATCCGGATCAATGCCGCGGCCCGACAGCACGGCCTCACCTACGGCCAGTTCATCAATGGCCTCAAGAAGGCCCAGGTGGAGGTCGATCGCAAGATCCTCGCCGACCTGGCGGTCCGCGATGCGGGCACCTTCGGTCGGATCGCCGAGCTTGCGAAGGGCGCCTGAGAGCCAGCCGCCCGTCGCGCATCCATTGGCCTGCTACCCTGTCCGAGCCCTCGACGTCAGTGACGGTCGAGGGTTCGTGATTCTGACTCCCGCTCCACGGATACGAGGAACTGTGTGGACCTGGCCGGCCTGACCCGCGACCTCGATGCCCTCCAGGCCGAAGCGCTGGCCGACATCGCCGCCGCCCCCGACAGCGCGACGCTGGACGCTGTGACCCTCGACGTGCTCGGCAAGAAAGGCCGACTCACGACGGTCCTGCGCGGAATCGGGGCCCTCCCGCCCGACGATCGCCCCAGGGTTGGCGCAGTGGCGAACCTCGTTCGCGGCGCCATCGAGGCCGCCCTTGCCGAGCGCAGCCTAGTCATGCGCGGCTCGGAACTGTCGGCGCGACTGGCGGCCGAGACTGTTGACGTCTCCACGCCGGGTCGGCCGATCCGTCGCGGCAGCCTGCACCCGAGTGTCGAAGCGATGCGCGAGATCGCCGAGATCTTCGAGCAATTCGGGTTCATGACCTACGAGAGCCCGGAGATCGAGGACGACCGGACCAATTTCCAGATGCTCAACATCCCGCCGGATCATCCCGCCCGCGACCTGTGGGACACCCTGTACGTGGACGTTGAGGGCCGGTTGCTTCGAACCCACACCTCCCCTGGGCAGATCCGGGTCATGCATACGGAGCGACCGCCGATCCGGGCGCTGTTGCCCGGTCGCTGCTATCGCTACGAATCGATCGACGCCAGTCACGCCTCCGAGTTCTTCCAGGTTGAGGGCCTGATGATCGATGAAGGCACGACGATGGCGGACCTCAAGGGCCTGCTGGATCAATTTGCAAAGGCGATGTTCGGGGCGGACAAGCACACGCGGTTCCGGCCCGGCTACTACCCCTTCACCGAGCCTTCCGTGGCCTTTGACGTGGAGTGCCTCGTTTGCGGGGGCTCCGGCTGTCCGGCCTGCGGGCGAACCGGCTGGATGACGATCTTGGGGGCCGGCATGGTCCACCCCGTGGTGTTGCAGTACGGCGGGCTGGATCCGGAGCGGTATCAGGGCTTTGCCTTTGGCATGGGCCCAGAGCGGATCAAGATGCTCAAACACGGGATCACGGATCTCCGGCTGTTCCTGGAGAACGACCTGCGCTTCCTGGAGCAGTTTCGGTGAGGGTGCCGCTCTCCTGGCTCCGCGACTACGTGGATGTGCAGCTGACACCTGGGCAACTGGCCGAGCGGCTGACTCTGCTGGGGATGGAGGTCCGCTCGGTCGAGGCCTGGGGGGCCGATTGGGACAACGTCGTGGTCGGCGAGTTGCTCGCCGTCGAACGCCACCCGCGCGCGGATCGGTTGTCCGTGACGCGCGTGGACGTCGGTTCCGGAGCGCCCCTGCAGATCGTATGTGGCGCCACCAACATCGCGCCAGGCCAGCGCGTGCCGGTCGCACTGCCCGGCGCCGTCCTGCCCGGCAACCGGCGGATCGAGCGGACCGAGAAGATGGGCGTGGTCAGCAACGGGATGCTCTGTTCCGGCGATGAGCTGCACCTGACCGGTGATGCGGAGGGGATCCTGATCCTGGCCGGTGACGCCCAAATCGGGGTGGCGCTGGCGGACCTGTACGGCGACACAGTGCTCGACGTGGACGTCAAACCGAACCGCGGTGACGCCCTGTGCATGATCGGCCTGGCCCGCGAGGTCTCGGCGGTCACCGGGGCACCCGTGCAGTTCCCGGAAACCGATCCGCCGGAGTCGACTGCCACGGGGGACCGAATCGGGGACCACCTACGAGTCGATGTCGAGGAGCCGCGGCTGTGCCCGCGATTCGTCGGCCGGCGAGTCCATGGCGTGAGCGTCGGTCCCTCACCGGATCTGGTCCAGATGCGCCTGATCGCCGCGGGTCAACGTCCGGTCAGCAACGTGGTCGACGTCAGCAACTACGTCATGCTGGAACTGGGCAAGCCGATCCACACGTTCGATGCCACGGCTGTGGCCGATGGCAGGATTGTGGTCCGCCTGGCTCGGATCGGCGAGACGATCGAGACGCTCGATCACGTGACCCGCGAGCTGGAGCGCGAGACCCTGCTCATCGCGAGCGCACACGGGCCCCTCGGGATCGCCGGCGTCATGGGCGGTGCCAGTTCGGAAATCCGCCCAGCCACGACGGACGTGATCGTCGAATCCGCGATCTTCGATCCGGTAAGCATCCGCCGCACGGCGTTCCGGTACGCTCTACGCTCCGAGGCCAGCCTCCGCTTCGAAAAGGGCCAGGAGCACCGACTGGCGCGCCTGGGTGCCGATCGGACGGCGCGACTCATCGGCGAGTGGGCTGGTGGTCGGGTCATGGCCGGCGTCGTCGACACCAACCCGGGCGAACCCGCACCCGCGCGCGTGGCGTTCCGGCCGGCGCGGATCAGCCGACTGCTCGGGGTGGACCTGCCCGCCGCCGAGCAACGTGACCTGCTGGGTCGCGTCGGCATCGCCACCGAGGACGCACCTACCGGCACGCGGATCGTCGTCTCGTCGGAGCCAATGCCCCTGGTCGTGGACGCAGACGGCGCGCCGACCCTCCTCGCGACCGTTCCGACCTGGCGACGCGACCTCGCGATCGAGGCCGACATCACCGAGGAGGTCGCCCGGGTCCGGGGCTTCGACGTCATTCCCGGCATCCTCCCGCACACCACGATGCCTCACTACCGGCCCTCGCCGGTCCGGTTGCGTCACCTGGTACGCGAGTCACTGGCTGGGGCCGGACTCAGCGAGGTGGTTACCTCCGCGCTCGTCTCCCCGGCGATGGTCGGGTGGTTCGGGCCATCGAGCGACCCGCTGGTGGCCGGTGAAGGCGAACCGGGTGGCCATCCCGTCACGGTCACGAACCCGCTCTCCAGCCAGCATTCGGTGATGCGCCAGAGCCTCCTCGGGAGCCTGCTCGAGATCGTGTCCACCAACCTGCGCCAGGGCCGCCCGGACATCGCCATCTTTGAAATCGGCAAGGGTTACGGCGCGACCGATGACGGAGACTCGACCCACGAATGGTGGCGTCTGGGCATCGTGCTCACCGGTGCCGCGGACAACCCCGCCTGGAACCGGGCAGCGCGCGCCTACGACCTCGATGACGCCAAGGCCGTGATCGAGTTGCTGGCACGACGGCTGGGCCTGCCGTTCCCGATGTATGCGCCGCTGCGGGATGACCCGCGGTTCCATCCCGGCCGGGCGGCGCGGATCGGCGCCGGTTCCGGCCTGGCAGGGCGCGTCGGATCACTCCACCCTGGCTTGGCGGACGAGCTGGAGTTGCGTGCTGCCGACGTGATCCTGGCCGAAGTCGCGATCGAGGGCCTGTCCGGCGGACAGCCGAGTATCCCGCGCGTCGTCACCCCGTCCCGCCATCCGGCTGTCGAGCGCGACCTAGCGGTCATCGTTGCTGAGGCGACGCCGGCGGCGGACGTTGGATCCTCGATCCGCGGTCACGGCGGACCCCTGCTCCAGTCAGTCCTCCTCTTTGACATCTATCGCGGCAAACCGCTGGCTGAGCAGGAGAAGAGCCTGGCATTCCGGCTTGCCTTCCGGGCGGATCGGACGCTGACCGAAGGCGAGGTCGATGGGGCCGTCGTCGCAGTGACCCGCGCCCTCGTCGACGAGGTCAACGGTCGCTTGCGCACCTGACCACGCGGGACTCGCCCGAACCGATCACAACCGTCGTGGCCCCTTGCCGGGGCTTGATGACCGCTGCTACCCTTGGCCGACTCTGGCCCCCGACGCGAACCGGGAGCCTGATCATGGAGGCACTGCGTGAACCTCGGGGAGTTCTTCGGCGGGTTTGGCACCGTCGACCTGCTGATCGTGCTCTACTTCATCGGCTTCTTCGTGCTCGGTTTTGCGCAGGGCACGATTCGCCGCCTCCTTGGTATCGGCGCAATCCTCTTCTCGTTCCTGTTCGCCGCCAACCTGGCCGATACGCTGGGCCAGTTCCTGGGTGACAACTGGACGCAGTTCCCGCGGTCGTACAGCTACATGCTGGGCTTTGGGCTGATCTTCTCCGCGTCGGTGGTCGCGCTGGCACTCATCGTCCAGAGCTACTACCGGCCCCAGCAATTGTTCCAGAAGGCCCGCTTCGCGGACGAGATCATCGGCGGCTTCCTCGGCCTGTTCCAGGCGGCCCTGTTCTTTGCCGCGGTCCTGGTCATCCTCGACAGCTTCTTCCGGATCCCGGGGCTCCCTGTCGACGCGCAGGAGTTGCCCTTCCTCCGCGAATTCTGGGGCGGCCTGGACCACACCCAGTTTGCGGCGCTGTTCCGAAACACGATCATCCCACTGAGTTTCGTGCTCACCGGTTTGTTCATCCCGGACAACATCAAGCTGGCGTATCCCCTGCGCTGAGCCGGCCGCGGGTCTTCGCTCGGGAGGTCCTCGCCGGGCCAACGCTCGATGCGGCGCGTGCGCTGCTTGGCGCGTATCTGGTCCGGGAGGACGCTACGGGTCGCCGGGTTGGCCGGATCGTCGAAGTTGAGGCGTACATCGGCCGGGATGATCTCGCCTCCCATGCCCGGTTCGGCGTGACCGCGCGCAGTCGCGCGATGTTTGGGCCGCCCGGCATGGCCTACGTGTACCTTGTCTACGGGATGTATGCCTGCCTCAACGTCGTGACCGAACCGGACGGCTCGCCAGCCGCTGTGCTGATCCGCGGGCTGGCGCCGGTCGAAGGACTGGATCAGATGCGCCTGGCTCGAGCGGCCCAGGCGACGGCCGCACGCCGCGTCACGTCCCCCGATCAGACGGCCAGCGACCTGGAGCGCATCGCCCGAATCCCGGACCTGCGGCTGGCCAGCGGCCCGGGGCTGATCGGGGCGGCATTCGGCCTGGACAGAGGCTGGACCGGAGTCGACCTGTGCGATCCGGGCTCCTCGCTGCGCCTCGCGCCGCCGACCTTCGACCCCACCCGTGCGGCGCCCGAGATCGTTGCCACGCCCCGCGTCGGCATCGACTATGCCGGGGCGCCATGGACGACGATGGCGTGGCGCTTCCTCCTTGCCGCCGACCCGTCTGTCTCAGGCCCGCACAGCGCCACCTGACGCCCTCGATGGACCAGCGATCCGCCGTCCTGCTCGAATTCCCGGTCGTTCGCGCGAGGCTTGCGGCAGCCACCTCGTTCCCACCCTCGCGAGCCCTCGCCGAAGCGCTGGAACCGTCTGCCGAACCCGTGATCGTCGCCCGCGGCCTCGACGAGACGGATCAGATGCGGGCACTCCTCGAAGAGCGACCCGGCGTCGGGATCGGTGGGTCGCATGACATCGGCCCGTCGATCGAACGCGCGATCCGCGGCGGCCGGCTGGATCCGTCGCAGTTCCTCGAGATCGCGGACACACTCGACGCCGCCGCCCGGCTGGCCACCGCGCTCGGGGACGAGCGGCGGCCGCTGCTGCACGGACTCGGCCAGGACCTCCATCCGCTGCCAGCCCTGCGGTCCACCCTGGCTCGCAGTTTCGATCCCGTGGGCGAACTGCTGGACACCGCGTCACCCCGGCTCGGTGGCGTCCGGGCGGCCGTGCGCGTCGCGTTCGATCGGTTGCGGCGACGACTGGATGCCCTGATCGGGGCGGAACTCGGCGACGTGCTTCAGGAATCCATCGTCACGCTTCGCAATGGCCGCTACGTCGTGCCGGTCAAGGCCGAGGCACGATCCCGCGTCAAAGGGATCGTTCACGACACGTCGGGCAGCGGCCAGACCCTGTTCATTGAACCACTCGTGGTCGTGGAGCTGGGTAACGCCTGGCGGGAGGCCAAGGTTGCCGAGGCCGAGGAGATCGCGCGCATCCTCGACGAGTTGTCGGCCTTCGTGGCGGCCAATGGGCCGGCCCTGCGCGAAACGCTGGATGCCCTGGCGCGGTTCGATTTCTGGGCGGCCAAGGCGGCGCTCTCGGGCGAGATGGGAGCAATCCGCGCCGAGACCGGCGAGCGTGACGAGGTCATGCTCCTGTCAGCCCGACATCCCGGCCTGACCGGCCGCGTCATCCCGATCGACATCCGGCTGGGCGACGGCTTCTCAGCGCTGGTCGTGACCGGACCCAATACCGGCGGCAAGACGGTCACGCTGCGCACGCTCGGCCTGCTCAGCCTGATGCACCAGGCCGGCCTGCACGTCCCGGCCGCGCCCGGCAGCCGGCTCCCGATCTGGCGCGACGTCTTCGCCGACATCGGCGACGAGCAGTCCGTCGCCCAGTCCCTGTCCACCTTCTCCGGCCATCTGCGGTCGATCATCCGAATCGTGGCATCGGCGGGCCCCAGAACGCTCGTCCTGCTGGACGAGCTTGGCGCGGGGACCGACCCCACAGAGGGGTCCGCCCTCGCCCAGGCACTGCTCGATCGCTTCAGGTCGGCCGGCGCCCTGGTCGCTGCGACGACCCACTACGCTGAGTTGAAGGCCTACGCCCATTCGACCCCGGGCGTGCAGAACGCCGCGGTCGAGTTCGATCTCGAATCGCTGTCACCGACGTACCGCCTCACCATCGGGCTGCCCGGAGGCAGCCAGGCATTCGCGATCGCCGAGCGCCTCGGCCTGGACCGCGCCATCGTGGCGGATGCCCGCTCGCGCCTGACTGAATCCCAGCGTTCGTTCGAGGCGACGCTCGCGTCGATTCGCACGGCCGAGTCGGCCACCGGCGATGCCCTGGACCGAGCCCGGGCCGCGGAACTTCGGGCGACCGAGGCGCTGCGGGTGGCCGAGGAGGAGCGCCGCCGCGCCCGTCGCGAACGCGACGACACGGTCCGGACTGCCCGCGCGGAGGCCGAGCGAATGGTTGACGCGTTGCGGACCGAGGTCACCTCAACCAGGCAGGCCCTCGAGCGCGAGACTCTCACCGCCGCTTCCATTGATGACGCGGTAGGCCGGGTCGAGGCTGACCTGGAACGAGTGCCGTCGGCGGAGGTCCTCCCTGAACCCGAGGCAGAGCCGGTGGCCCCGCTCATCTGGCACCTGGGAGATCGCGCGCGGAGTCGTTCGGGTGACTGGGAGGGTCGCATCGCGGCGCTGGAGCGGGGTGGCAAACGGGCCACGCTCGAAGCGGGCGGCATGCGCGTCACGGTCGACACCGACGATCTCGTGCCCGCGATCGGGGGCGGCCCGGTCGGCCAGGGCGCCGGCGCAGGATACAGCGGCGACGGCGGCTCCGGATTCGCATCGAGCACTTCATCGCTCCAGCTCGAACGGGCACGCAGCGTCGCATCGTCATTGGACCTGCGCGGCGCACGGGTGGACGAGGCGCTCGATGCCCTCGCGCGGTACCTCGACGACGCGAGCCTGGCGAGCCTGAGCAAGGTCGTCATCATCCATGGCATGGGCACGGGCGCCCTGCGCGATGCGGTTCGGACCGCGGCCGGCAGCCATCCGCTGGTGCGCTCGCTCCGGGCCGGGCAGCGTGGCGAAGGCGGCGACGGCGCCACGATCGTCGAGTTGTAGTCGCTACGGGCAGCTGGCAACACTCGGGCGGGAGCGCAGGGTCAGGGAGACACTACTTCCCTGGGAGATCGGGGTTCCCGCCGGTGGGACGGAGTCCGACACCACGAAATCGCCGCCCGGATCGTTGGGCTGGACGTCCCCGATAGCGAGCCCGGCGCCGGTCAGGGCATCGGCGGCTTCCTCCAGGGTCATGCACTGGAGGATTGGGACGAGCCCGTCGAGTGGTGGCGGATCGACACCTGGATCCACAACCGGCGGGGGTGCGCAGGTCGGTCGCGGCGTCGGCGTTGCGAAGGGATCACCCGGGTCGGGCGACGCAAACGGGTCCAGCGCGATTGGCGTCGCGAACGGGTCGGGCGGAACCGGGTTGAACGGATCGCAGACGACTTCGACGATGGGACAAAGTTCGCCTGGCGGAAACGGTGCCCCCCAGGTCTTGCCGTACGGGGCGAACGAATTGTTGTAGAAGTACGAAGTCCGGGTCCTGTCCGGGCCGTCCTCGGCGTTTGGATCACCCACGATCCGGGAGGTGCCGGGCCCTTCGGCGGCTCGCGCCGACCATTCCGCGTTGGCCAATTGCCAGACCGGGAAATTGACATCGACCGCCGCGAGATCGAAGAAGCCGGTCGTGATCATCGGACCGGCGCAGCCGTCCTGCCACAGGAGGCCGGATGCCTCGTCGATCCCGAGAGCGACCCGGCTCGTCTCCTCCTGGGTCGGCACCGTGCCGGGCAGGAAGGTCTCCTTGACCGTGACCGTCGTGAAGGGTCCCGGCTTGAACCCGGTGAACGCGTCCACTTCGGCCGTTTCCAGGTTCTCAGGCGCCACGAAGTCGGCGATCGGAAGCCCCTGGCTGATCTCGGTAAGGATCGCCGACCAGAGTGGGGCGGAGGTGTCGAGCGACAGTTTGCCGTCGTTGGGCGTGTTGTCGCTGTTGCCCATCCACACGCCCACCGCGAGCGCGGGCGACGTGTCGTCCTCCGGAGGGGCCAGATAGCCGTAGGCCGCCACATCGCGATTGTCCGAGGTCGTACCGGTCTTGTAGGCGGCGGGCCGGCGCGTGTCGCCCTCGAAGATCGCCCACTTGCCCCAGTACGGATTGACCTTGCGGTCCGTGTTGCCGGCCAGGATGTCCGTCACGATGTACGCGCTGCCTGCGTTGATCACGCGGGTGCCCTTCTCGACAAGGCCGCTCAGCGGCCATACGGTCCGGCCGTCGGCGTCCACGATCGACACGATCATCTTCTGCGGAGCCCGGACACCGCCGTTGGCGAGCACCGAATAGGCCCCGAGCAGCTCGATCGGGTGCAGCTCCAGGGTCCCGATCCCCATCGACGCGACCGGAAGGGCAGTCGGCGGATAGGTCAGCCCAAAGTCGAGGGTGCGCCCAAAGATGCGGTCCAGGCCCGTGATCATGGTGGCCTTGATGGCCGGGACGTTGAGCGAGAACTGAAGCGCGGAGCGGACGCGGACCGGGCCACGCTCCAGCTTGTCCGCCTGGGTCGGCACCCAGGGTGTGACTTCGTTGCCAAAGTCCGTGGCCACGTCCATCAGCATCGTTGAGGCGGTGATCGCCCGATCATCGATCCCGATCGCGTAATTGATCGGCTTGATCGCGGATCCGGGTTGGCGCCAGCCGTCCGCGAGCACGTCGTATTGCGGCTGGAACGTCTTTGTACCCCGCGAGGTGTAGCTGGCACTGCCGACATAGGCGAGGATCTCGCCCGTCCGGTAATCCTGGATCGCCGCCGCCGCGTTGTGGATGTCGTGGCCGCGCAGACCCAGGATCCACTTGTGGGCCGCCTCAGGGATCTTGCGCGACGTCAGGACGGCCACCGGGTCCTTGGCGTTGGTCGCCCGGGCCGCCGCGAAGACCCACTTCTCGGCGACCTGCTGCATCTCCCAGTCCAGCGTGGTGGTCACCCGGTAGCCGCCTGAATCCACCGCCTGGCAGTCGTCGGGGGTGTCCGGGCAGAGGATGCGCCCCAGCTCCTCGCGGACCTGCCAGACCAGGTGCGGCGCCTTCCATCTGGCCGACACCTGTTCGCGTAGCTCGACCGGCTCGTCCTTGGCCGCCTCGTACT
>JANPDO010000294.1:0-2291 GCA_031431535.1 Chloroflexota bacterium
GTCGTCGCGGCGGACGCTGATGGTGTAGCTGGCCGGCTGGCTGGGAGGGCTCATGAGCGAGTACGGGTTGCGCCGGAGCGTTTCGCCATCCTGCATCTCGACGATGACATGGGCACCCCCGGAAAATGGCGGCAGGGACTCGCCGTCGGTGGGCTCGAACCGGAAGCGCTTGATCATCGGCGTGATCTGCGTGACCTCGGTCACGGTGACCGCGAGCTTGGGTACCTGGACCCTGGGCGCCGCGGTCGTGGCCGTCGTCACGCGAACACCGCCCTGGGTGGTGGTGCCGTCCCAGGCTCTTCGGCGTCGACGCAGACGCCCTGGAAGGCCCCGATCCGCCGCGAGAAATGGTCGCGCACGAGCAGCGCCAGTCCGCAGCCGCTGCAGGTCACCGGTTGGGTGGTGACGTGCTCCGTGATCGCCTTGCAGTGGACGCACTGGACGCGTCGCTCGAGCGACCCACGGTGTTCCGCGCCGATGGCCCCTAGCTCCAGCCCCGCCTCCAGCGCCGCCTGGACGACATGGCCGATGAGGTTCTCCGTACCGGCCGCATAGACCTGGGTTCCCATGCGCGCGTCCACCAAGTCTGCGCGCAGGGCGGCCATGGCGACCGCGTCACTCGGGACCTGGATCACGCTCGCCGCGCCAAGGGAAGAGAGCCGTGCCCCATGGCCCTCCGTGGCCGACCCGCCCGGGACGTAGATGATCCGCGTCCGCGCCAGAAAGCCATCAGGTGCCACCGCCGCGAGATCGGCCACGGCCAGGGCGCCTTCGTCATTGGCGACGACCAGGTGAAGACTTCCCGGTCGGGGCGTCAGCGGCCCATAGACAGGGCGGCTCTTGATGCCCTCGACAAGCACGCGCTCACATCCCGTACGCGGGCGCGCGTGGTCGCCTCGACCGAGGGTCAGCCGACCGCATTGCGCTTCGTCTTGCGTGGATCGTCGAATGGGAGCGTGTGGGCGATCGCCGGCCCGCTGACGATGGCGCCGCGGACCTCCAGCGGACTGCCCTGGACTGCCCTGTCGACGTCCATCCGCGCGATGGCCATCGACTTCCCGGTCAGGGTCGAGTACATGCCGCAGGTGATGACCCCGACCCTGCGGCCATCGGCCCACAGTTCGTCGCCCTCGGAGGTGGCCGTAGCGCCCTCGGCGAGGACGCCGAAGATCCGAAAGCGCTCCCTGCCCTGGAGCCGGAAGTGCTCCGGGGCGCCCCGAAAGCCCTCCTTGCCGGGCGTGACCGTGAACTGGAGCCCGAGTTCCCACAGCGTGTCGCCCGGGCCCTCGTCATCGAACGGGTACATCTGGGAATTGTCGTAGGGATAGAACAGGAGGTAACTCTCCACCCGGAGCATGTCCAGTACCGTGAACCGGCACGGGATGATGCCCATCCCCGCGCCCTCGGCCAGGATCGTGTCCCAGATCATCACCGCGTCCTGGGCGCGACAGAAGATTTCGTACCCGCGCTCGCCCGTGTAGCCCGTCCGGGACAGCATCACGGGCGCGTCGAACAGAGACGTCTGGAGGTGGTGGAAGTAGGGCAGGTCGCGGATACCCGCCACGTGGCGCTCGAGGAAGTCGACCGCCAGCGGACCCTGGAGGGACAGGTCGTGCAGGTCGTCGTCGAACAGCAGGGCCACGTTCTTGCCGACCGCCGCCCGCTGCAGCTCCTCGTGGCCGGTGCCCGAGCCGTGGACGACCATCCAGGCCGTCGGCCCGGTGCGGTAGATGATGCAGTCCTCGGTGAACTTGCCCGCATCGTTGAGCATGCATGCATAGGCCGAGCGGCCCGGGTAGATGCGCCGGACGTCCCGCGTGGTAGCCAGATCGATGATGTGCGCGGCGTGCGGTCCGACGACATGGACCTTCTTGAGGCCGGAGACGTCCATCAGGCCGGCCTTCGTGCGGATCGCGACGTGCTCTTCGCGAGGGTCCTTGTCGTAGTTCCACGCGGTGCCCATCCCGCTCCAGTCCTCCAGGGCTGATCCAAGAGCGCGATGCCGATCCGCGAGTGCCGAAAAACGCCAGATCGCCGTCATGTCACCACCACCGTCCTGTGAATCATCGAGCAGCCAGAACATCGTTGTCCCGTTCCGTCCCGCCTCGGCCAGATGCGTTCGCCCTCCCGCTGAAGTCCCTAATGCGACACGGCCGCCGCCGCCTTCTCGCCGATGAGTGACCCAGTGACGAACCGCTCGATCGAGAACGGGGCCAGCACTGGCGGCGTGCGGCCGGTCGCGATCAGCTCCGCGACGCGGCGCCCCGCGACCGGCCCCGCCTTGAACCCAT
>JANPDO010000295.1:0-7592 GCA_031431535.1 Chloroflexota bacterium
ATCTGCTCCAGTGCCCGCGCGCTGCCCGCATCCCACGGGTTCGGCATGACGAAACAACCGGAGGCGTGCAGGCTGTGGAACGTCCTGGCCCGATCGTCAAGAGCTGCCATTCTCATCATTCCCTCGGTGAGGATACGGCCTTGCAGTCGCGGCGTTTGCCCCGCGGTTACCGCTCGGGCCGACGGGGACCCGTATCCTTGCATGCCGAGCGACGGATCGTGCCTGCCGGTCACTCGGTCATGGCCATAATCACCTCGCAGGCCAATACGCCCTGGCCGCTCGATTGCACCCTCACCGACCTTGCCGCCGCCGGTCTGCCTGCGCCGTCGCGGGTGCGCTTCAAGCTGTTCAGCCTGGACCATCGCCTTGTGGGGGGTGAGATCGGGAGGCTTGCGCCGGCCGATGCAGACCTTGTGCGCGCGGGGCTGACAGCGTTGCCGGGCAGCCAACAGGAACGCAGCGATGCGCCATGATCAGCGCCATGAACGGAGAGGAACGGCCAACGGTGGTGTGTGTCCCGGTCATGTCTGACGGGCAAATCGACCCACGTTGGGGGCGTGCCGCCCGAGTCGCGATCGCTGAGGTGAATGACGGCGATGTGGCGGACTGGCAAGAGTTCGACGTTGCATGGGACGAGCTGCACGACGTGGGCACGGAGGGTGCGCACCACGCCCGGATCGCGAGCTTCTTGCGCGGGCACGGTGTGCAGATGGTCGTCGCCGATCACATCGGCCCCGGCATGGTGACCATGCTCAGTCGGATGGGCTTAACCGTCCACCTCGACGCCGGCGGTGATGCGCGGCAGGCCGTGCTGGCCGCATTGGCCGAGGCATCTGTGATTAGCGAAGATCGGCCGCCGACGAATTAGACAAACCGGCGGACATCGTCACGATGGTCCCTCCGAACCGATCCCCGAACGAGCGACGGGCCAGTTCGCCGGTGCGGGCGCCGCTCCGCGCTATCCTTGCCGCCGAGAGGTGGCCGAGCGGTTGAAGGCTGCGCTCTTGAAAAGCGCCGAGTTGCAAGACTCCGTGGGTTCGAATCCCACCCTCTCCGCCACCCGGTCCGGTCCAGGGACGCTCGACGGAGTCCGACCGGATGACTGGCAGCTGCGACCCAGGTCCGGCGCGAACGGTGCCGCCCGGCCTGTGCGGCGAGACTCGTCACGCGCGCCGGATCGAGACGCGCTACGACGCCCCGCGTGCCGGCCAGGATCCACGCTCGCTCGCAGATTCCAACCTGGTTGGTGAACGGGACACGCACCTGTCGCTTTCACCAACCCCGTTGGAAGGTTCGACAGGTTCTGGCCCTGAATCTGTCGCGAATTCCAGCCCCATTGGCGAAACCGACGGAAGGGCACCGTGATCGGTCGCTTACACCAACCCGGTTGGAATCGCCGAGGATCGCCCGCCGCTGGGAGGAAAGACACGCTACGTCACTGTGACGGGCCAGGGCCTTGACGCCTCCCGCCGAACCGACCCATACTCCCCAACATCACGAATAAGCGGGCTGTGAACGGGACGAGTACCCGTCGCACGTCGATCCAGAGATCCGGCGGTTGGTGCGAGCCGGAGCGACGACGACAGGGAATGGCCCCGGGAGCCTCCGGACCGAACGCGAAGCGGGCAGCGCGCCCGCAGGCGCCAGTAGGCTCCGGCGCAGAGCGCCAGCGAGACAGGGCAGCGCCGATCGGCCGCGGTGGTGACACCAGCCGACCCGTCGGTCAAAATGAGTGCGGCACACGCCGAATGAGGGTGGCACCGCGGAAGGCTCGACCTTTCGTCCCCCAGGACGATTGGTCGTTTTGATTCTCCGAGGCCGACGCGATGACCACAGCCGACCCGATCAGCCTGGCGCAGACGCAACGCCTGGCCGCCAACGCCGACACGATCCTCCTGCGCGCCACACGCCCGGCCGACCTCGAAACGCCGATCGGCGCCTTCCTACGGCTTGACGACGGCGGACCCGCCTATCTCCTCGAATCGGTCGAAGGCGGTGAACGGCTCGGTCGCTTCTCATTCATTGGTGTGGGTCCCCGAAGGCTCCTCGAGGTCCACAATGGCCAGGCTCGGATCCAGACCCGCCCGGTCAGCGTGCCCGTGTATGCCCCCGATCTGCCCGTCGAGACCCACGCCGCGGTAGATCCCCTCGATGCCATCCGCGCCTTCGTGCCGAGCCGCCGCGTCCTGCCGACCGAGGGCATGCCACGTTTTACCGGTGGCGTCGTTGGAGCCCTGGCCTACGACGCGATCTCGGTCTTCGAGCCCACCGTCCCACTGCCGGATCGAGACCCGATTGGCGTTCCCCTGGCCGCCTTCATCGAGACGGACCTTGTCCTGGTCTTCGACCACCTGACCCACACGCTGTCGGCGATCGCATCCCTTCACACGGAGACCCCCAACCTGGAGGCCCGCTACCGCATCGCCGAGACGGCGATCTTCGAAGCCCTGGAACGGACCTCGCGCCCCAGCGTCGCCGAGGTCACTGGATCTCACTCGCGCCCGCTCAACCGTGACGCCCCAGGGCAGGCCGCTCCGACGGCGGGCAGCCCGGTCGCGACCAGCCTGGGCCGCGACGAGTACATCCATGCCGTTCGAGTGGCCAAGGACGCCATCGCTGCCGGAGAAGCGATCCAGGTCGTTCTGGCTCGACGCCAGTCATTCGATCTGCCCGCCGACCCCTCCACGGGCGCCACCCTCGACGGGATCGGCCTCTACCGCGCCCTGCGCCGGGTCAACCCCAGCCCGTACCTGTTCTACGTGCGAGTGCCCGCGTTCGAGGTGGTCGGCGCGTCACCGGAGCTGCTGCTCCAGGTCCAGGGCGACCGGCTCACCACGCATCCGATCGCGGGCACCCGACCCCGCGGCGTTGACGATCGTGAGGACGCCCTGCTCGCCGAGCAGCTCCAGGCCGACCCCAAGGAGCGGGCCGAGCACGTCATGCTGGTCGATCTCGGGCGAAACGACCTGGGGCGGGTCGCGC
Source organism: Chloroflexota bacterium (assembly GCA_031431535.1). Classification (GTDB taxonomy): domain Bacteria; phylum Chloroflexota; class Limnocylindria; order Limnocylindrales; family CSP1-4; genus SPCO01. The sequence continues at coordinate 2,983 of JANPDO010000295.1, forward strand.
GCCCGGGGACGGTGACGGTCAGCAAGTACATGGAGGTCGAGCGCTATAGCCACGTCCTCCATCTGGTGAGCCATGTCGAGGCGCGCCTCAGGCCGGAGCTGGACGCCCTGGATGCCCTGCGTTCCGTGTTTCCGGCCGGCACGCTCTCTGGCGCGCCCAAGATCCGGGCGATGCAGCTGATTGCAGCGGCGGAGGGGGAGCGACGCGGGCTGTACGGGGGCGCCGTCGGCTACCTGGGCTACGACGGCAACCTGGACACGGCGATCACCATTCGCAGTGCCGTGCTCAAGGACGGCCAGGCCCACGTCCACACCGGCGCCGGGATCGTGGCCGGCTCCGTCCCGGAGCGTGAGTTCGAGGAGACCGAGCACAAGGCGGCGGCCCTCCGTCGCGCGATCGAGATGGCGGCAGGCGTGCCCGAACCGCCCCGGGCCGAATCATCGGACACCGGCGAGTCGCTCCCTGCCGCCCCAGGATCACGGCCGTGATCCTCGTCATCGACAACTACGACAGCTTCACCTTCAACCTGGTCCAGGCGCTCCAGGTCTCCGGTGCGCACGTGCGCGTGGTGCGCAACGACGCGATCGATGGCGCGCAACTCCGTGCCCTCGCGGATGACACGGACGCGGAGCTTCGCGGCATCGTCATCTCACCGGGCCCCGGCGATCCGGAGCACGCCGGAGTTTCCGTGGAAACCGTGCGGGTGGCGGCGGAGCGGAAGATCCCGATGCTCGGTGTGTGCCTTGGGATGCAGTCCATGGCCGCGGCCTTCGGGGCCTCCATCGTCCGGGCGCCCACGCTCGTCCATGGGGAGGCGTCCGAGATCACCCACGACGGATCGGGCCTGCTGGAGGGGATGCCGCCGGCGTTCATGGCGGCCAGGTACCACTCCCTCGCCGTCGACGCTGCAACGCTCCCGCCAGAGCTGCGCGTGACGGCGATGAGCGAGGTCGATCGAGTCGTGATGGGCATCCGCCACGTGACACTCCCGCTCGAAGGGGTCCAGTTCCACCCGGAATCGGTGCTCACCCGCGAGGGCCCGCATCTGCTCGCCAATTTCCTCCGCCAGGCGGGCGAAAGCGGGGCGTCTCGACTCGATGACGCGAGCGGGACCTTCGCGACGGCTGGGCTGCCGGAAACGGCCGGGACCGTTCCCCGATGAGCGACCAGGTCCGCGCCGCCCTCGCCACAATCGTCGACGGCGGCACCCTCACCGTTGCGGATGCGCGCGGCGCGATGGGTGCCGTGATGGACGGGGAAGCAACCCCTGCTCAGCTTGCGGCGATGCTGATGGGTCTGCGGATGCGCGGCGAGACCGTGGAGGAGCTGGCCGGGTTCGCCGCCGCCATGCGCGAGCGCGTCGTTCGCGTGGTGGCGCCCGATGGCGCGATCGACATCGTCGGCACCGGTGGCGACGGCAGCGGCACGTTCAACATCTCGTCGAGCGCCGCCCTCGTCGTGGCGGCAGGTGGGGTCCCGGTGGCCAAGCACGGTAACCGTGCGGTCACGTCGCGCGCCGGGTCGGCCGATGTGCTGGATGCACTCGGGATCCGGATCGATCATGACGCGGCATCGGCCGCGGCGGCCCTGCGCGACCACGGCTTCGCCTTCATGTTCGCCCCCAATTACCACCCGGCCATGCGTCATGCCGGACCCACGCGCCGCGAGATCGGGGTGCGGACGGCGTTCAACCTCCTGGGCCCGCTGACCAACCCGGCCGGCACCCGCCGGCAGCTCCTCGGCGTCGCGGACCCGGCGGCGGCCGAGCGGATGGCTTCCGTCGCCCGGCTGCTCGGCACCGAGCGGACCTTCGTGATTCATGGCGAAGGCGTCGACGAACTGCCGCTCGACGGCAGCGGGGTCCTCTACGACGTGCGACCTGAAGGCATCGAGCGGCGCACGGTGGACGCGGCGGCGCTTGGTCTCAAGCGGGCGCCGACCGCTCGACTCGCCGGCGGCTCGGCCGATGACAACGCCAGAATGATCGAGGCGGTGCTGCGCGGGGAGCCTGGCGCGCGGCGCGACGTGGTCGTCCTCAACGCCGGGGCCGCCTTCCAGGTCGCCGGGGCGGTCGAATCGCTCGATGGCGGGGTCGAACGGGCGGCGCTGACGATCGACGCCGGACTGGCCAGCGAGCTCCTGGCCCGGCTCCGGGCGGAGCGCCGGGCGGCGGAAACCAAGGCAGCCGAGGCCGGTCAGTCTGCTGCGGCCGCGTCTGCGGCCGCGTCGACCGGAACGCCGTCATGACCGTCGTCGCCAGCCGCCGATCCAGGTCAACGATCGTGCCGCGGATCCGTCGCAACGTGGTGGAGGAAATCGCAACCCGCCGGCGCTCGGACATCCTGGCCGAACTCGAATCCATGACGGGCGCCGAGCTGCGCGCCGCCGTCCGTGCCGCCCCGACCCCGCGACCGATCGCGGAGCGGCTCGCCGCGCCCGGTCTGCACCTGATTGCCGAGCTCAAGCGCGCGTCACCGTCGGCAGGCCAGATCGCCGCGGCGGGCGACGACATCATCGCCCGCGCCCAAGCCTACGAGGCCGGCGGCGCAGCCGCCATTTCCGTCCTGTGCGAGCCGCACTGGTTCGGTGGATCCGTGGCTGATCTGCGAAGGGTCCGCGCTGCCGTTGCGCTCCCGATCCTGGCCAAGGACTTTGTCGTCGAGTCAAGGCAGCTCCCGATGCTTCGTGCCGCCGGTGCTGATCTCGTGCTGTTGCTGGCCGTCCTGCACCCAGCGAAGCGACTGGCACGACTCGCGTCGCAGGCGCTGGAGCTGGGGTTGGAGCCACTCGTCGAGGTGCATGACGCCGGTGAGCTGGAGCGCGCGCTCGCCACCGACGCCCGTCTCATCGGGCTCAACAACCGGGACCTGCGAACGCTCGACGTCGACGTGGAGCGGGCCGGCCGGCTGCGCGAAGGCGTGCCTGATGACCGGCTGGTCATCGCCGAATCTGGGGTTCGCGATCCGTCGATCATCGCCCGCTGGCGCGCGCTTGGCTTCGACGGTGCGCTGGTCGGCGAGGCGCTGATGCGCGATCCGGATCCGGCTGCCGCCGTGGCCGCGTTCGTCGACGCCGGCCGCGTCCCGGCCGATCCGGCCAGCGTGGCGCGTCGGCCATTTGTGAAGATCTGTGGGGTCACCGACAGTGACGGCGTGCTCGCAGCGATCCGGGCCGGAGCCGATGCGATCGGGCTCAACGTCGTCCCCGGCACGCCCAGGGCGCTCGCGGTTGACGAGGCCGCTGAGCTGGCCAGGCTGATCCGGTCAGCGGCTGGACCGGGCGAGCGGCCCCGGATCGTCGCCGTCACCGCCGATGCCGACGCGAACCTCATGGCCGCACTCATCCGCGCGATCGATCCTGACGTCGTGCAGCTCAACGGTTCTGAATCTGTGCAGGCGGCACGTCTGATCGGGCGCCGGACCTGGAAGGTGCTCCACCTGCCACCGGCGACGACCCAGGCCACGATCGAAACGGTCGGGAACACGATCGCCGCCGCCACCCCAGCCGCCGCCAAGACCACACCCCCCTCGGCGACCAGCTCGGAGATCGTCGCCCGCGGTCAGGCCTACCTCGCCGGCGGTGTCGAACGACTCCTCCTCGATACCGCCGGCGGGCCACACCCTGGCGGCACCGGCCAGCGTGCCTCCGAGCTGCTGGCCGCCTCGATCGCCCGGGAACTGCCGGTGACCCTGGCCGGCGGCCTGCATCCGGCGAACGTGGCCGGTGCGGCGCGGTCGATCCCGCTGGTCGGCGTCGACGTGGCATCCGGCGTCGAGCGACCGCGCGTGGACGGCGAGCGGCCCACCAAGGATCCGCTGCTTGTCGCGCTCTTCGTCAAGCGGGCGCGGGCCGCTCGCGATGATCGACCCAACGTCGCCTTCGGCCCGACTCCCGTCCACGAGGCCCTGCTCAACGCCGATGGAGCTGGTCGGTGGGGAATGGAACGCGATTTCGGGGGCCGCTACGTTCCCGAAACCCTGATCGCTGCCCTGGAGCAGCTCGAGACCGCCTATGACGCCGTTCGGCAGGACCCCGTGTTCTGGTCTGAGCTGCGCGAATTGCTGGCTCACTTCGCCGGCCGGCCGACCGCGCTCTACCGGGCGGATCGACTCGCCGCGGCGGTCCGTGACGAGGCAGAGCGGCTCGCGTCGGAGGCCGCGCGCGCGGCGCCGATTCCGGGGCTCCGGCTCTACCTCAAGCGTGAGGACCTGGCACATACCGGCGCGCACAAGATCAACAACGCCCTCGGGCAGGCGCTCCTGACCCGTCGCCTGGGCAAGACGCGCGTCATCGCCGAGACCGGAGCCGGTCAGCACGGCGTCGCCACTGCGACGGCCTGCGCGCTGCTCGATCTGCCCTGCGTCGTCTACATGGGCGCCGAGGATATCGAGCGCCAGGGTCCCAACGTCCTGCGCATGCGGGCGCTGGGCGCCGAGGTTCGCTCGGTCACGTCGGGGACGGCCACCCTCAAGGACGCGGTCAATGAGGCGATGCGCGATTGGGTCACCAACGTCGAAACGACCCACTACGTCCTCGGCTCGGCGATGGGGCCACACCCGTATCCCACGATCGTGCGCGACCTGCAGCGCCGGATCGGCGATGAGGCCGCC
>JANPDO010000296.1:0-3069 GCA_031431535.1 Chloroflexota bacterium
AGTGGCGGTGCTGGTAGCCGACGGCCGCATCGAAGCGGTCGTCGCGCGCGCGGCGCTGCCGTCCGACATCACGACCACCCACGAGCTCCATGACCTGGGGGACGTCTCGCTCCTGCCCGGGTTCGTAGAGACGCACATCCATATGCACTTCCCCTCGCCGCTCGATTACCGCGACATCGCCCGCCCCGAACCGGTCGAGCGGATGCTCATCCGGGCCACGGCCAACATGCGCCGCCTCCTGCTGTCTGGTGCCACGACGGCCCGCGACACCGGCAGCCGCGACGATGTCGCCCTCGCCATCCGGGCGGCGATCCGGGACGGTCTGGCCGTCGGGCCTCGGCTGTTGATCGCCGGGGCGCCGATCACCACGACCGCCGGCCACTACTGGTTCCTGGGTGCCGAGGCCGATACGACCGAAGAGGTGGTGCGTCGGATCCGCGAGCGCCGCAAGCTCGATGTCGACTGCGTCAAGATCATGGCTTCGGGTGGTGGCTACACGCCGGGCTCCAACCCCCGCTCACAGCAGTTCGGGCTCGAGACGATGCGTGCGGCCGTCACGGAGGCCCATCGGCTGGGGCTCCCGGTGCTGGCCCACTCCCTGACCGCGCAGAGCAACCGGATCTGTGCCGAGGCCGGCGTCGACACGATCATCCACGGCGGCGTCTGGTGGACCGGGTACGAGGTGCGCGATACGGCCTATGCCTACGATCCGGCCATCGCGGACCTGATCGCGGCCAATGGGATCTGGGTCGATCCGACGATCGGCGAGGTCCAGCTCCACGACGAGCACCACGCCGCGGGGCTACCCGACAAGACGGAGTTCACCCACTGGGCCCTCCCCGATGTTCCGAGCGACCTCGAACCGCGCCTCGCCTTCATGCGCGACATGGCGGCCCGTGGGGTCAGGTTCATCGGCGGCATGGGGATGGGGATGCCGATCGTGACCTTCGATTCGGTCGCTTGCAGTGCGCAGGTCTACGCACGTCTGCTCGGCTTCGAAGCGTGGCCGGCGATCCGGACGATCACCTCCGAGGCTGCCGAAGCCCTGGGCCTGGGCGGGACCACTGGCGCCATTCGCCCGGGGCTGGTGGCCGATCTCGTCGCAGTGGACGGCGACCCGATCGAGGACCTCGCGGCGCTTCGGCGTGTCCGCGATGTGATCCAGGCCGGTCGCGTTGTCCTGCGCGACCGACATGCCCTCGTCTGAGACGCGACCGCCGCGCGCCCGCCTGCAACGGGTCAGGCGCGCCGCAGGGCGCGAGGGTCGAGGGCATCGCGCAGCCCGTCACCGATGAAGTTGACCGCCAGCACTGTCAGCGCGATGGCCACGCCCGGCGAAACCCAGAGCCAGGGCGTGTCGATGAGCACGGTCGGCGACTGCGCCGCGTTGATCATTTCGCCCCAGCTTGGCACGGGGATCTTCACGCCGAGCCCCAGAAAGGACAGCCCCGCCTCCAGGATGATCGCACTGGCCACGCCAAACGTCGCGAGGACCGTCAGCGAACCGACGATGTTCGGGATCAAGTGTCGGGTCAGAATCTGGCCATTGCTCACGCCAACGACACGCGCCGCCGTGACAAACTCCGCCTCCCGAAGGGAGAGCAGCTGGCCGCGGACGAGCCGACACGCACCTGGCCAACCGAGCAGGCCGATAACCGCCACGACTGACCCAAGGCTCGGCCCCACCGCCGCCACGAACACGATGACCAGGAGCAGTGTCGGGATGCTCATGAGCGTGTCGGTGGCTCGCATGATCAGTTGGTCGACGACTCCCCCGACCATGCCGGCGATCCCTCCGAGGATCATCCCGATCGTGACGTAGATCGAGACGGCGCCCAGACCGACGATCAGTGAGGTCCGTGCGCCGTGCACAAGCCGGGCCCAGACATCGCGCCCCGATCGGTCCGTTCCGAGGAGGTGCTCGGGGCCCGGAGGTTGCCGGATGGCATTGACGTCCGTGAAGAACGGCTTGCTCGAAATGACGTCGGCAAAGATGGCCATGAGCACGATCACGATCAGGACCACGGTCCCCAGGACCGCGAGGCGATGGCGAAGAAATCGCCGCAGCGTCGTCCGTGCCAGGGACTCGTGCTCCGCAGCGACCACCTGCAGGCCCCCCGGGATGTCAGCGAGCCCGGCCAAATCGAATCCTCGGATCAATGTGGGCGTAGGCCACGTCGACCAGCATGTTGGTGACCAGGACCGCCGTCCCGACGACCAGGACAACCCCCATCATGAGCGCCGGGTCTCGATCCCTGGCAGCCCGGACCGCCAGTTGACCCATCCCCGGCCAGGCGAAGATCTGCTCGGTGATGACCGCCCCGGCGACAAGCTCAGGGAGGAGCAGGCCAATGACCGTGACGATGGGGATCAGCGAGTTGCGGAAGGCGTGGCGGAGGATGACCGTGCGTGGCGCAAGTCCCTTGGATCGAGCGGTCACCACATAGTCGCTGTTGAGGACCTCGAGCATGCTCGCCCTCGTATAGCGCAGGAGCGGGGCAGCGCCGGCCAGCCCGAGGACGCTGGCCGGCAGGATCAGGTGAACGAGAAAGTCGGCGGCGCTCTCAGGGCTGCCCAGGGTCTGAATTCCACCGCTCGGGAGCAGATCGAGCCAGACCGCGAAGAGGTAGATCCCCCCGAGTCCCAGCACAAACGAGGGCGTGCTGCTCATGAGCATCGTCGCCGCGGTCAGGATGTAGTCCAGGAATGAGTACTGGCGTAACGCGGACAGGATCCCGAGCGAAACGCCCAGGAGCACGGCGATGACGATCGCTGTCCCCATCAGGACCAGTGTCGGCGGAATGCGTTTTGAGATCTCCTCGGAGATCGGCCGGTGTGACTGGATGGAGTAGCCGAAGTCGCCGGTCACCGCGCCGCCAAGCCAGACGAGGTAACGGATCGGGACAGGCTGGTCAAGCCCGAGCTCGCGACGACGCTCCTCGAGGCGCTCCGGGTTCCGCTGAAGCTCCTGGAGCTGCGACGGATCGAGGCGGGCCAGGAGCGGATCGCCTGGCGCCAGAGAGAGCGCCAGAAAGCTCACGATCGTGATTCCCAGCAGAACCGGGAAGG
>JANPDO010000297.1:0-2534 GCA_031431535.1 Chloroflexota bacterium
GCCGTACACGCCGACGATCGAAGCCCGGCGGTCGTCCGGGAGTCGATCGGTCGCGACCAGCCCGGGCTCAAGCGCGGAGATCCAGGACGTCTCCATCGACGAGCCGTGGTCCACCGCCACCGGCCAGTCAGTGCCGAGGCCCGTGCCAAGCGCGGCGTTCAGCTCCAGGTAACAGAGCCCCATCGCCCGCAGCCCGATCCCCTCCCCCTCCACCTCTGCGCAGACCCGTTTGATCAGGTGATTCAGGTCCAGTGGCCCGTGCCCGGTGTGCACGACCGCCAGCCGCACACCAAAGGCCGGGAGCTGGCGGAGCGTCTGGCGAAGCGCCTCGGCCACCAGGACCGGGTCGTAGCGGAACGACCAGGGCAGGGCGAGGGTGCCGATCGTCAGGTAGGACCACGGAAGGACCACCCCGCCCAGTCGCTCCGCGGCTCCAACGAGCACGGCCTGCCCGGTGATCCCGTCCGTGCCATTGGGGAGGTGGTCCGCGTGATACTCGAGCGCGCCAAGCGGGATCCAGGCGATGGGCGCCCGCTCGAGCGCCGCTGCGATCTCAGCCGGTCGGAGCCGATCCAGGCGCACTTCGGCCGGGGGCCGGGCCGTCATCGCTCGCTCCTCGTCGTCAGTCGATCCGTCGTCAGTCGATCAAAAAGCCGCCGTTGATATCCGTCACTTCGCCCGTGATGTAGCCAGCGTGCTCCGAAGCAAGAAAGGCCACCAGCGACGCGACCTCGTCCACGGTCCCGAACCTGCCCACCGGGATTCGGGATACGAGATCGCGCGAGTTGTCGATCATCGGCGTGTCGATCAACGCCGGCGCCAGGGCATTGGCCGTGATCCCGAATTTCGCGTATTCGTTGGCGATCGACTTCATGAGCGTCATGACACCGGCCTTGCTGGCCGCGTAGGCGGCGACGCTGCGTGCGCCGCCGGCCTTGCCCGCGCTGGAGCCGATCCCGACGATCCGACCATAGCCCGCCTCGCGCATCGCCGGCAGGGCTCGCCTGGCACACAGGAAGGCGCCGGTCAGGTTGATCGCCATCGTGCGGTCCCACAGCTCCCGCGTCGTCTCCTCGAACGGGACGATCGGGAAGATCCCGGCGTTGAGGACCAGCACGGAGATGTTGCCGAGCTCAGCCTCCACTCGGATGAACGCCGCCTCGATCGCCGCCTCGTCGCTCACGTCGCAGGCGATGCCGAGGATCCCCGGGTGTGCCGGCGCCTCGAGGTCCAGCGCCGCGACCTTCGCCCCATTGCCGGCCAGGACCTCTGCGATCCGCTGGCCGATGCCGCGCCCGGCGCCCGTCACCACCGCGATGCGACCGGTCAGTCCCTCAACCTGGATCATGCTCTCTCCCCTGGCAGGCGGCCCACCGTGGTCCGCCGCGGTCCGCCGCACCATTGGCTGGTGACGTTTCCAGAACCGGGCTAGCATAGGCCATCGATACAGGCTGCGAGGAGCGCTCCGTGCAGGTCGGGATTGACAGCTACTCCTATCACCGCCGCTACGGCGAGCATCGGCCCGGGGAGGCCCCGTCCAGTCACGCCCCGTGGGCGCCTGAGCCCGGACCCGTGCTGCGCCACGCCCGCTCGACGGGAGCTGAGGTCGTCTTTCTCGAGACCTGCTATCTGCCGGAGCCGGAAACGATCGATTCGACGAAGCTGGCCGACGCGGGACCGGACCTCACCGTCGGCTTCTCTTGGGGCCACCCGTGGCCGACCGGTCGGCACCACGGGCTCGACGGCGGCCGGAGCTACGGGGCGGAGCAGGAGCTGGCCCGCTGGATCGAAGCGGCCGCACGCCTTGGCCACCCGGTGATGCGGATCACGGCCGGCAGCCCGGCTTCGCGCGGCGACGAACCCGCTGAGGTGCTCGTCGAGCGTCTCGTCGGGCCGATGCGCCGGGCTGCCGACTACGCGGCGGGCGCCGGGGTTCAGCTCGCGCTGGAGAACCATGGCGATCTGCGCGCCCGCGACATCCTCGACCTGTTCGATCGTGTAGACCGCCCGCACACCCTCGGCGTCTGCCTGGACAACGTCAACCTGCCCCGGGTCGGTGACGACATGGCCGAAGGAACGCGCGCGCTCGCGCCGTACACCCTCCTGGTGCAGCTCAAGGACCACGAGGCGGGCGACCCGACCATTCCTGGCGGGCCGATCTCCACGGCCCTTGGCGAAGGTGCGGCCGACCTCGAGGAGATCATCGCGATCCTGGCGGCGGCGGGCTTTGGCGGCCCGGTTTGCGTCGAACTGGCGTCACTCGGGTCGGGTGACGTCGATGAACTCGCGATGGTAGATCGGAGCGTGGCCTGGCTGCGTAGACGTCTGCCGAAGAACGGCGCCTGACCGTTCCCGCAACGGCTATCTGCCGCGACGGGCTATGGCTGCCAACGCCAGGAAGTATCCGTCGAGCGATGCCGCCGCCGAGCCATACACGTTATCCCCGACCAGCCTGAGTACCACCGCGGCGTGAACGAGGCCATCCACCCGCCCGGACCGGGCCACGGCACGGAGATGCTCACCAAGGATCTCCC
>JANPDO010000298.1:0-1589 GCA_031431535.1 Chloroflexota bacterium
CCAACGCGCGCCCGATGCGATCGAGCAGCCACTCTTCACGACGTCCCCACTCGATGGTCCGCCGAAGTGGTGCGGGAAAATCCAGGTCATCGAGAAGCGGCGAAGCGGCACGGCCCGCCTGGTCGAGAGCGTGGCCAACGCCCACATCCTCGTCCAGGGCGTCGGCGAGCGACACTTCTTGCTCTTCGTACCGATCGGCGAACGCGGCGCGGAAGCGATCGAGGCCGTCGCCCGACGAGGGCGGCTGCAGCCGATGAAGGAGCGCCACACCCCGCGCGATCTCCGACACAATGTCGACTCCCAACGTCGGCGTCGGAGGCCGCATCAGGTCGACCTGAAACAACCGAGCAATGTCGACCCTGGCCGGAAGCGACTCCAATTGCCTCGCGATGGCCCGGTACCGGTCGGTCGACACGCCGAGTGGCTCCCCGTCGATTTCCCTGATGGCGATCGAGACCGATGCCAGGACATCGGCCGTGGTGCCTCCTCCGGGAAGACCCCGAAGCCTCGCCACCAGAGCATCGAGCGGTTCGGGGCCTGTCACCGGGCAGTGCAGGTCGGATACCAGTACCTGACTGTCGATCAATTGGCCGACGAAGGCCTCCGCATCCTCGAGCGTAATCTCCTCGTCGACGAGCGCTGCCGCGAGTGCGCCGCGCGTCGCGCCGGAGCGGGCGCGCGCGATCGCCGTGTCCAGAGGCTCGCTCGCCTCCAAAGCGACGAGATGATGCGACCGCACCTTGTCGCGCAGCCGTGTCTCGACATACCGCACGCGGCCGGCCGACAGGTAGAGGCTCGAGTTCGGGGTGTAGCGAAGCGAGGCGCACAAGGTCGCGTCCTGCTCCAGGGCCTCGACGAGCAGAACCAGGTAGTCCATGTCGAGGCGCGTGTGTCTGCGACAATTCGACTGCGACGCCACGACCAGGTCCGTCGTCGGCCCCAGTGTGCCAAGCGCCGTCGAGGCACAGAGACCGAAGGGCGTGGCCCGCGCGGCGAACCGGGTGAGATAGCGGCTCAGCGCGCGTTCAACCTCCTCGCCGCGATCGCTGTCCGGGTCTTGGAGCCAGTGGTCCAGCGCGGCGTCGAGGCCGGGGGAAGCAATGAAGAGCGCTTCGCGAACCACCGGCGAGTCGACGAGTGTGCGATAGGCGCCGCGAAGCCGGTCGCGGTCCTCGGTGAGGGCGTGCCGCAATTCCACGGGAGTGCGTGCCACCGGCGCGGCGAGACTCGCTCCCCAACGCGTCAGGACCTCACAGGGCAGAAGCGGAGTGCGGATCGCGAAGAAGCCCGATGGTTGGAATGGATGGGTCACGGAAACGCCGATTGATGACGACAGTCTTCCGGGCGACGTTAGCACAGCCTCGCGTTGTTTCCCGGAGGCCGCCCGCCGCGGACGGTCCGCCAGGGCGGCCCCTCCCGTGCGCCGCGTCGCTCCGGCATAAGATAGGCGTAGTCCTCGACCAGGCCAAGAGGTGCAACCGTGACGCCCGATCAGAAGTCCCGTCTCCGATTCGATAGCCGGGCGGTGTATTACGCGCCGGACGAGGCGACCAAGTCGATCAATGCCCCGATCTTCATGTCGTCGAACT
>JANPDO010000299.1:0-9084 GCA_031431535.1 Chloroflexota bacterium
ACCGATGGCCGCGCCGATCGCGGGTTTCGGATTCCGCAGCAGGCGGTCCAGCGTGGCGTCGTCGGATGGCTCCGGGATGATGCCAGCCTTGAGGTCTGCAGTGGTCGGCACGCCGGCAGCTCGCCGGACCTCGTTCAGTGGCATCGCCAGAAGTGGTGTCATCGTAGCGACGATGACGATCAGGAGCCCGATCGACAGCCAGAGCCACCACTGCCCGTTGAACCACCAGCCGCCGGCGATCCCCGCCACGATGCCGCTGACGATCAGTACGAGGGCGGCCACGCTCATTGGGATGAGCATCGAGGCGGACAGCTCGAGATAGGAGATCACTCGCATTCGATCTCGCTCCTTCCGCAGCCGCCACCAAACGCCCATCGAGATGCCGTGGGCGGCCAGGAATGCGAATGTGGACAGGACATGAAGGAGGACGACCCAGGGTCGAAGCGGCGTGAGATCCATCAGGTGTTCCCTCCACCCAGAGCGGTGACGAACCCGCGCCGGGCGATGATGACCCCCAGGGCGAACAAGGCGATGGCATTCACCGGGTGCACTGCGGCCACCAGCGGCAGTGATGTCCTCGCCCGTGGCAAACTTCGGTCATGAGCGGGCCCCTAACCCGTTGGTCGAGGGCAGTCGCGCCTGCCAGGCGTGGGCTTCGACCAGGACGATGGATGCCACCGCGACGACCGCGGCGAGGATGACGAGCTCCTTCGCCACGGCGGGCGTGCCACCGAGCAGGGGGATGTTATGGCCCGGGCCGGCGGCGAACGCGAACGCGGCCAGTGCGGTCGTCCCGGCAGCCCGGCGATTCCGGGCGATGAGCCAGCCCGACCCAGCACCCGCGATCGTCGCGGTGCCAAGCAGACCCACAACGACGCCGGCGGCGGCCTCCGCACCCGGGACAAGCAACGTTCCGCCGCCGCCCTCCATCGCAAAGATCGGCCCGCGAAGCTCCGCGATGACGAACGCAGGGAGGAGGACGATGCCGATCACGATGATCAGGCCGATCGTGGTCCATGGCCGTCGCGGCAGGTGCGGGAGAAGCTCCGCGTAGGCGGCGCCGACGGCCGCACCGCCAGCCGCCGCGACGAGCGTACCGGCCGGCGCGATGAACCAGATCGGGACGATCCAGAGATGGTGGATGAGCAGGAAGGTCGCGAACCCGGCGATCCCCGCCAGGACGCCCGCCTGCACCGAGGCTGTACGGCCGAGTCTCATGTCCATCAGATCCGGGACCTCGGGAGTTCGCATCACGTCGTTCTCGGGTCTACCACCGGACGGAGGCGCCAGACTCGACCGCCACAAGGTCGGCCCGCTCAGAGGGTCCTGCCAGCCGGCGAGATGATATTATTAGGCTGACCGCCAATAGTCAATAGATATGAGGAGGCGTATGCCCAGGCCATATCGGATGGGTGAGCGCACGGCGCAGATGGAGGCGACGCGGGAACGGATCGTCGAGGCCGCCATCGGGCTCTATATCGATCAGGGGATCTCGGGAACGACGATGCGGCAGATCGGCCAGCGCGCCGACGTCGCTCCAGGAACGCTGCGTAACCACTTCCAGTCCCGCGACTCGCTCGATTCGGCAATGGTCGAGCGGCTGCAGGCCGAGGCCCCGCTCCCAGAACTCTCTCTCTTCGACGGCGCCACTTCCATCGAAGATCGCCTCCGTCGACTCATCCGCGTGACCGGCACGTTCCTCGACCAGGCTGCTCGGCTCTATCGAATGTGGCTCCGCGAACCGATGATGACCGGCGCGTGGGCAGAGGGTGGAGCGGCCTACGGGGCCAGGTGGGATCAGCTCATGCGGTTTGCGCTTGGCCACCTGGCCGACGATGACGACGCCATGACTGTCCTCCGAGCCGTCGTGCAGCCGTCATTCTTCGAGAGCATCCGGACCGGCGCGAGATCCACGGAGCAAGCGTCCGACCTCGTCGCGGCGGCGATCGTGCCTTGGTTCGCTGCGCGCTCGGCGTCGCGACGGAGCGAGGAGCGGCACGTCGGGCGACTGAACGCTACTTGACGCCCCACTTCGCCTGGAGCTCTCGAACCTCCTCGTCGGGGACGCCTACCGAGAAGTGCATGTGGACGATCTTCCAGCGCCCGGCCTCCTCTCGAACGACCGCCGTCAGCCGGGTTCGCATCCCGCCGCCGCCGGGAAAGCCGAACCACGGCTCATCAACGAACCAGCCCATCGTCCCCTCGCGGTAACCGGTCGGGCGAATGCCCTGTTCGAGCGTCAGACCCTCGGCCTCGAAGCCGAACCTGAGCCGCTGTACGAGGTCACGCTTGGTCGGGAAATAGTGATAGAGCGCCCCGACGCTCAAGTAGGCGGCCCTCGCGGCGTCCCGCATCGTCAGTTGGCGAGCTCCACGCTCGAAGAGGAGTGGGCCCACCATCGAATAGATCTGCACGTTGACGCTCCATCGATGCGGGCCGTATCCTAATCCCGACGAAATCACTCGGGATTGAGGACTGCTCCCTGACCGCTCCCGCGACCACCCCACCCACGACCCAGCGGCCCACGTTCCACGGCAGCGGCGCGATCGCCTTCAGCTCGAAGGGCGAGTACGGCGTGCGCCTGATGGTTCAGCTCGGGCGCCATTTCGGGACGGGGCCGGCGTCGCTCGCCGAGATCGCCGCCGAGGAAGATCTGCCGCGCGCCTACCTCGAACAGCTGGTCGTCGGCCTCCGGGATGCCGAGCTCGTCACCAGCACCCGTGGGGCGCACGGTGGCTACGAACTCACCAGACCGCCGGCCACGATCTCCATGGCCGACGTCCTTCGCGCGCTCGAAGGCCCGATTGCTCCGATGATCTGCGCAAGCGACGACCCCGAGCACGCTCTGCTCTGCGATCGCTCGGCCCGCTGCACCGTCAACGTCCTGTGGGTTCGCGTACGCGATGCCGTCGCCGGCGCCCTCGACTCGATGACGCTGGCGGACCTGGTACCGCCCAGGATCACCCCGACCTTGACCCCGACCCCGAGCCCAACCACCCAAGGAGCCCTGACCCCCCCGTGAGCGACACCGCCGCCGCCTCAGACCAGCTCGTCATTCGCGGCCTGCGCGTCGCGCCGATCACCCATCCCGAGACGGATATCCTCCAGGGGATCGACCTGACCGTCGGCAAGGGAGAGGTCCACGCGATCATGGGCCCCAACGGGTCGGGCAAGACCACCCTCGCGTACGCGCTCATGGGTCATCCGGCGTACGTCGTCAAGGGCGGCACGGTGACCTGGCAGGGCCGCGACATCCTCAAACTGTCGCCCGACAAGCGGGCACGCCTAGGCCTGTTCCTGGCCTTCCAGTACCCCACTGCGATCCCCGGCCTCAGCGTCGCGAGCTTCATCCGCTCGGCGCTCAATGCCAAGCTCCAGGGGATCGACAAGAACCCCGACGTTGACCCGACGGACCCGATGCGCGGCGGCATCTCCATGCGCGACTTCCGCAACAAGATGCGCGAGAAGATGGCGATGCTGCGGATGGACGAGGGATTCGCCTCACGCTACGTCAACGAGGGCTTCTCCGGCGGCGAGAAGAAGCGCCTCGAGATGCTCCAGATGGCGGTCCTGGAGCCCGAGATGGCGATCCTCGACGAGACCGACTCCGGGCTGGACATCGATGCGCTGCGGATCGTGGCCGAGGGGGTCAACGCGATGCTCAACCCGAATCTCGGCGTCCTGCTGATCACCCACTACCAGCGGTTGCTCAACTACATCACCCCGGATCTTGTCCACGTGTTGGCCCAGGGCCGGATCGTCAAGTCCGGGGGCAAGGAGCTGGCGCTCCGCCTCGAGGACGAGGGCTACGGCCCGATTCTGCGCGAGGCGGGCCTCTCGCCGGACCTGCCCGACGAGGCGCTGCTCGTTCCCCAGGCGCCGGCCGGTGCCGAGCGCGAGCCCGTGGAGGCCGCCCGCTAGCCGGGCGAGATCACCGATGGCGATCGAGACGACGAGCCAGGCGAAAAGCCAGGCCAGTTCTGAACCTGCGACCCACGCCGCTCTCCCGATCGCCGCGCGTGCCTTCGATCCGCACGTCGTCCGCCTCGATTTCCCGATTCTGGACCAGGAGATCAACGGCCACCGCCTCGTTTATCTCGACTCCGCATCGACCAGCCAGAAGCCTCGCGCCGTGCTCGAGGCCATGGACACCTACTACCGCGAGTACAACGCCAACGTCCATCGCGGGATCTACACGATCGGCGAAAAGGCCACCGCGGCGTACGAGCACGCGCGCGCTCGGGTGGCCCGGTTCATCAACGCGCCGGACAGCCGTGAGATCGTCTTCACCCGCAACGCGACCGAGGCGATCAACCTGGTCGCCTACTCGTGGGGCCGCCGGAACGTCGCCAGGGGCGACCAGATCATCCTCACGGAGATGGAGCACCACGCCAACCTCGTGCCCTGGCAGCTCCTGGTCCAGGAGAAGGACGGCGACCTCGAGTTCATCCCGATCACCGACGACGGGATTCTCCGGCTCGATGTCTTCGAGGTGCTGCTGCGCCTCAAGCCGAAGCTGGTCGCGTTCACCCACGTTTCGAACACACTCGGCACGATCAACCCGGTCCGCGACATGACCGAGATGGCCCACGCGGCCGGCGCGCTCGTCCTGATCGACGGCGCCCAGGCCGTCCCGCACGTGCCGGTCGACGTGCAGGCGATCGGTTGCGACTTCTATGCGTTCAGCGGCCACAAGATGCTCGGGCCGATGGGTTCGGGCGCGCTGTGGGCCCGGCGCGAGCTGCTCGAGTCGATGCCTCCGTTCCTGGCCGGCGGCGAGATGATCCGTGAGGTTCACCTGCGTCGCTCAGAGTTCAACGAGATCCCCTGGAAGTTCGAAGCGGGCACCCCGGCCGTCGGCGACGCCATTGGGCTTTGTGTCGCGGCAGAGTACCTGCAGGCTCTGGGCATGGACGCCGTCCGCGAGCACGAGCGCGACCTCGTCGCCTACGCGCTCGACGTCCTGCCGCGCGAGGTGCCCGGCATCGAACTCTACGGACCTCTCGATCCGTCGCTCCGTGGCGGTGTCGTCCCGTTTAACCTGCCGGGCATCCACCCGCACGACGTCGCCCAGGTCCTGGACCGCTACGGCATCGCCGTCCGCGCCGGCCACCATTGCACGATGCCGCTCCACGAGCGCCTGGACCTCGCGGCCACCGCCCGGGCCTCGTTCAACGTCTATACCGGCCGCGACGACATCGATGCGTTGGTCGACGGCCTCAAGCAGGTCCAGACGCTCTTCAACGGCTGACCGGTCTTGCCGGCGCCCAGCGCGGGCGCCGGCAAGACACCTCGTCTGTTTCGGTCGGCACCTCGCTCTGACCCTTCGAGCCTGGGCCGGCGGCGGCTGGATACGTGGCCGGCCCACGCCCACGTTCGCCGCCTTGAGGCCGCCTATCATCGCGCGATGAGGATCCGCGGCGCCGTCCTGAGCGAGCTCGGCATTCCTCCGCCGTACGCTGTGAACGGGGCGCTCGAGATCGCCGATCTGGACCTGGCCGACCCCGGACCGGGCGAAGTACTGGTCCGCATCGCCGCCGCCGGTCTTTGTCACTCGGACCTGTCCGTCATCGATGGATCGCGGGTCCGCCCGTTGCCGATGCTGCTCGGCCACGAGGCGTCGGCGGTCGTCGAAGCCATCGGCGCGGACGTCGTCGAGGCTGCCGTCGGTGATCACGTCGTCCTTAGCTACGTGCCGTCCTGCGGTGCGTGCCAGCCGTGCCGGTCCGGCCGGCCGGCCCGCTGCGAACCCGGGCAAGTCGCCAACGGCGCGGGGACGCTCCTCGGCGGCGCCCGTCGCCTGTCGCGCCCCGATGGCGGCGAGCCGATCAGCCATCTCCTCGGCGTCGCCGCCTTCGCGGACCATGCCGTCGTCTCGCAGGGCTCGCTCGTCCGCATCGATCGCGACGCGGACCTGTCGACGGCCGCCGTCCTCGGGTGTGCCGTCCTGACGGGCGTCGGGGCCATCCTGAACACAGCCAAGGCCCGACCCGGTTCATCGGCCGTGATCTTCGGACTGGGTGGCGTCGGCTCATCGGCCGTCATGGGCGCGCGACTCGCGGACTGCCACCCCATCGTCGCGGTGGACGTCGTCGATGCGAAGCTCGCACTGGCCCGGGGGTTCGGGGCCACCCACGCGGTCCGCGGCGACGACCCCGATCTCGTGGCGATCATCCGCGAGATTACCGGCGGAGGCGGCGAGACCGTCGTCGAAGCGGTCGGCCGGGTTGCCACGCTCCAGAGCGCATACGCGGCGACGCGCCCGGGGGGGACCACGGTTTCGACCGGGCTGCCTTCGCCCGACGCGATGCTCTGCATCCCCGCGCTCAGCCTCGTCGCGGAGGAGCGGACCCTCCGGGGCTCCTATATGGGCTCGAGCGTGCCTCGCCGCGATGTCCCGCGCTACCTGGCCCTCGCCCGGGAGGGCCGGCTGCCAATCGAGCGGCTCATCAGCGCCCGCATCAGGCTCGCCGCCATCAACGAAGGCTTCGACCGTCTCGCCGACGGCTCCGCGCTCCGCCAATTGATCGTCTTCGACTGATCGGACGGCCAGCGTGACGAGGGATTGCGGATTCCACAGGGCCGCATTCGCGGGCGTGATGATCGTCGACCCGTCCCGCTGAATCGTCCGCCTCAAGTTGCGGGTTGTCGACGGTTGACCTGACCGATCGGCCCCACGAACCGCTCGGCCCAGGCCGGCATTCCAATGGGGTTGGCCTACGGGACACGGTGGGGGTCGGATTGGTCGCCACCTCCAGCGCGGTTGGTAATAACGACGCGTTTCGGCTGCAGATGACCGAGGATTCCAGGGTGGTTGGAGAAATGAGCACGGGTGTGGCGCGTAGACCAATGGGGTTGGAATCGCCGACGGCTCGGTGGCGGGCCGATGGCCGGTGGCGGGCCGATGGCTTGCTGGCGGGCAGATGGCCGGTGGCCGGGCCCGTCGATATCCGACCCTTGTGGTCGGGATTGGCGTCTCGCGCTACACTCGGGCGAGCATGGACGACCTGTACCGCGATTACATCCTGGAGCACTACCGGCGGCCCCATAACTTCGGGGTCATTGAGGACGCCGATGCCTCGTACGAGGGCGCCAATCCGTTGTGCGGAGACCGGATCACGTTGATGCTCGGGGTCAAGGACGGGATCGTGGATCGAGTCGGGTTCACCGGGCGCGGCTGTGCGATCAGCCAGGCCAGTGCCAGCCTCCTGACGGACGAGATCAAGGGCAAGCCGCTGTCCGAGGTGACGGGTTTCCGCGCCGACGACCTGCTCGAGCTGCTGGGGATCGAGATCAGCCCGGCGCGGCTCAAGTGCGCCATGCTCAGCCACGACAGTCTCCAGCACGTCTTGTCGGACCTGGGTGCGGCCGATCCCACCAACAGGACGCCGAGCCCGGCCGAGGCAGGCGCATGACCGGGCGCGAGGCCGACGCTTGAACGCCCTATGGCGCAGGGGCCGGATCGAGCGCCGCTGCAGGTGTACTCGGCCGGCCTGAGGCGGCGAAACCAGCGCCGCGGATCGGTCCGCGGCTATCCACCTCCTCAACCCACCGCCCTGGCGCCGAACCGGCTGCCAGCCCGTCGATCATCGGAGCCCAACGCCCATGCCAAAGACCTTCTCAGACCTCATGCGAGAGGCCAGAGCCGAAATCCGCGAGGTGACCCCAGCCGAGGTCACCCTGCTGCTCGAGGCGCCTGTGCCGCCCGTCCTCGTCGACGTGCGCGAGGCCCACGAGTGGGAGCAGGGCCACATCGACGGTGCCGTCCATGTTGCCAAAAGCTACCTCGAGCAGGGCATCGAGGGCGATCTGCCGGATCGCGCGCGGCCCGTCGTGCTGTATTGCGCGGGTGGTGTGCGTTCGCTGTTTGCCGCGCAGACGCTCAGCCAGATGGGCTACGAAACCGTTGTTTCGATGAGTGGCGGCTTCCAGGCCTGGAAGTCGCAGGGCCTGAAGTGGACAACGCCCCCGTCCCTCACGCCGGACCAGCGCCAGCGCTACAGCCGGCACCTGCTGATCCCCGAAGTTGGCCTCAACGGTCAGGCGCGGCTGCTCGGCTCCAGGGCCCTGATCATTGGTGCCGGCGGTCTCGGTTCGCCGGCGGCCCTCTACCTCGCAGCAGCCGGAGTCGGCACGATCGGCATCGTCGACTTCGACATCGTCGACATGTCCAACCTCCAGCGCCAGATCATCCATTCGACCGCCCGGGTTGGCCAGAAGAAGACCGAATCGGCGCGCCTGACGATCGAGGGGCTCAATCCGGACGTCAAGGTGGTCCCCCACGAGGAAATGCTGGTCGCCGACAACGTTCAGCGACTGATCGCGGGCTACGACGTGATCCTCGATGGGACTGATACGTTCGAAACCCGCTACATCGTCAACGACGCGGCGGTCGCGGCCGGCATCCCGGTCATTCATGCCAGCGTGTTCCGCTTCGAGGGCCAGCTCACCACATTCATCCCATACCAGGGCCCGTGCTACCGGTGCCTTTATCCCACCCCGCCGCCGCCGGAGCTTGCGCCCGGCTGCTCGGTCGCCGGGGTGCTCGGCGTGGTGCCCGGGATCCTTGGGCTGCTCCAGGCCAACGAAGCCATCAAGGTGCTGCTGGGGATCGGGCAAACGCTCGCCGGTCGACTGCTCCTGTTCGATGCCCTCGAGACGGAATTCACCGAGTTGAAACTGCGCCGCGACCCGAAGTGCCCGGTCTGCTCGGACGACGCCGTCGCGGCGCGCAAGGCCGGGCGTCCGCTCGCCCTCTCCAACGTCGGCGACGATGCGCCCTTCCTGATGTCGATGTCCGGGCTCGCCGGCAAGGTTGCGCCTGAGGCTCGCGCGTGAGCACGGTCTTCATCCCCGCCGTTCTGCGCCCCAGCGTCGGCGGTGCGAAGTCGCTCGAGCTCGACGGTGACTCGATCCGCGGCGTTGTCAAGGCACTGGTGGCGAAGCATCCGTCGCTCGGATCGCAACTGCTGACCGCGGACGGGGATCTCAACCGGTTCGTCAATGTCTATGTCAACGGCCAGGATGTTCGCTACCTTGCCGGGCTGGACACGCCGGTCGCCCCCGCCGACGAGGTTCGCCTGC
>JANPDO010000300.1:0-1741 GCA_031431535.1 Chloroflexota bacterium
CGGAATGGACCTGCCGACAGGCCGCGTCACCTTCCTGTTCAGCGACATTGAGGGGTCCACGCGACACGCTCATCGATTGGGCGACGACGCCTGGGCCGGATTGCTGGGCGATCACGACCGGCTGGTCGACTCGATGGTCTATGGCCGCGGCGGCGTAGTCGTCAAGCACGAGGGCGACGGCGCGTTCGCGGTCTTCACCGACGCTGGCAGTGCGGTCGGGGCGGCCGTCGATATGGCAATGAACCTCGCCGGTGGAGCGCTGGGCAGGTCCGGACACGGGGTTCTCGTGCGGATCGGGATCCACACTGGCGATGGCCGGCTCACGGACTCGAAGGAGGACTACGTCGGGATCGACGTCCACTACGCCGCCCGGGTCGCGGCCGCGGGGAACGGCGGGCAGATCGTCATCTCGGGGGCAACGCACCAGGGCCTGGTCGCCGATCCCGCTACCTTGGTGCCGACCGGCGCGACGATCGTCGACGAGGGAGTGCGCCGTCTCAAGGACTTCGACGACCCGCGGCCGCTCTATCGGGTCGTGCTCCCGGGCGTGACCGACGATCCCCGGCCGCTCCGAACGGAGGATCTGCCGTCCAACCTGCCGTCGTTGCCGACCCGCTTCGTCGGTCGCCAGGCGGAGGTCGCGAAGCTGGCCGAGGTGATGCTGACATCGCGGCTGCTGACCCTCACCGGTCCCGGCGGGACCGGCAAGACGCGCCTCGGCGTCAGTCTCGCGGAGGTCGTCCGTCACCGCTTCGGCGGGGGGACCTGGTTCATCGACCTCGCCCCGATCCGCGATCCCGCGCTGGTCGTTGGGACCATCGCAACCGAGCTCGGCGTTCGCGAGGAGCCTGGCGTCACGACCGCCTCGAGGCTGCGCGATCACTTGCGCTCAATCGAGGCGCTGCTGGTCCTCGACAACCTGGAGCAGCTCCTGCCGGACGCCGCGATGGTTGTGGCGACGCTCCTGCGCGAGTCAGCCGGGCTGCGCCTGATCGTCACCAGCCGCGAGATCCTGCGCTTGAGCGGCGAGCGCGAGTACGTCGTTCCGCCGCTCGATCGCGAGGACGGGGTCAAGCTGTTCCTGGACCGAGCCCAAGCGCGGCGGATCGACCCGGACAGCGCGGAACGAGCGAGCCAGGTCGATGTCGTGCGCCAGATCGTCGACCGTCTGGGCGGCCTGCCGCTGGCCATCGAGCTGGCCGCCGCCCGCACGCGCCTGCTGTCCCCAGCGACCATTCTCGAGCGGCTCGGGCAAAGCCTGGACCTGCTGGCCGGAGGGGCCCGCGATCTGCCGGAGCGACAACGCACCCTGCGCGGGACCATCACCTGGAGCCATGACCTGCTGGCGGCCGATGAGCAGGTCATCTTCCGGCGTCTCGCCGTGTTCAATGGCGGCTGGACACTGGGGGCGGCCGAGGCCGTCGTCGATCCGCGTCGCGAGCTGTCGACGGAGGTCGTCACCGGCATGGAGTCGATGGCCGACAAGAGCCTCGTCAGAATCGGTGCGACTGACCACGGCGAGCCGAGGTTTGAGCGCCACGTCCTCATCCGCGAGTACGCGCTGGAGCGGCTCGACCAGGCTGGCGAGCGGCCGGATTGCGAGCGACGGCATGCACTCACCTACCTGGAAGTCGCCGAGCGGGCGAGCCCTCATCTGGGTAGTTCGGAGGCAGACGCCTGGCTGGACGTCCTGGACCACGAGGAGCACAACCTGCGATCCGCACTGCGCTGGTCGCTCGAC
>JANPDO010000301.1:0-2470 GCA_031431535.1 Chloroflexota bacterium
CGGCCGCTCAATCCGGGCACCGTCGACGCGGCCTTCTTCCAGAAGCTTCGCCCGATGGACAACCTGCTCTTCGCCGCCCGTCTCTACGGGCGGGACGGTGGAACGGCGAAGCGCGAGGCCCTGGTGATCCTCGAACGGCTCGGCATCTCCGCCAAGCGAGTAGGCCGTCCGATCGAGCAGATGAGTCGAGGGATGCAGCAGAAAGTCTCGATCGCGCGAGCGCTGCTGACCAGCCCGACGCTGCTGCTCCTCGACGAACCGACCACGGGGCTGGACCCACGCTCCAAGCTGGACGTCCAGACCTTCATCGAAGAACTGCGAATTACGCATGACGCGACCATCGTCCTGACCACCCACGACCTGGCCGAGGCAGAACGCCTGTGCGGCCGCATCTCGATCCTCAACGACGGCCGGGTCGTCGCCGAGGACACGCCCGAGGGCCTCAGGGCTCTCACCGCGAACCGCCTGGGCCGTGCCGCGACCCTCGAAGACGTGTTCATGACCTACACCGGCCGCTCGCTCGACGACGACGTCGAGGACGAGGACGCCGAGACCGACGAATGAAAGGAGGTGAGACCCATGTTCTTTGACCCCAACCTGCACGGCCAAGTGGCGCGCGACCGGATCAAGCGAGAGATCGCGACGGCCGCCCTCCTGCGCCGGGTCCGCCAAACGTCCCCATCCATCCGCCAGATCGTCGGGCGCCAGATCATCCGGATCGGCGCGCGACTTGCGGCGGAACCCGCATTCGAGCCGGTCCGGTCCAGCTGAGGGGCCGGACCGCACTCCCCCACCTGGAGATCAATCCCGTGACCATCGTCGCCCATGAGCTCAAGGCGTCGTACGCCTTCGTCGAGCGCAATTTCTTTCTGACCCGCCGGTATTGGGGCTGGGAAGTCGCCTTCCTGGTGTATTCCGTCGCGGGCGCGCTGTCGATCTCGCTCATTGGCGCCGACCAAGGCAGCCCGACGCTGCTGCTGACCCTGATGGTCGGGGCGATCTTCTGGAACTACCTGTCCATCGTGTTCAGCTGGATCGCCGAGACGATCACGGTGGAGCGCTGGGAGGGCACGCTCGAATACACGATGATGGCGCCGATCCAGCGCTGGTCACAGCTGCTGGGATCCGTCCTGTACGCGATGGTCTATGGCCTCGTCCACACCTTCGTCATCTTTGTCGCCTTGATCCTGTTCTTTCCGCAGATCGACCTGTCCAACGCGGATCCGGTCACCGCGCTCGCGTTCATGCTCCTTGGCTCATTCAGCTTTGTCGGGATCGGGATGATCGCCGCAATCCTGCCGCTGCTCTACGTTGAGCGCGGCGCCCAGATGACCTTTGTGCTCCAGTCCTGCCTGCTGCTCGTCAGCGGCGTCTACTACTCGATCGAGATCCTGCCCGACTGGATGCAGGTGCTCTCACACCTCTCGCCGGCCACCTATGTGCTCCATGGGGTGCGCGCCGGTCTGATCGACGGGGTGCCTGTGAGCGCGCTCGTCGCCGATGCCTGGCCGCTCATGGTGATGGGCGCGGTGCTAATCCCGTTCGGTCTGTGGGCCTTCGGGCGTGCGGAGCGCTATGCCAAGCGAACCGGCAAGCTCAAACGAGTCGGCTGAGATGGGCGAGATGGACGAGACGCCAGCGCCGTCGCCAGTGCCGCTCGTGGCCTTCGGCTGGACTGCGGACCTGGAGGCTGCCCACGACCAGCATGCGGCGCTCGGGCGGGAGCCGGCCCGCGTCGTCGCCGAGGATCGTGGCTCATACGAGGTCGTCGCCGCCGGAGGCCAGTTGCGGGCTGCGATCAGCGGTCGGTTTCGGTTCGAGGCCGGCGACAATCCGGCCGCCTTCCCGGCGGTCGGTGATTGGGTCGCCCTGGAGGGCAGGACAACCCGCGAGGCGGTCATTCACGCGGTCCTACCGCGCCGGACGGCCCTCCTCCGCCAGGCGGCCGGGAAGCGCACCCAGGCCCAGGTCGTCGGGGCCAACCTCGATGTGGTCTTCGTGGTGGCCTCGCTCAACCACGACCTCAACCTGCGTCGCCTGGAACGGTACGTCGCCGCAGCCTGGGAGAGTGGCGCTGAGCCCGTCGTCCTCCTGTCGAAGGCAGACCTTGGCGGCGATCCCGAATCGGCGCTCGTCGCGGTATCTGCCGTCGCGGCCGGGGCTACGGTGCTTGTCATCAGTGCATTCGACGGGCGCGGGGTTGACGAAGTCGAGCGGCGAATCGGAGTCGGCCGAACGGCCGCGTTTGTCGGCTCATCCGGCGTGGGCAAGTCCACCCTTCTGAACCGACTGGCCGGAGAGGAACGCGCCCTGGTCCGGGTGATCCGGGACGACGACGCGCGGGGTCGACACACCACCACCCGCCGCCAGTTGCATCTGCTGCCGAGCGGCGGGCTGGTGCTCGACACACCCGGGATCCGTGAACTGGCCGTGTGGGACGGCGAGGGCCTGGAGCAGACATTCGGGGACG
>JANPDO010000302.1:0-10241 GCA_031431535.1 Chloroflexota bacterium
ATACCGCGCGCCTCGCGCAGGTCCGGGAGGCCACGAGTCGTCTCCTCGCGGATACGACCCTGGCGGGCTCACCGGTCATTCCCGTCTCGTCGGTCCGTGGCGACGGCATCGATGCGCTGCGCGGCGGACTGATCCACCTTCGTGAGCGGGTCGAGGCGGCCCGAGTCTCATTGGAGACCAGCTCGGCTCGCTCACGCCTGCCAATCGATCGAGTGTTCAGCGTCCGGGGCCGCGGCGTGGTCGTCACCGGTACGCTACGAGGCGGCCCGCTCGCGCGGAATGCGATGCTTCGCCTGATCCCGGGCGGCGACACCATCAGGGTGCGCGAACTCCAGGTGCATGGCACAGCGATCGAGGCGGCGGGGCCCGGCCGCACGGCGGTCAACCTGACCGGCGCGGATGTGACAGCGTGCCATCGGGGCATGGTCCTGACGGATGATCCAGCTGTCGTCGCGACGGACAGGCTCCTGGTCGCACTCGGCCGGCCTATCGCTGATCGAGCGCGCGTGCGCGTCCACCTGGGCACGGCGTCCACCGATGGCGCCGTGGGGCGGTCCGGCCGCGACGCGATTGACCTTCCGAACGGAATGGTCGCAGCCACGCTTCGACTGAGCGAACCCGTCGCCGCCGCCCCTGGCGATCGATTCGTCCTGCGCCGGGCGGCTGGCCCGGACTCTGCGGTTGGCGGCATCGTCCTCGACACGTTCCCGCCGCGCGGCATCTCGCGCCGGAGGCAGTCCACGGATCGCGTTCAGGCGCTGGCCGAGGCCATCGAGCGACGCGGGCCCGGTGGCACACCCGTCGCCGCCGAGGCCGCCCGGCTCGACCTCCATGGATTGCTGGCTGGATCCGACAGCGCGTTCGCGTTCGCCGACGACGTCAGCGCAACCGTCCTGGGCGCGATCGTTGTGCCGGGTGCTGCCGGGTCCCAGGGGCACGACTCCGCGGCGCCCCTCGAGCTGACTGCCGTGCGGGCCCGAGCCGGGATCGTGCTTCGGCGACTGGTCACCATCCGGCGCGACCGGGTGGCCGCCGCGGCAACCGCGATCGTCGAGCGGTTCGTCCTCGACGGCCGATTCGTGCGCGACGGCGAGTGGCTGCGGCCGCCTGGCGCCCAACCTGCCGCCCCCGAATCAGCGGACCCTGGCCTTGTTCAAGCCATGAATCGGCTGGAACGCGCGCTCTCGACGGACACGCCGCCGCCATTGGGCAACGCTGCTCGAACGGCGGGCTGCTCGGCGTCCGCCGTCGGCGAGCTCGAGCGAGTCGGCCGGATCGTGATCCTCGAGCCAGACCTCGCCTACGAAGCTTCTACCTACCGAACGATCGAGCAGCTGGCGCTCGACCTGGCCGGACGGGCGCCCCTGACCCCGGCGGCGCTGCGTGACGCGATGGGCACCAGCCGCAAGTTCGTGATGGCCATCCTGGCCGACCTCGACCGCCGTGGGGTGCTGCGCCGAACGGTCGCCGGGCACGTTCCGGGACCGCGGGCCGCCACGGCTCGATCGGAGGCATCGGCCGCCACGGTTCGGGCCGATGCCGAGGCGCCGGCCGCGTCGTCGAGTGCGGTGGGCGCAGGCCGCCACGGCATGGTCAGCGGCATCGGGTCGGCGCCCAGCTCGGAGTCGCGCAACCCGTGACGCCGGGCGGTGTCAGTGCGATCGTGCTCGCCGGCGGGCGATCGAGCCGGTTTGGTCGCGACAAGCTCGCCGAACCCATCAACGGACGATCTCTTCTGCTGCATGCCATCGACGCCGTACGCCCATTCGCCAGCGAGGTGCTGGTGATGGTCGCGCCAGGTACCCAGCCAGACGTTCCGCCCGGGATCCGGATCGTCCCCGACGCAAGGCCGTTCGAAGGCCCGTTGGCCGGTCTGCTTGCCGGCCTCGGCGCTGCGAACGAGCCAATCGTCCTGGTGACGGGCGGCGACATGCCGGAGCTGGTTGGCGGAGTGCTTGAAGCACTGTTGATCCCCTTCGACCAGCCTGGAACGGAGGCAGCCGTCCTCGAGCAGGCGGGCCGAGCCCGGCCCCTACCGATGGTGCTCCGTCGCGAAGTCGCCCTCGACGCCGCGGCCAGCCTGGTCGCGAATGGCGAACGCCGGCTTCGAGCGCTGGTCGACGCCCTCGCCACAATCGTGATTGCGGAGGAGGCGTGGCGACCCCTCGATCCAGGTGGGAGATCGACCTTCGACGTCGACACCCGGGCCGACTTGCCGTAGACACGGGCAAACCCCAGCCCTCAATTCGACCTCGTCATCCGTCCATGCGGACGATTGGCAACGGCGCTTCGGGACTTCCGGCACCGAGCCTGCCCACCGCCCGTTGCCCCGGAGTCAACGACTTCGGCGCGAGGCGGTCGGTGCCCGCCGCTCCAGTCCGAATCGCTGCCCGCGGGGCAACGGGGCTCTGGGGGCCTCATTGCACGGGCGACCACTGCACCGAATTGTTGCGCGTGGAACGGCGCAGCCCGACCAGGATCAGCCGGTCAGGCCGGCTGCCTCGTAGACCAACTCCCCCTCGACGATGGTGGCGAGCACCCGCGCGTCGCCGATCGGGCCGGCCTCCTGCGCGAACAGGTCGCGATCCAGGATCGCCAGGTCCGCGAGCTTGCCGACTTCGATCGAGCCGGTCTCCGTCTCGGTGTGGTTGACGAACGCCGTGCCGGTCGTGAACCCGGCTAGCGCCTGATCGAGCGTGAGGCACTGATCCGGCAGGAACGGCTCCTTCTCGCCGCGCCACTGCCACCCTACGCGGGTGACGGCGAGCTCCATTTCGAACAGAGGGTTGGGTGACGAGACCGGCCAGTCGCTGCCCATGGCGAGTCGCGCGCCGGCCCGCAGCAACGAGCCGAACGGGTACTGCCAGCCGGCTCGCTCGGCACCCAGGAACGGGATGGTCAGCTCGTCCAATTGCCTCTCGTGGACCGCCCACAGCGCCTGCGCGTTGGCGATCACGTCGAGTGCGGCAAATCGATCGATGTCATCCGGGTGGACGACCTGGATGTGCGAGATGTGGTGGCGGTTCGTGGACGGCCCGTTTGCCCGCCGGGCGGCAGCCACGGCATCCAGGCATTCACGCACGGCCCGTTCGCCGATCGCGTGGAAGTGGACCTGGAAGCCATTCCGGTCGAGTCGTGTCACGGCCTCGGCCAGCAGGGCGGGGTCGACCATGCTCGGGCCCGTATTCGTGGTCGGTTGCCCGTCCCGCCCGAGGTAGGGCTCGAGCACCGCCCCGGTGAACGTTTCGAGGACGCCGTCCTGCATGATCTTCACGCTTGTCGGGCGGAAGCGACCGGCCGGGCCGCGAGCCCGCCGCTCGAGCAGCCCATCGATCTGCTCGAGGCCGCGGTGGCGGTCCCACCACAGTGCCCCGACGACTCGGGCGGTCAGCTCGCCCGACGCTCCGAGCGCCCGGTAGGCTGACTCGTCAAGTGGCTCGACGATGGCGTCCTGCCAGGCCGAGATGCCCAGTGTGTGGAGGTACCGCTGGCCGGCGCGAAGGCCGTCGCTCATTTCCGCCAACGTGGTCGGCGGGACATGCCGCTCGACGAGGTCCATGGCGCCGTCGTGAAGGCTGCCGGATGCAGAGCCGTCGGGATCCCGCTCGATCCGGCCGTCGTATGGATCCGCGGTGTCGTTCGTGATGCCGGCGATCTCGAGGGCGCGCGTGTTCACCCACGCGCTGTGGCCGTCGCGGTTCGGCAGATACGCCGGCCGGTCCGGGGCGACCCGGTCCAGGTCCTCCCGACGCGGCGTCCCGTTCGGGAAGTCGCCCATGCTCCACCCGCCGCCGAGGATCCACGGTCGGTCCGGATTGGCGGCGACGTACGCAGCCACGATGCCGAGGTACTCATCAAGGGTCCGCGAATAGGCGTCGCTGTGGAACTCGCAGCGGGCCATCGCCAGCCCGCCGTGCGTGGGGTGGACGTGGGCGTCGCCGAACCCGGGAACGGCCATTCCGCCGCCAAGATCGATGACCCGCGTCGCCGGGCCGCGAAAGGCGTCAACCGCCCGTCGGTCCCCGACGGCGACAAACCGGCCGTCGCGGATCGCCAACGCCTCGGCGACGGGGCGGGATCCGTCACGCGTTTCGACGCGACCCCCGGCCACGATCAGGTTGGCCGGCCCGGTCTCGGTGGCGCGGTTGAAAGCCATGACGATGTCCCCCCGGAAGTTCGTTCGGATTGGTGTTGAAGAGTCGCACGTCCCGACAGGCTCGGGCAGGCCGATCCCGGCGGGCGCGACGAAGGCCGTGCACCGCGTCGCCGGTGCTCTACGATCCCTGGGATGACCAGCGTGCACCTACTCCACGCCGGGTATGCCAACGACCGGGTGGCGAGTTCTGTCGTCCTGGTGCGAGACGGTGGGACGACGATTGTGGTCGACCCCGGCATGGTCGCCAATCGCTCGCTCATCCTGGATCCGCTGACCGCCCTCGGCGTGGCTCCCGAGGCCATCACGCACATCTTTCTGAGCCATCATCACCCGGATCACACCATCAACTGCGCGCTTTTCCCCAACGCCGAGATCGTCGACTTCTGGGCGCGCTATCGCGACGACCTGTGGCTCGACCACGAGGGCGACGGCTACCGATTGAGCCCGAACAGTCAGCTCTGGTTGACCCCCGGCCACACCGAAGAGGATGCGTCGCTGCTGGTCGAAGCGGACGATGGCATCTATGCGATGACCCACCTGTGGTGGAACAGCGACCGAACGCCCGTGGTTGATCCGGTTGCGTCGGACCAGGCCGCCCTCGAGCGCGGCCGTGAGCGGGTCCTGGCCGCCGCCGATATCGTCATTCCCGGCCACGGAGCGCCATTCCGCGTCCGCGGCCGGGAATGAGGCGCGATCCGACCCGGATCCGCCGTGCTCCAGCACCTAGCTGAGTGATGTTCCCCGGTGAAGTTGGGACTGGTCAGGCAGCACCCGCGCCGCCATCACGCGCCATCCCCCGCCCATCACCCGCGCCGCCAGCACGCGCCATCACGCGCCAGCACGCGCGCCGCCATCACACGCCATCCCCCGCCCTCGGGTCCTGGCAGTACCGGATTGCGGATGAACGTCTCGTGGTCCTGCCAGAAATCAACACAACGTGTCGAATCTGCCGGGGGATCACGTTCACTCGTGGAGAACGCGGTACGGTGAGTACCGGGTAGGTCGACTCCCCGATGGCTCGCGGCCTGGGCCGGGACGGAGGACAGCGCCAAGGTTCCAGAAGAGCGCGTCGTGATCGGGAACCCAGTGGAGCGTTGCGGTCGAGAGGATCGCATCGACCGGCTCCGATAACGGCAGCGGCCGGCCCAGGTCGGCGACGACATACTCGACACGCTCCCCGAAGGGCGCCAGCCGCTCGCGCGCGGCATCGATCATCGCAACCGAACCATCGAGCGCGATGACCCGGCCCCGAGCCAATCGTGCAGCCAACAGCTCCGTGACCCGGCCGCTGCCGCAGCCCGCATCCAGCACCGTTTCGTCGCCGGCCAGCGGCAGTCGATCCAGAACCGCCGCGCCCCAGCGTGTCATCGGATCGGCGACCCGGTCGTAGCTTCGGGCGTCCCAGTCACGAGGCACCCCGACAGTCTCGCAGGCCGCGAGGCCGAACCGCAAGGTAGAGGTAGACTCTCGAGCGTGCCCGGACCCGTGGCGCTCATCGGCGCCGGCGAATTCCTCCCGATGATGGCCGAGTTCGACGCCGGCCTGCTCTCCGCGATCGGTCGACAGCGACCGCGCGTGGCGATCCTACTCACCGCCTCCTGGGCGGATGACGAAGTCGCCTTCCAGCGGGCCGCGGCCATGGGCGTTGCCCACTTCGGAGCTCTCGGCGCCGAAGTGGAGCCCGTCCTGGTCCGCAATCGATCCGACGCTGACAATGCGGCTGCGGCCCAGGCGCTCGAGGAGGCGGACCTGATCTACCTCTCCGGCGGCAAGCCGGGCTACCTGATCCGGACGATCGAGGGAACCGCGGCAGGACGGGCGATCGCCGCGGCGCATGGTCGGGGTGCCGTCGTGGCGGGATGCGCGGCCGGTGCCATGGTGCTCGCGAGTCGGGCGTACGACTGCCGGTTGGGTCGGCTGCCGTGGCCACTGCGCTGGCGCTCTGGGCTCGGCGTCGTGCCAGGCGTCTCGGTGTTGCCGGCCTACGACAGCCGCCCGGAACCGGTCAGCGCCCTGATCGTGCTGCAGGCCCCCCGCGGCGCGGTTTTGCTGGGGATCGACGGGGGCACGGCGGCCGTTGGCCGCGACGGTGTTTGGCAGGTTCACGGCCGGTCGCGCGTCACCGTCTGGCGAGGCCGTCGGCGGGATCGCTACCGGGCGGGCGATCTCTTCCGACTGGAGACCGGCGAGCCCGATCGGCTCGATCAGCCGGCGCCGCTCATCCGGGCTTGACGGTTCGAAAGCAATCCGAGCAGTAGACCGGCCGGTCCATGCGGGGCTTGAACGGCACCTGTGCCTGATTGCCGCAGGACGAGCAGACGACCGCGAAGTACTCACGCCGGCCTCGCTCGTCGCTTCGCTCGTAGCCACGCGGCCCTCCGATATCGCGGGCGTCGTACCCACCACCATCCCGAGTGGCACGGCGACTCGCTCGGCAACCGGTGCAGCGCTTTGGGTCGCTGACGAACCCCTTCTGGATGTAGAACTCCTGGTCCGCGGCCGAATGGGTGAACGCGATCACGCAATCCACGCAGACAAGCGTACGATCGACGTACGTCACGATGTGTCTCCTCCGGGGCGCGATGACTTCAGCGGGTTGCCGGAACGAGCACCCGCATTGTGGTCGCGGCAGATCGGGAGGATACAACGCGTTGCCGATTCTGGTCGCCCGAGCACCGAAACAACGGGCCACATTGACACTGTACCTGTCACAATGCCCCTCGACAGTCTGGTCAGCGAGCGGGGAGTCATGGGGGCGCCCCGCTCGCTTCACAGACCGCCCACGGCGGCAGGCGGGCGTGGACACCGGGCTGGGATGATCTGACCGAAACAGCCAGGGAGGCGGGCACACGACCGGATGCTGAGGCTCATCCACACCGCCGATGCCCACCTCGGCGCTCGACACGCGGATCTCGGCGATCAGGCCAGCGCCCAGCGTGAGCGACAGTTCACCGCGTTCGCGGCCGCCATAGACCTGGCCATCAGTCAGAAGGTCGATCTCTTCCTGATCGCGGGCGACCTGTTCGATTCGAACGTCCAGCCGCGTCGCTCGGTCGAACGCGTCGCGGCCGAATTGAAGCGCCTCGTGGGCGCAAGGATCCGAACCGTCATCATCCCGGGAACGCACGACGTCTTCGATCGCGCCTCGATCTACCGCGCCTACGACCTGCCCGCCCTGGCCGGATGCGGACCGGACGATGACTTCGTGACGGTCCTCGATCCAGACCGCGGATCCGTCCACCTTCCCGCCTGCGACGTCGTCGTCCATGGACCGGTCTTCACGACCAAGCGCGCGCCGCATAGCCCGCTCCAGGGCTTCCGTGGCGGCGACGACGGGCCGGTCGCCACCTGGCATATCGGCATGGTCCACGGCTCCGTCGCCATCCCCGGCAAGACGGATCGAGACGAGGTGGTCATCACCACGGACGAGATCGCGGCCTCCAACCTGGATTACCTTGCCATGGGCCACTGGCACTCCGCCCAGACTGGCACGGCCGGCAGCGTGACTTACGCCTACTCCGGGGCACCGGAACCCGTGGCTCTCGACCAGGATCGAGCCGGCAAGGTCCTCCTCGTGGAGCTGAACGAGCGCAACGGCAAGAAGTCCGTCACCGTCGACGAGCGCAAGGTCGGGCGGACCAGTTTCGAGAAGCGCGAAGTCGACGCGAGCAGCGTGGCCAGCCAGCCGGGCCTGATCAAGACCCTGGCGATGCTCGCAGATCCGGATCTGGTGCTCGATGTCCGCCTCGTCGGAGTCAAGCCGGATGAGCTCGACCTCGATGTCGACGAGATCGAAGCCGCCCTGGCGCCGGCCTTCCTGAAGGTCCGGGTTCGTGACTCGTCGCTGCCGGCCCTGACCGAGGGCACGTTACCCTCACCCGACACAATCGCTGGCGCCTTCATCCGGGACCTCGAGACCAGCGTCGCCGCCTTTGAGGCTGCCGGAGCCGATGCCGAGGCCGCCGAGGCGCGCGACGTCCTGCGGCTCGGTCGATTGCTTCTGGCCGGGCATGAGGTCTCGCTGTGAGGGTCCGAAAGCTGACTGCCCAGGACTTCCGGCGCTATCGCGCGCTCGACGTTGACTTCGCGCCGGGCCTGACCGTCGTCCGGGGACCGAACGAGGCCGGCAAGAGCACGATCCAGCGCGCCCTGGAGCTGGTCCTGACTCGTCGCGTGACCAGTACGGCGGCGGAGATCGAAGCCCTCCGACCGTGGGACGCGCCGGACAGCGCGCGCTCGATCATTTCAATCGATTTCGAACAGGACGACGACGATGGGCGCAAGACCGGGCGAGTCGAAAAGACCTTTGCCGGCGGGAAAGGGACGGTCCGGCTCGACTACGACGGTCAGGCCATTTCGGATCCGACGCTCGCCGACCAGGTCCTGGCGGAGTTGACCGGTATTCCCACGGAGGGTTTCTTCCGCTCGACCGCGTCGGTTCACCACTTCGAGTTGAGCGACCTCTCGCGCGATGAAGGGGCGCTGCGGGACCGCCTCCAGGCGTCGATCAGCGGGGCTGACCGGGGCACGAGCCGCGCCCGCAAGAAGCTGGAGAAGGCGCTTCACGACCTGACGACCAGGGGCGATCGCAATCCCGGACGGCTCAAGGTCGCCGACCAGGCCGTCGCCGAGGCAAAGGCCGGACTTGAACAGGGTGAACTGAGCCTGGCGCAGCTCGAACGCGACCGAGACACCATGTCCGGCGCGCGGGAGCGGCGGTCGGACGCCGAAACGGCGCTGGCTGAACGGCGCGGAATGCTCGAAAAGGCCCGTCAGGCGGAGCGGATCACCACGGAGCGGGCCAGCGCCACGCAGCGCTATGACCGGTACCGCCAGGCGGTCGAGATCGCGGCCGAGATCGACGTGCTGGCAGGGAGCCATCCATCGCCAACGCCACTCGTGGTCCTGCGACGCGCGGTCGAACGGATCCGGGGGCTGGACACGCGGATCCGCGAACTCAGGGCCGCGCTGTCGGGCGAGGTCGCGGTCTCCTTCGAGGTCAAACAGTCGGGCACGTGGCGACCGTTGGCACGCCTGTCGCTCGTGTGGGTCATCGCCGGCCTCATCGTGGCCGTCGGCTCGTTCGCGGCCGGCGCCCTGGGGATTGCCGAACCGAGCCTGGTGCTCACCCTGATTGGCGCCGGGATTGCCGCCATGGGCCTGATCCTCGCCGGCGTTGCGGTCTGGCTGCGGCGCACGGATCGGCTGCAGGGCCAGCTCCGCGATGTCGAGATTGATCGGCGGTTGCGCGGCCGCTCGGAGATGGAGGCGGAGCTTCGCCTGACCGAGGCGGGAATGGAGCAGCATCTAGGGACCCTTGGGGTGGCAGATCCCGCAGAGGCCGAGGACCGCCTCAGCCGCGAAGAGGCCCACGTCGCCCAGATCGACCGCCTGTCCGCTCAGCTGGAGGGTCTCGTTGGCAAGGAGCCGGCTGAGACCCTGCCAGCCACACGCGATGCGGCAGCCCTCGAAATCGAGCAGAAGACCAGCGCCCTTGAGGCACTTGGGCCGATCGCCAAGGAGCCAAGGGCGCGCGAACGACTCGAAGTCGAGGTGCACGACGCCGAGGGATCGGTGGAGCGCGCACGCGACGATGAAGCGAACGCCCGGGCCCGGGTCGAGGCCAACCCGGTGGATGCGGAGCAGGTCGCCGCACAGGCAGAGCGGCTCGCCACGTGGCAGGAGCAACTCGCGCTGCTCCAGCGTCGCCAGCGCGTCTATGCAGCCACGCTGGCGGGGATCGATCGCGCGGAGCAGGCAACGATGAAGACCGCGACGCGCTACCTCGAAGCCCACATGGTTCGTGACCTCGCGGTCGCGACCGGCGGGCGGTACCGTCGGGTCCGGGTCGATGACAGGACGCTGGACATCGACGTCCACGCACCGGAGCGCGACGACTGGGTCCCGGTGACTGCACTGAGCCAGGGCACGCTCGACCTCGTCTACCTCGTGGCGAGACTGGGGCTGGTTCGGCTCGTCACCGGCGATCGGCGGCCGCCGCTCGTGTTCGATGACCCATTCGTGACGCTGGATGACACCCGCGCCGCCAACGCGCTCGACCTGCTCAAGACCCTCGCCGCGGACT
>JANPDO010000303.1:0-1714 GCA_031431535.1 Chloroflexota bacterium
GCCTGAACATGAAGCTGCGCGAGGAGAAGGGCTACACGTACGGGGCGGGTGCCGGTTTCGACATGCGCCGGGGTGCCGGGCCGTTTGCGGCTCGAGCCGCGGTGAATACGGAAGTCACCATGCCGGCCGTCCTCGACATGCTGGGCGAACTCAACCGGATGCGGGACACCGACGTCGAGGTCGCGGAACTGGGCGCGGCCCGTGACTACCTGGTCGGCGTCTTCCCACTTCGGTTTGAGACCGCCGGCGCCGTCGTCGGGGCTATCTCGGGGCTGGCAGTCCACGAACTCGAACTCGACGAGTTGGTTGCCTACCGGCAGCGGATCGAGGCGGTGGAACTCCGTGCCGTCGCCGAAGCCGCCCGCAGCCACCTTCACGTAGACGCCGCCGCCATCGTGCTGGTCGGCGATGCCGATGCATTTGGAGGCGCGCTGGAAGCGGCGGGCCTTGGCTCCATCGTGATCGAACGAGACCCAACGAACGCTGCAGCGGATCGAGACGGCGTCGTCGAGGCCAGCTGAAACCTTTTTCGCACGGGTCGTCTCAGTGGAGCAGAAGCCGGTCACATGATCGGCGCCCCAACTGGAGATCAACCCGATGCGACTGGATGCAAAGATGGCTCGCGGCGCTGGAGTGGCGCTGGTTTCGCTGTTCATGATCGGCGGCGCAGCCTTCGCGGCGAACGCCCTGACCGGGCCCGCGGCCGGACATGATGGGAACCTCACGCCGGCCGCGCAGAGCGCCTCACCCAGCGCATCCGCGGCAGCGACAGCCTCGCTGGCCCCAACCGGCAGCCCGGCCCCTACCGCCACGTCGGCATTGATCAACTCGCTCGCAACGGCCAGCCCGACGGCTACGGCCGAGGCTGATGAGTCCAACGAGCCCGACGCGAGCAATGACCCGGAGGGGAGCGACGAGCCGGACAGCAGCCCGGACAGCAGCAACGAGCCCGACGAGTCCAATGAGCCCGACGAGTCCAACGAGCCCGACGTGTCTAATGAGCCCGACGACGATGCCGACTCGGGCGGCAACAGTGGCCCGGGCGGTGGCGGCGATGACAACAGCGACAGTGGTAGCGACGACTGAGAGCCGGTCCCGGATCGCGCGGCACAGCCCCTCGACGGGTGGTCTCCCGATGGATCGGTGGGCCGTCCATCATCATGGATGCCCAACGATCGACCGAGGGGAGCCACGCAATCCAGGACATCCATCGTGCACCGCCGTCGGACAGCCTGCTTCGGGACCGGATCGCTGTCGACGCCGTGCTGGCCGGTGACCGCGATGCGTTCAGGCAACTGGTCGAGCGCGAGTCGGCCTCCGTCGTACGAGCCTGCCATCGCGTACTCGGTAACCTCCATGAAGCCGAGGACGCAGCCCAGGAGGCCTTCGTGACCGCCTACCGCTCACTTGCCGGCTGGCGCGCTGATGGGCCGTTCGGGGCGTGGCTGACCCGGATCGCCGTGCGGATCGCCATCCGCCAGGCGGGTCGACGGAAGTCGGTCGCCTGGATCGACCTGAGCGGAGCCGGCGACGGCGGGGCCGACGATCGCGCCACGGAAGCCATCAACGCGGCCTCGCTGGCGTCAGCCGGCCGAAGTGATCCAGCACTGCTGTCGCTACGGGCAGAGCGCGCGGCCGACCTTCGCTCCGCCGTCGCGGCGCTCCCAGAGCCATACCGCGAAGTGGTCGTCCTGCGCTTCTTCAGCGAGTTGTC
>JANPDO010000304.1:0-1504 GCA_031431535.1 Chloroflexota bacterium
GCCGGGACGGTCACGGCCGGGAACGCGCCGGGGATCACCGACGGAGCGGCTGCGACCATCCTGGCGTCCGAGCGGGTCGTCGAGCGCCTGGGCCTTAGGCCGCTTGCCCGGATCGTGGGATACGCCCAGGCGGAAGTCGCCCCCAAGTGGCTCTTCCTTGCGCCGATCCAGGGGGTCCGTCGCCTGCTCGATCGGATCGAGATGCCGATCGAAGCCTTTGACCTGATCGAGATCAACGAAGCCTTCGCCGCCCAGGTCCTGGCCGATGGTCGCGAGCTCGGCTTCGATTGGGACCGGGTGAACGTCAACGGCGGCGCCATCGCGCTCGGGCACCCGATCGGAGCCAGCGGCGCGCGGATCGTGGCCACGCTGCTGCACGAATTGGCGCGTCGGGGAGGGCGCTACGGACTGGCCACACTCTGCCTCGGCGGTGGCGGTTCGGTGGCGGCGGCCTTCGAGCGCCTCTAGTCGACCCCGGCCCATTGGAAAGCCCCGGGAGCGGCGTCGGGGGACACCGAACAATCCCGGGGCTCGAGTACTGCGATGCCGGCCGGCGACACCGATGTCGCCAGGCTGGTCAGCCGGCGATGTTTACCACTTGCCGCCCTTGAGCTGGCCACGGATCTCGCCGCCCGGGTAGGTCCCGGTGTGCACGTTGGCGTAGACGGCGCCGGCCCGGATCGCCCGGAGAACCTCGGCGAACTCGCCGGGGGCAATCCCCTGGGCTGCTGGACCGAGGATGTTGAGGATCCCGATCGTCCCGGTCACGGTGCCTGCCACCGCTGGGCAGGCCGGCTTGGACCCACCGCACAGGTCGGCAATGACTCCACCGATGACACCAACCTGGCCAAGGTGCAGGTGTGCCACAGGGATGCCGCTGCCCTGGAGACCCGAATAGCTGAGTTCGTAGGTGATCGTCGAGGTCCCGGGGTCGATCCTCAGTCGAAGCTTGCCGGTGCCCGTCGTCGAGATGGACGGTACTTCGGCGAACCCACTGAGGCTTGCCTTGACGTCACGTCGCTCTGAGTCGCCGTCATGGTCGTCGTCGGCCGAAGCAGTGCCGATCACCCCGACCGTGAGGGACGCCACAGCGGCCAGGATCAGGATTCGTTTCATCGATGCCTCCTGGTGAGTTAGCGGGAGCCGGCCGCCAGGAATCTCCCTGGAGCCCCATGCCAGTCTGAGGCCATCGGCCGTCGATAGGTTTCACCATTAACCGCCCAGGACCGCCGAATTCGCAAGATTCCGGTGCGTTCGTGCACCAGGCCGGGCCGTTCAGCCGGTAGGTCCAACTCCCGGAACGGGCCGGTATTCCAGGTGATCTGGCGCCAGGCAGGCGATCGCGAAGGCTGCCCGGACCGGCATGAAGCGGCTACGATGCGGCAATGACGGACACCACCGCACTGCCTTCGGCCCGGGATCTGACTACCGTCCCATCGTTCGGGCACTTCATCGCGGGCGAGTGGGGTGAGTCCACGTCGGGCAAGACATTCGAGAGTCGCAA
>JANPDO010000305.1:0-4700 GCA_031431535.1 Chloroflexota bacterium
CGCCCTCAAGGGCGACGGCATTGCCGAGCACCAGGAGTGCCGCTAGGCTGCCGATCAGCAACCCGGTCGCCGACTCCAGCAGTTGTGTCGGGATGCGGCGAGCGCCGATGCGCCGATCCGATGACCAGACGCCGAATCGCGAGCGGGTCCAGCGCCCCGCGCAGCAACCTGTGAAGAGACAGCCGACGCGTCCAATCGCAACGGCGAGGAACAGCCCAGGGGCGGTGGCGTCGAGATACAGCCCGATGCGTAGGCCAAATCCAACGAGTGCGACGACCGCGACGACAGGAGCGACGACGAGGAACCCGTCGACGGCCCAGCCGGGGCCAATCAGTGATTCTCCAGGATGCAGTACACGGGACCACAGCTTCGCCGCGATCAGCCCGAACGTCAGCGCCAGCAGTGACACCGCCAAGGACGCGCTGACTGAGACGCTCTCGCGTGCCAGGATCGCGGACTGGACAACGAGCGCGACCATGATGCCCAAGGTACCGAGAGCAATGAAGCTCCCGGGGACGACCGCTGGAATCCTGGCCAAGGGAGCGAGCAGGACCCAGCGCGTCTTCACTGCGGTGGCCGGGGCTTCGGAAACCGACCAGCGTAGCCACGACCAAGCCGCGCGAGTAAGAGCCTCGCCGGCGCTGCGTCTCCAGGGTTTGGCATTTCCGGTCTCGGGTGTGTGAGCTGTCGGGCGAAGCAGCTGCGCCGTGACCGTCCACTCGCCCGGCTGGAGGCCGTACACCCACGATGTGATCGACACCTGGCCGCTGCCGGGAACGATGCCATCGACGGTCTCGTCATGGACGAACGTGTCCCGCGCCTTGGGCATACCTCGGATCCCGACACGTCGCCCGGTCAACCGGACGGTCGCCGAATATGTCTCACCGTCCCTGCCGGAGTCGAACCAATGTGTGACCACGAGCGCCTGCCGCTCTTCGGCTGACTCTCCGGTCTGCCTGTCTGTCGCCGCGCCAGCTCCGAGGTGCTGGCTGTTCGGCGCTCGTACCAGGCCTGACGTCTGTCTTGATCGGGGCTTGTCGCCCTTCGCCTGAGCCCTGCCTCGTCGTTGTGACACGCGACACCCTGCCCTCTTAGACCATTCGAGCGCCCGAGGACCAGGGGGAACCGACCCGGGAGTCTCTACTACATGAGTGTAGCAGTCCCTGGTCGAGCCCCGGAGGGAGGGCAACGGCCGGTCGCCTGCTTTCTAGGGCCCGGGCCAGGTTTCCCCACCTTCCAATGAACGAAAGAACCGCGTCTTGTCGCCCATGGTCTTGGCCGCCATATACTCGCCCATACCACACGACGTGTAGTAGTTCACCGCAGGGAGGGCTCGGGTGCGGTCCGTCCGGACAGCAGGGATCGCCGGTGGAGTCGTCGTCGCGTCGCTCGCCGCGATTGCCGCGGTGCTCGCAGCCTCGCTCGAGTGCATCCTCGCAGCACCGACGGCCTCGGCGCCGTGAAAGCGCCGGCCCGCTGGACGGGGCTGGTGCTCGCCGGTCTCGTCGCCGGTCTGGTCATCCTGGCGATGGCGGCGATACGAGTCGGACAGACCGGTCCGCCGGTCCCCTGGGCCCGCCTCGGGACGGAGGATGTGCACTCGCTTGCCTTCGTGCCTGGGTCGACCGAGCGACTCTACTTCGGTCACCACGGTGGCATCCTCGAGTCACAGGACGGCGGCCGGAGCTGGACTTCCCTGCCGGTCCGGGCGGATGCCATGGGCATGCGCCCGGCCGCTGACGGCTCGATCGTCATCGCCGGGCACGAGGTGTTCGCCGGGAGCACGGACGGCGGACGGACGTGGGCGCCCATTCCGGCCGACCTGCCGAACATCGATATCCATGCCTTCGCCCGCGATCCGCTCGACCCACAGCGGATGTGGGCCTACCTCGCCGAAGGTGGCGTCTACGAGTCGACGGACGGCGGGACGCACTGGACGAATGTCTACGACGGCCACATCCCGTTCCTGGTTGCAACATCGGATGGCTCATCGGTGACGCTCGTCGGAATCGAGCCGTTCGAGGGCTTCGCCCGGAGCGCGGATGGCGGCCGCACGTGGAGCC
The DNA here is from genome assembly GCA_031431535.1 of Chloroflexota bacterium. Lineage (GTDB taxonomy): Bacteria > Chloroflexota > Limnocylindria > Limnocylindrales > CSP1-4 > SPCO01. The sequence goes on from JANPDO010000305.1 coordinate 2,064, forward strand.
CTTCCTCGCAGCCGGAAGCATTCCCGACGTACAGCATTGCGGCCACCCAAGACGGGCGTGTCGTCGCGCTCGGGGTCGCTGACGGCCTCCTCCGGTCCGAGGACGGAGGCGCGACCTGGTCGACGATCGCACTGCCGGGCCCGACATTCGCGATCGCGCTGTCCGACGATGGCAGGACGATGGCCGTCGTCACCCGGACCACCGACTTCTTCCGCTCCGACGACGGCGGCCGGACCTGGTCAGGCCCGTGAGTCGAGCTCAAGGAGCCGGGGGTCGGTCCCGGTCAGAACCTGGAAGCGTTCCCTCGCGCGATCCAGCGCGAGCCACGCCCCGCCGCGGGTATCCGGGGCCTCTACAAGCCGGCGTGGCAGGCCAGCGTCGCCACAGCGAGAAGAGCGACAGGCAGCCACTCGTATGGGAGCCGACCACCAGCGTCAACCGGGACTCCCGCGGCTCGGTCCAGCAACCGCTCGACCCGCCGATCGGCGGCGTACGAGAACGAGACGGGCTGCACGGCTGCGTCGCCCTTCACAAGCGCACGGGCGAGCGAGCGCGGACTCGAGCCGCGCCGAATCGCATCCGCGTCCGCGAGGGTCTCCAGGTCGGTCAAACGGTCGACAACGACGTCTCGGATCCTCTCGGAGCGGCCCAACAGGCGGAGCCACGCGCCCAGGGCGGCCGCCCGGAGCGGGGCGCGCGTGCGGCGGTGATGATCCTCGTGGTATACGACGGCCTCGAGCTCGTCATCCGAGAGCGCCATGAGCAACGGGGCTCCGACGAAAATTCGCGGCCGGATGGACCCCACCACAAGGGCATCAGTCCCGAGCACCTGCGTGATGCGGCACGGCACGCCGAAGAGCGATATGTCTTGCGCATCGACCGACAGCGTGCTCGCGAGTCGGTGCGACGCGGCGACCTCCCAGGTGAGCACTGCGGTCCAGAGGATGACCAGGACTCCGCCGACCAACTCGATGGCAAGCATAGGATCGCCGCCGACGACAGCGCCAACCATCAGACACCAACCCAGCGGCCCGACCGCGACGGCCAGCAAGCCGCCCGCACGTCCGCGCGTCATTCTTGGTCGTCAGCCAGCGCGGCCAGTCGCCGACGCGTCTTCGGATCGAGATCTGCGAGTCTGACCGCGAAGTGTCGGAGAGCGGCTGCGCCATAGCGATCGACCAGGCGGTCCACGGCAAGCCCGCTGAGCCGATCGACCAGCTCCGCTTCCGAGGCCGCGGGGCGGTAAAAGTACTGGCGCCCCCGGCGCTCGCGAGTCAGCACGCCCTTTTCATGAAGGCGGCCCATCACGGTCATGATCGTGGTGTACGCGTGCTCGCGCCCTTGGCTCCGGCGCAGGGCCTCGACGACCTCTGCGACGCTCGCCTCGCCGCGCCCGCCGACCTCGCGGACGATCGCCGCTGCGAGCGGACCGAGCACGTCTTCGAAATGCGGGTTCCGGGTCACGGCTCGCCCCTTTCTGGAGTGCGAGCGTACCATTCCGGAGGGCGCCCTCGGGCGCCAGCCGACCCCGCCTGCGCGGCGCCGGCGATTGCGATCCGGATGGTGATCACACCAGCGCGCCCGAGGATCCGGGCCTAGGGCCGGGAAAGGAACAACTCCCCGAGCAGGTCGACGGCCGTGTTCTCGATGATCCCGGCGACGTCCGGCGAGAACGGGGCGGGTTGGCCATAGCCGCGATGCGAGATCGCCGGCTCATAGCCGCCGTGCGGGTACTCGTCCGGGGTTGCCACGTAGCCAAGGCTCCCCTGGCTGTAGCCGGCGAAGATCGTGACCGGAGCCGGTGAGCGGCGGCGCACAGCCGTTCCGATCGCCCCGAAGATCTCGCCCGGTGCCCCGACGATCGCGCAATCGCCGATCCGCGCCGCCCAGATCTCGCCGTCGACGGCGGTCGGGCGGCCGCCGGCGGCCTCCTGGGCGAGCATGGTTTCCAGCCACGAGATGTGATAGCGGATCGGGTTCATGGTGACGCGTGTTTCGCCCCTGGTCGTGCGAGCCGCCAGGTCCGCACGTCGTTCGTCGAGCTCGCGCTCGAGGTCGGCGACGCTGGGCGCGGGCAGCAGCGGGAGCGACACGACCCGGCGAGCCGTCCGCAGTTCCTGCCGCGGCTGGTTGTCCGCAAGGCGGCGGCGGTACAGCGAGATCGGGGACACCGAGCCCCAGTCGGAGCGCTCGATCTCGATCGCCCATGGGTCCGAGTCCGCAAGTGCGTGGGCGGCACCAAGCGCGAGACGTTCGCCGAAGACCTCGGCGGCAATGAGCGCACCGCCATCGTCGCGGAACGACTCAAGTGGCAGCGCGTCGCCGGCGGCTCCCTGGAGAAAGACAGTCACCGAGCCCGGCCGGTGGACATTGCTGACGGCCGAGCGCAAGGGGCCGACGAAATCCGGGCCCGCGCCGGGGAAGTCCGGGCCGATCACGACCGGGTGGCACGGGAACGAGACGAGGGTGGCGATCGCATCGGCGGCAAGCGGCGCTCCATCCAGGCCGTCGACCCGGATCGCGACCAGCGAGTCGTCCCGCACGCCGTCGCGGTTCCAGCCAAGGATCGTCCGGCCGTCCGCGGTTCGTTCGCGCCGGTTGACGGCAAGGCCCGGCACGATCGTCACGCCGCCACTG
>JANPDO010000306.1:0-18375 GCA_031431535.1 Chloroflexota bacterium
CGGAGATCCCGCCCTCCGCCACCTCGAACATGCCCGGATGGACGTCTCCAATGGAATAGATCCGATAGCGCGGCGCGGTCATGAACTCGCCCAGAAATGTTGCGCCATCGAGGTTGGCGTTGAGCTTGAGGCCGCGCATGAGCGTGCCATTCACGAACAGTTGGGTGGACACGAAACCTCCTTCGTCGCCGGAGGGGGGAGGCGCGAACGGCCTGGGGTTCCGTCCGCGCCTCGATCCCCCGAAACACTGATGCCTGGTCAGGCCATTTCGGACTCCGCTTCGGGCGGCGTGGTGAGCGCGGTCCGGAAGTCTGCCGACGTGGCGTGGCCCTCACGCCAGGCGACCACCCAGAAGACGATGGCCGCGAACACGTAACCGAGGAAGACCGCGTTCGGTTGACCGAACACGATCGCCCCATCTACCACGGACACGATGAGCTGCGTGGCGTGGATGAAGCCGGTGACCGCGAGGATGGCGCCGACGACCGCGTAGACGATCGCCCGGCTGTACTCGCGGTCGATGATGAACACCGCGATCGCGCCAAGGACCAACCCGGCAACGACGGCACCGCCACCGAAGATGGCCATCCCGTCGTAGATCACGCCCGCCCCGTTGAGCGGTCCAGAGCCAACCTCCGCGGCGCTGGTGCCGGCAGCCCCGAGCGCGCCATCGATCTGACCCTGGGCCCATGCGGCGATGTTCGGCAGCATCGCCAGGACGACCGCCGGGGCGTGCCGGGCGGGCGTCGTGGTGAACGCCTGTGCCCCGATCACGAGACCGATGAACAGCAGGATCGGGACGAGGGCCTGGATCGGGATGACAGCCAGGAACAGGCCGACCAACCCGAAGAGGCAGATCACTGCGACGGCGACGCCGGTCGCGAGCGAGTAGCCGATCCGGCCGCCGACGGCCTTCCAGCCGGGGTGGCCGATATAGACCGCCGGCGGGAAGGGGCTGCCCAGGAATGAGCCGATCACGGCCCCGCCGCCGTCGGCGAGCAGGATGTGGCGAAGGTTGTAGTCGTCGCCGGCCGCCGAGGCGCTTTCGACGTTGTTCATCGCCTCGGTGAAGTTGTAGATGCCGAGCGGGATGGCTGTCACGAGCAACGGCAGGATCTGGCTCAAGCCGCTGATGACCTCGGTTCCTGGAATGGGCAGGTGGATGCCGAACTGGGCGAAGGAATCGCCGACGGCCTTGGGATCCATGCCGGTCCACGCGCCGCTCAGGTAGGCGATCCAGCCGATCGCGGTACCGACCACCACCGCGAGCAAGCCGCCGGGCACGCCGCCGGGCATCCGGACGCCGGCTGTCCAGCTGAGCAGGATGATGGCCAGGACCGGCAACGCGATCCAGGGCACCTCGAACATCTGGAAGGCGGGCCGCATGGAGATGAACGCGATCGAGATCCCGGCCAGCGTCCCGAGCATCGCCGCCCGCGGGGTGAACCGCCGGATCGTCGGGCCGACGAAGGCTCCGATGAGGATGATCACGCCGACGATGAACGCCCAGGCCAGGCCAGCCATCCAGGCCTCGAGCGGGGTCCCACCGCGCAGGACGATCGGCAGCATGATCACGAAGGTGACGAAGAAGTAGTGCGGGACGCTCGGCCCGTACGGCATCGCCGTGACGTCCTCGCGACCCGTCTGCTTCGCTAACCGATAGGCCAGGAAGGCGTAGAACAGGTTGCCCAGCGGCAGCGCGATCGCCAACGCGGGCAGGATCCGTCCATAGACCGTGCCGGTGTCCAGGCCCACCACGAACAGGGCGAGGCCGGACAGCACGAGCACGTTGAGCAGGACATTCGTTCCGAGGCCGAAGAATGCGTTCCAGTCACCCGGCACCCAGAGCTTCGGCTTGAATGCGCTGGAATTCGTGGTCACGTCTTGGTATCTCCCTCTCCTGCGAAGCCAACGCGGGCCCCGCGTACGCTCCCTCCGTCAACTCCTCGCGGCGATCAGTCGATAGGCATCACGCCGTCGCGGCGGCGGGGGCCGCGGCGACGGGGGTCGCTGCGGCGGGGGCCGCGGCGACGGCGTCCGGAAACTGCCGACCAAGGGCCTCGAGGAAGTCCGCCGACTTTCCGACGAAGCCGAAGATGCCGCCCTGGGCCTTGATCATGTCCAGAGCCGCCCTCTGAAACTCCGGGAAGTACGAGGCCACGGCGTCTTCGAGGACGAGGGCGTCGTAGCCCCGGTCGTTCGCCTCGCGCACGCTCGTCTGGACGCACACCTCGGTAGTGACGCCGCACACGATCAGCTGTCGGATGCCACGCGTCTTCAGGATGGTGTCCGTGTCCGTGGCGTAGAAGGCGCCCTTCCCCGGCTTGTCGACGATCGGTTCACCGGCGATCGGGTAGACCTCCTCGACGATGTCATGTCCATGCTCACCGCGAACCAGCAACCGCCCCATCGGGCCCTCGTCACCGATGTGGATCTTCGGCCGGCCACGTTCGTATTTGGCGGCCGGGAGGTCGGACAGGTCCGCCCGGTGACCCTCCCGCGTGTGCATGATGAACAGACCGGCTGCCCGGCAGGCCTTGAGCACGCGCTCGGCCGCGGGAAGGGCCCTCAGCAGGAACGACGTGTCGTTGCCAAGCGATTCCCCGAAGCCGCCCGGGTAGACGAAGTCCCGCTGGAAATCGATCATGACCAGGGCGGTGGTCTTTGGATCGAACTCGAACTCGTACGGTTCCGCCTTGGCTGAGAGCATCTCGTCGCCTCCTTCGTTCCTGGCTATGCGCGCGCCTGCACCGGATTGGGCAGGATGCGCGTTCCGGTTTCCCCGGCGATCGCCCGTTCGAGCGCCGCCGGGGTGGTGATGAGGACTTCCTGGCCGCCGCGCTCGAGGAAGCGGATCGCCGCCTCGATCTTGGGCCCCATGGATCCCTTTGGGAACTCCCCCGCCTCCAGGTACCGCCTGGCCTCGTCGACCGCCATCCGATCGACCCACCGTTCGTTCGGTTGGCGGAAGTGGATCGCCACCCGCTCCACGCCGGTCGACAACACGAGCAGTGGGATGTCCAGGCTCGCGGCGAGCAGCGCCGAGGCGCGATCCTTGTCGATCACCGCCTCAACGCCCTGGTAGTGACCTCGGCTGGTCTCGACCACCGCGACGCCTCCCCCGCCGACGGCGATCACGATGAAACCGGCCTCGACAAGCGCGCGGACCTGGTCGCCCTCCACGATCCGCAACGGCTCCGGCGACGCGACCACCCGGCGATAGCCGCGGCCGGCATCCTCGATCATCGTCCAGCTGTTGCGCGCAGATTTCTGGTCGGCCTCCTCCTTGGAGTAGAACGGGCCGATCGGCTTCGTTGGCCGACCGAATGCCGGATCGTCCGGATCGACGACAACGTGGGTGAGCACGCAAACGACGCGATCCGGCAGGCCGCGAGCCGCCAATTCGTTCAACAGGGCCTGGCCCAGGATGTGGCCGATTCCGCCCTGCGAGTCGGCCACCGACATCTCCAGGCTCAGCCGCGGCACCGGCGCATCATCGGGCACCAGCTCCGAGCGAAGGAGGATGAAGCCGACTTGCGGGCCGTTGCCGTGGGTGACGACGACGCCCCAGCCGGTCGCAACCAGGGCGGCGATGTGTTGCGAGGTTTCGCGGGCATTCTCGTACTGCTCATCGATCGTGCCGCGCTGGCCGTCCAGGATCAACGCGTTCCCACCGATCGCGATGACCGCACGATGATCCATGGTCAGGCTCCCGTCCACGATCGGTTTGCAACCCCGAGGGAAGCGGCGAGACCGCCAATCGCGGCGGCGAAGCAGGCCAGCGGCGCGCGGGCGATCCCCGCACCGATCTGGCCGACACCTGCCTGGCGGTGGGCGATTCCCGTGTTGATGACCGGGGCGATCCCGGAGTCCACCACCCGACGAGCATCGATCCCCGTCGGGGTCCCGATGAATCCCAGGGGTGGGAGCGCGTACGACGGGTTTCGGGCGAGCGTGATCCGTCCCATCAGGCGGGTGAACTCCAGTGCATCGGCCGGGCTCCCACCCACGAACCGGACGATGGCCGGCGCCGCCGCCATCGCAAACCCGCCGATTCCGAACGTCTCGGTGATCGCGCTGTCGCCGAGGTCCGGGTTGGCATCGTCGGGGCCATAGCCGGGGAAGTAGAGCCCATCCGGCACCCCGACCGGCGTCGTGAACCAGGCGTCCCCGGTGCCGGACATCCGGATCCCGAAGTCAACGCCGTTGCGCGCCATCGCGGTGACGACCGTCGACGCGTCGATCCCGTGCGCGGCATCCAGGGCGGACTTGCAGGCGGCCATCGACAGGTTCAGGAAGAAGTGGTCGTTACTGCGCAGGAAGTCGAGGACGGCCGCCGCGGTCGCCTGGTCGGCCGTGCGGACCAGGGCCGGAGCGATCGCCCGCGCAAAGAGCGAGGTCGCGGCTATGTTGCGGTTGTGCCCTTCATCGCCCATCTGCAGGGCCTGGCCGGTCAGGCTGCGCAGGTCGATTGGCCCGCCGGCGCGCAGCGCACCCGACAGCGCCGGGCCGAGCGTATCGACGAACCAGCGCAGGCGCTCCAGGACGGACGCGTCGTAGGCACCGAAGCGGAGGACCTTGCCGAGGCCCTCATTGAGGGTGGCGTGGGCGCGCGTCCCCGCGCTGACGTTATCGACGACGACCACCGGCATGGACGGGCTGATCACGCCGGCCATCGGCCCGACGGCCGCATGGTGATGGCAGGGCGAGAGGCTGACCCGGCCAGATTCGACGAGCGCGGTCGCCTCCTCCGGTGTGCCGGCCCATCCCTCGAACAGGGTCGCGCCGATGATGGCGCCCCTGACCGGCCCACACATTCGATCCCACTCGATCGGCGGGCCGGCGTGGAGAATCTGCCGATCCCCGAGGCCGAGAACCACCCGGGCAGGCTGGACGTCGAGGAGCATTGGCTGGGCGGCCAGCAGACGTTCAACCGCCGTGGCATTGGCCGCCGCGACCCTCCGGCCGATCGGATCGTCCGGGTCGTCCTCCAGGCGGGCAAGGAGCAGTCCGAGGTCTCGGTCGCCCTCGGCCGGCGGCCGCCAGTCGAGGTTGGCGACGGTGGCACCGTTGGCCACGAGCGGCGGGGCGAACATGTCAAGCCCCACGTTCACGGCGCGGACGCCCTCTGGGAAGAGCACGGACGTTCCGGCCTGGCTCATCGTTGAACTCCGGCCGCGACCGTCGCGGGCGAAACGATCCGGGCGGCGAGCCGGGCGGCCCGGGCGTTGCTCGGCGCGAGGATGACGCCGGCCTGGGCAAGGCGAGCCTCCTGGGCAGCGAGGCCCTGCGGGTCACCACTCGTGCCGCACACCGAGGCGACGACGGCAAATCGGCGCCCCTGCCGGGCGGCTTCTGCGCGGGCAGCGTCGATCGCGTCCGCGAGTGCGCCGGCGGGGTCCGGGTTGGAGCCATATCCGATGACGACGTCGAGCAGGATGACCGCGGTGGATGGATCGCTGGCCGCGGCCGCGAGGTGTTCGTTCCGAAGGCGCGGATCGATCATCGGATGCGGTCGACCGACGGTGTACTCGTCATCGCCGAGGTCGATGACCTCGTGGCGCTTCGCCGCGTCCGCACCCATCGAGGCCAGCAGGACGAGCTTTGCCTCACCGGCCAGTGAGCCGCCGCTGTACAGGCCACGAATTCGCCACTGCCCGGGATCCAGGGCGGTCGTCGCCTCGCGAACGGCGATTGACCCGGCCCCATGCTGCCCGGCGTCGGCTGCGTCGGCTGCTGCGTCGTGGGGCGCATTCGGCGCGTCCTCGCTCAGGCCCTCGTCGACAGGCACCGGACGTCCCAGCGCCATCGCGCTGGCGATCGCGGCGGCCGCCTCAAAGGTCGCGGCGGGGATCGATCCGGCAGCCGTCACGACCGCCGGGTCGCCGCCCAGGAAGTTCACAATGACCGGCTTGGCGATGGTGCCCGCCGCCGCCAGGACCCGCTCCGCGACTGCCGCCGCGGGTGGCTTCGAGATGAGGACGATCAGATCCGTGGCCGGATCGGCCGCCAGCCGCTCCAGCGCGGCCAGCATCATCACGCCACCGACCCGCTCGTCGAGGTCGCGCCCGCCGACGCCGATCGCCTGGGACACGCCGGCGCCAAAGCGGTCGATCAGGCAACTCACCTGCTGCAGGCCGGTGCCCGACGCGCCGATCAACCCGATCGGGCCCCGCCGCACGGCGTTGGCGAACCCGAGTGGAACCCCGTCGACGATCGCCGTGCCGCAGTCCGGGCCCATGACGAGCAGGCCCCTGGCGCGAGCAAGCGCCTTCAGTTCGATCTCGTCCTCGATCGGGACGTTGTCGCTGAACAGGAAGACATGGAGACCCCGCTTGAGGGCCTTGAGCGCCTCCGCAGTGGCATAGGTCCCCGGCGTGGAGATGAGGGCGAGATTGGCCGCGCCAAGTTCGACCCTGGCCTCGGCGATCGTCCGGACCGTCGTGCCCGCCGTCTCGTTCGGGCCTTCGGAGCCCGATCCGGCCAATCGCATCGCGGCCCGATCCAGCGCCTGGGCGACCACGTCCTCGTCGCTTGCCGAGAGCGCCACCACCAGGTCATTCGGCCCGGCTCCGGCAACCGCCTCCGACAGGAGTCCCGCGGCAGCCAACACCTCCAGATTGGCGGGCGTGTCCATGACCAGGCCCGCGCGATCGACGCCGGCGAGTGCCTCGAGTTCGGCGGCGATCTGCATCAACTCGACCGAGTCCCGGTAGCTGTTGCGAAACACGCGGGCGTGAACGGTCGTCATCAGCCGGCCCACCGCCCGGGCTCGCTGGCGATGTCCAGACCGAGCAGGACTCCCAGCAGGCAGTCCGTCCCGGACGTTGCCCCCCATGCGACGGCCCGTTGAATGGCGGCGGGAACTGCCTCATCTGCATGACCGAGGAGCGCCGCCAGCAATACCTGGATCCGCTCCGCGAACTCGCCTCCCGCGGCATGGCGCAGCAGCGTGGCCGCGATGACGGTCGTCCGATCGTGCACGTCGTGGATCGCACCGCCCAGGAAGCCCGCCATCGCGCCGTCCAGGGCACGAAGGGCCGCTTCGATGCCCACCAGGACGTCATCCCCCGATGGGGTGAGGCCAGGTCCCAGGCCGATCAGCCCTCGTGCGGCTCGGTGGGCTGCCGGGCGATTGCCGGCCAACAGGGCCGCTCGCAACGCGTCGACGCTCTCGCCCGCCCGTCGGACGGCGGCAGGGTCATCCCCGCGGGACAAGCCCGCCCCGAGCAGCGCGCCCAGACCGCCCGGGACGGCCCGATCGCGGGCCTCCGCCCAGGCGACTCCCCGCCGACGACGCCACCGGTCGGAGGCCCGGGACGGCCCACCGTCGGGACATGCGAGCCGCGGTGACCAACGGAGCGCCGCCACGAGGTCAATCTCAAGCCCGATGGCCGGGACGCCGACCGACATGTCCGTCGCGACGACCCCCATCCCGCGCCGCAGGCCGAGTGCCTGGAAATCCGGCCCGAGGTCGACCAGGATGCCGTTGGGCAGACCACCGAGCCGCGGCGCGGCAAGGCACAGCAGCCCGTCCGGGATCGAGATGTTGACCACGGACCGGTAGACGCTGTGGATCCTGGCGGCGGGCGGAAGGCCCGCGGCGATCCGGCGCGCGACGGCATCGCTGAGGCCCGTCGCGGCATGGGTGCGGGTCGGCCAGGTTGCCAGCATCTGCCGGACATCGTACGAACAGTGTTGCGCCCCGTCACTGTCCGATATCGACATTGACACAGCCCGTGACTGTCGAGTATTCATAGTGAGATGCTCGATGGCGTGCTGCTCGGCGACGTCATGCGCCTTCCGACGTTGGCGCGGGCCAACGTCGTTGGCGGCAGCGCCGGCCTGCGACGACCCGTTCGCGGCGTCAACGTCATGGAGGTGCCGGACATCCTCGAATGGGTGAAACCGGACGAGCTCCTGCTGACCACGGCGTACCCGCTGCGAGACGATCCCGTGGCGCTCGCCGCGCTCATCCCCCACCTCGCCGAACGGGGCCTGGCCGGCATCGCGCTCAAGCCCGGCCGGTACATCAAGACCATTCCGACGTCCATGATCGAGGCGGCCGATCGTCACGACTTTGCGCTTATTGAGCTTCCGCCCGAGGCGTCGTTCAACGAGATCATCAAGTCCGTCCTCACGGTCATCCTCGATGCCCAGGCGGCCCGGTTGCAGCGGTCGGCCGCGATCCACGACCGGTTCACCGGCATCGCCCTGTCGGGCGGTGGCCTCCGGCAGATCGCCGAGGCACTGGCCGAGCTCATCGCGCGACCGGTCGCGATCGTCGATGCCCAGGGGATCGTGCAATGGCGCACCTCGGATGAGGCGCCGATTTCGGGTGGCGCGGACGGCCCCGGCCCGCGCGCCATCGTCCAGCCGATCCAGGTCGGCATTGAGCGATACGGCGCCATCCTCGTTCCCAGCGGCGAGGCGGATCTCGGGCCGGACCGCCTGGAAGCGATCGAATACGCCGCCACCGTCGCGGCCCTTCGCCAGGTACAGACCCGCGCTGTCGCGGAGGCCGATCGTCGATTCCAGGCGGTGTGTCTCGAGGAACTGATCACCGGGCATGTCACGGATCGCAGCGTCCTGATGGAGCGGGCCGCTGCATTCGCCTGGGACCTGGCGACACCGCGGGCCGTCCTCCTGGCGGAAGTCGAGGTGATCGCGGGGCGGCCGTTCTCGGCCCTGGCCGGCACCCCCGAGGAGGCCGCGTTTCGCCATCGGCTGGCGGAGGCCGCGCGGGCCAGTCTCGGACCGACGGCGATCATCTGGGAACGGAGTCGCGAGATCGGGGCGCTGATTTCGGCCGGCGCCCCGATCGGAACGGGCGGTCACGACCAGCGCGGGCGCGCCGGACCGGCCCAGCTGCGCGAGATTGGCGCCGCGCTCCAGGCCGAGGCCAGCCGACGCCTGCCTGGTGCGGTCGTCAGCGTCGGGATAGGCCGGCCGGCCCCCGACCCGCTCTACCTACACGGATCGTTCAGTGAGGCCCGGCGAGCATTGACCATCGGCCGCTGGGGAAGCGGACCCGGCGTCGTGACTGCGTTCGACGATCTCGGGCTGGACCGGCTCCTGGTGGCCGTTCCGGATCCGGAAGTCGCGGCCTTCTGCGCCGCGGTCCTGGGGCCGCTTGAGGTCTACGATGCGGCTCGCGGAACCAGCCTCGTGGCGACCCTCGAGACGTTCCTGGCGACGCGCAATGCGGCCCTCGCTGCGCGCAGCCTGTACCTCCACTACAACACGCTCAAGAACCGCCTGGCCAGGATCCAGGAGATCATCGGGCCATACCTCGACGACCCGGACCGGTGCCTCAGCCTTGCGCTGGCGCTGCGCCTCAGACGGCTGCCGGCCTCGTAGGGGCACCAAGCTCCACCTCGTCGACGCCGTCGATCTCCGTGACGTGGACGTTCACCCGCTCGGCCCGAGCGGTCGGCAGGTTGCGGCCAACGTGGTCGGCCCGGATCGGGAGCTCGCGATGGCCGCGATCGACCAGCACCGCCAGCCGGATCGCCCGTGGGCGTCCAAAATCGGTCAGGGCGTCCATCGCCGCCCGGATCGTACGGCCGGTGAACAGGACATCATCGACCAGGACGACTGTGCGCTCGTTGATGTCGAAGGGCAGCTCCGTCGGGCGCACGATGGGGTAGGTCGCGACCTCCGAGAGATCGTCCCGATAGAGTGCGATGTCGAGCGCACCTACCGGCAATCGGACACCGTCGGATTCCTCGATCGCGTCGGCCATGCGCATGGCAAGCACGACACCACGTCGCTGAATCCCGATCAGGACCAGGCCGTCCGTGCCGCCGTGGCGCTCGACGATTTCATGTCCCAGTCGCACCACCGCGCGGTGGATCTGGGCCGCATCCATCACCGACCGTGCTGACATCGGGCCGCCTCCATCGCGCGAAGCGCGGAGCGTAGTCGTGAATAAAGGCCGGGGCAAGGAGACGCCCGGCTCAGTAGTGTCTCAGTTTGAATCCGGCCATCAACACTGGTCGTGGATAGATTGTCCACTCATTGTTCTGTCATGGGTCGAGCGATGAATTCGGAGCGAACGGGCGCGCCAGGTGCCCACAGCGCCCGAGAGACTTGCCGATGTTAGCCGTGGATTAGCCGACATGGGGCGCTGGGGGCGCGCCAGGTGCCCGGGCGTCGGAAGGATGGAAACCGCCGACTAATCGACCTGATCAGGCCTGCCGTTGTTGACCAGGAAAGCCTCGTCCCCCTCCCACCGGAACAGCACACGTAGGTCCTCGTCAACGCTGAACGCCCAATAGTCGGCGAGGTCGCCCTTCAACTTGTGCGTTCTCAGGAGCACGTCGGTCGTGTGGGAGCGAAGCGGCGCAGTGACGCCCGGAGCATTGAAGCCTGGGGTTCACGAAGCGTCCTGGCCTTGCGCAGGAAACGGATCGACACCGCAACTCGCAAGTCAGCCCCGGAGTTCGTCCATTGACGTGGTGGCGGGCTGGAGGCGCGGGGAGCACCGTGAAGCTCATCAGCAACGTGATGGCCGGCCTGCACAACCTCGTCGCGGCGGAGGCCTTCGCCCTGGGTGCGTCAGCCGGCTTCAGCCTCCAGCAGCTGCTGGAGGTGTTCGATGGCACGGACGCGCGGAGTTACCACCTGACCGACTACGCCGCCCCGCGCCTGGCCGCCCATGACTTCGAGCCCGGCTTCAGCATCGACCTCCAGCACAAGGACCATCGGCTGGCGGGCGAGCTGGGGCGATCGCTTGACGTGCCGCTCCCGCTCAACGACCTCGCCGTCGAACGGTACGAGCGGATCCGGGCTGAGGGGGCGGGCGCGAAGGACATTGTCGAGGCCTTCCGCTTCTACGGGCGCCTCGCGAATGTCGACATCTACGCACCGCGAGCCCCGGGCGGCTGACGGCGGCCGCGTCGTCACCGGCCGGGAAGACGCCGTCACCCGACGCGTTCAGCTTCGGATCGCCCATACCCGGCGCCCGGACGTACGCCCGCATCGCCCCGACCATGTTCACGGTTCCGCAATGGCTGCACCGACCCGGCACGGCGGTGACGTCCGGTCGCCCGGTTCGACGATGTCGTGGAGGAACGGCGACACCTCGCCGTCCTGGATGCGTTCGATCGTCAGTTCGATCTCCGCGCCGCGCTCCGGCGGTCGACCGAAACGCGCAAGATGGTCGAAACGACCGCCGGAGAGGATCATGACCGACGACCACGAAGCCGAGCTCGAGCACGCTGAGCACGGGCACCACCAGCACGAGCATCGCCCGATCGACTACACGGACGCGATCGAGCAGTTCCGTGCCGAGAAGGACGCCTTCTTCAAGGCCAGCCTGGGCAGCCCAATCCCGGAGCCCGAGCGCGAGGCCTTCAGCGGGCTCCCCTACTATCCGGTCGACCCGACCCTTCGGTTCGAAGACCTGACGCTCGAGCCGTACACCGGCAACGAGCCATCGAATTTCCAGATCCCGACGTCGGACGGCAAGCTCCGGGCGGCGCACCGCGCGGGGATCCTGGTGCTCGAGCTCGGCGGGGAGCGCCACACCCTCACCGCCTACACCTTTGACGGCGGCGACGGGGCGTCGCTGTTCGTGCCGTTCCTCGATCCCGGCAGCGGCACCGAGACGTACGGCGCCGGCCGCTACCTCGACCTGGACCCCGAGGACGACGGGACCTACACGCTCGACTTCAACGTGGCCTACCACCCGTCATGCGTCTACGACCTGCGGTTCTCCTGTCCCCTCACCCCGCGTGAGAACCGGCTCCCGATCCGAATCCAGGCAGGTGAACGCCTCCCGGCCGCCAGCACGCTGGCCAGCTGACGGAGCCGCCATCGCGTCAGGACCGCGCGAGGCTACACTTTCGGCACCCGTTGGGCGCCGTGGCCGAACCAACACCCGGAGGGATGCGAAGCGTGGCCGAGCCGTGGACCTGCGCGCAATGCGGGACAAGTAACGACCCACGAACGCTCACCTGCGGGAACTGCGGTACCGTCGTGGGCGCCGCGGTGACACCGGCAGCGGGCGCCGACCCAACGACCGCGACGCCGACCACCGACCCACCGGCCACAGGTGCTGCCCCGGGGCAGGCGTTCGGATTCGCCGCCACGCAGGGAGACGCCCCGACATCCGGCTGGGCGACGGCCGCCACAGGCCAGCCACCGAGCGAGCCGGCCGGCCCACCCCTGTCATCCTGGAACGTGGGCCAGTCTGCGCCCGCCATGTCAGGCAAGCCGCCGCTGTGGCGGAGGATCCCCGTCGGACTGGTGATCTTCCTGGTTCTCCTGGTGGCCGGCGGGATGGGCGCCTTCATCCTCAACGCCGGCCGGGCATCCACGGGCGAGATCAATCGTGCAGGCGACATGATGGCAACGGATCTGCGCGTCGGCGACTGCTTCGACTTCAAGGACGTTTCGGCCGAGGAGATCACGGACGTGACGGCCAAGCCGTGCACCGCCGAACACGAGTACGAGCTGATCTACACGGACTCGATGCCGTCGGGGAACTATCCAGCCGACGCTACCTTCAACGCGTTCGTGGAGGCCAACTGTCTCCCGGCGTTCGATGCGTATGTCGGGCTGGCGTACGCCGACTCGGCGCTGGATGTTTCGTGGCTGGTTCCACTCCAGGACGCGTGGGACGGCGGCGATCAGTCGGTCCAGTGCTCGGTCTACGATCCCGAGAACAAGCTGTTGATCGGCTCGTTGAAGGGTTCGCGGCGGTAGCCAGCTCGTCACCCGTGCCAGCGCCGAAAGGAATCCAGGCCGATGCCAATCGTCCTCATTGTGGTCGACCTTTGCATTCACGCTTCTGGTCGGTGCCACCGGCCGAAGCCAGCGCCACGATGCCCGGTGACCGGGTCGAAAGCCGGATCGGCGCAGACTGACGGGTCGACCGCCGAACTGCACTAGGGGGAGCCCAGTGTCTCGATTTGAATGGGTGAGCGACAGCTGTCGCCTGCTGTCGCAGACGGCCGCCGAGTTCGATCGGACGAAGCCATTCAAGGGCCTCCGGATCGGGACCGGCATCCACATCGAGCCAAAGACCGCGGCGCTTCTGCTGACCCTCCAGCGTGGCGGTGCGGATCTCGTGTCGACCGGCAACCTCAACTCAACCCAGGCGGAAACCGTGACGTACCTGCGGGAGCACGGGGTCAACGTGATCGGCGGCCCGACGGCCGACCCCGTCGAGCACGACCGCAACCTGCGCGACGTCCTGGCGACCAGGCCGGACCTCATCCTCGACAACGGCGGTGACCTGTTCGCCCGATACCTTGAAAACCCGTGGCCGGGGCTGCTGGGCGGCACCGAGGAGACCACCTCGGGACGCGATCGGTTGCTGCCGCTGCGCGACCGGATCGGGCTGCCGCTGATCGTGATCAACGACAGCCCGATCAAGCAGTTCGCGGAGAACACCCACGCCGTTGGCCCGGGCACGGTCGAGGCGTTCATGCGGATCACCAACCGGATCACGAACGGCCGCCGGGTCACCGTGTTCGGCTACGGCTCCGTGGGTCGCGGCGTGGCCATGTACTTCCGGAACTTCTTCTCAACGGTGTCCGTGGTGGAGCCCCAGCCGGTCCTCCAGTTACGGGCCGTTCTCGACGGGATGGAGGTTCCGGACCGGGCAGAAGCGGTGCGGACCGCCGACGTGATCGTCACCGTCACCGGCCGACCCGGGGTCGTCACAGCGGCGGATCTCCCGCTCTTGCGGAGCGGCGTGATCATGATGAACTCGGGCCATCTCCCCTGGGAGATCGACGTTCCGGGGCTGCTGGCGGACCCGTCCGTCGCCGCCACGGACGAGGTCGTCGACGGGATCACGACGCTCAAGCTGGCCGACGGCCGGGCCATTCACATCCTGACCCACGGTCACATGGTCAACCTGGCCGGTCCCCGGCCCCTGGGCAACTCGATCGAATCGATGGACCTGGGGTTCACCCTCCAGGCCCGCTCGCTCGAAGCCGTGGCAACGGGCGCCATCCCGAAGACGTCGTGCGTCGTGCCCGTCCCGGCAGCGATCGACGACCTGGTCGCCTCCGCCTACGTCGCCCTGGCCCGGCGCGAGCCGATCCACCGGCACTGACGGGCCGCCTCGAGCGGCGAACCACCGGCCGGGCAACACGGGCCGCTCGGCCCTTGCCTCCAACGGCACGAGTACGTGAAGATAGCCCAGGCAACTGGGCGCGGCTGGGGGAGGGCTCCCCAAGTGCACCTTCGAAGAGGACCGTTGTTCTGGGGCCTCGTGCTCGTCAGTCTTGGCGCAATCCCGCTGTCGGTGCGCGCTGGCTATCTCGATGCTTCGCGGTTTGACGAGGCGTGGCGGCTGTGGCCACTGATCCTGGTCGCGGTTGGCCTGTCGATCCTGCTGGGTCGCGGACGGACAGGGTTGGCCGGGACGGTCGTCCTGGCGCTCGTGGTCGGGATCGTCGGCGGGGGAGCCTTGGCCGGTGGGTTTTCCGTGTTTGGCAACGTGACCGACTGCGCGGGCACGTCGACACCACTCTCCTCGCTGAGCGAGGCCGGGGTCTTCGAAGGCAAGGCGTCGGTCACGCTGGACCTGAACTGCGGCTCGCTGATCGTGGGCCTGGCCGATCAGGGCGGGTGGGCGCTCGAGGCCGGTCACCGAAATCGGCCACCGAGCGTGACCGCGACCGGCACGAGCCTCGTTGTGGCGGCTCCGGACGGCTCACGTCGCCAGGAGTGGCGGCTCGCCCTTCCGGTGGCCACGACGGGGAGCCTCCGGCTGACGGCGAATGCCTCCACATCCACGATCGAGGTCGGGCGCGGCGTGCTCGATCTCGTCGAAGCTGACCTCAACGCGGGCGACCTCCGAATCGACGCGCGGGACGGAACGATCAGACGGCTCGACGTCTCAATGAATGCGGGCCGGGCGCGGATCACCCTGGGCGCGACCGCCGTCACCGGCTCCCTGTCCGCCAACGCCGGCTCGTTCGAGCTGTGCGTCCCGCCAGCGGTGGGGCTCCGCCTCCAGGCGACCGACCAACTCACGTTCGTCCATAACCTGGACGATCGAGGTCTGGCCCGCGAGGGCGACACGTGGACGAGGCCGGGGTCTTCGGGTGCGATGGTCGACCTCGAGATCGACGGCAATGCCGCCAACTTCACCCTGGACCCAGAAGGAGGCTGCTAGATGGCCGACCGGCCTGGCGTGCTGATCGCGCCTGGAGTCGCGATCCTGGTAACGGGTTTCGCTGGTGGCAGGGATGACGCGACGGGCACCGGGGGCCACCGATGAGCCGGATGCAGGGTCGCCGACGCGGGTCGTTGTCGGCGGCCACCTGGCTGATCGGCCTCGGGACGGTCTTCCTCGTCCAATCGGCCAGCGGCTGGTCGTGGGGCGTCGCCTGGCCGATGTTCGTCATCCTGGTGGGCGTGGCCGGTGTCATTTCGACGCTGGCCGGTGGCCTGAATGGGTTCGCCGGGTTGTGGTCGCTGACCTGGCCGGTCGCCTGGATGGTGGTCGGTGGGCTCCTGCTCGCAAAGCACCACCGGGTCGTTGGCCGTTGGACCGGGTGAGTTGATCTCCGGTTATTGGCCGTGGGCGCTGGTTGTCGTCGGTGCCTGGTTCCTCATCGCGGCGATCGTGCCCGGCGGCGGTCCCGTCGAGTCGCTGGCCATCCCCCTTGGGGGCGCTGGCCGAGCGGCCATCAGGATCGAGTTCGGCGCGGGCGAGCTGATCACCCGGGCCGCCGCTCCCGGCAATCTGGTCGACGGCACGTTCCGCGGCGGCGTCAAGGAGCGCATCCGGGGCGCCGGGCAGGTGGACCTTTCACAGGACCTGAGCCAGGGCATTCCGTTCCTCGAGCGCGGTTCATCCTGGGAGGTTGGGCTGACTGCCGAGGTGCCCCTGGACCTCCGGCTGGATACCGGGGCGTATCGCGGCCGGATCGATCTCGGCGCGCTCAAGCTGTCGACCCTGGAGCTACGCACAGGCGCGAGCGAAACGAGCATCCGGCTGCCGAGGGAGGCGGGGGTCACGACGGTGCGGGCGGAATCCGGCGCAGCCTCGCTGACCTTCGAGGTGCCGGCCGGCGTGGCCGCGCGGATCCGGGTCCGGATGGCCCTGGGCAGTACGGACGTGGACCAGGTCCGGTTCCCCCGGGTCGGAGACCTCTATCAGTCACCCGACTACGAGACGGCCACCAACCGCGTCGAGATCGACGCCCAGGGTGGCGTCGGATCGCTGCGGGTGATCAGCGGGGCCTAGGTAGGCGAACGCCGCCCGGCTCAGTACTGGAAGAGCAGCTCGCGGTACTTGGGCAGTGGCCAGAGGTCGTCGGCGACCAGCGTCTCCAGCTCGTCCACGACCGCGCGGAGCGCCTCCTGCGCCGGGATGACCGAGTTCGCGAACGCGGCCGCCTCTTCCGGTACGGACGTCGCTTCATGGGCCGCGTGCTGGGCATGCCGGAGCGCCTCGATGGCGTCGACCAGCGAATCGGCGAGGCGCGCGACGCACTCGCAGACGGCCGAGATCCCGCGAGACGATGACGCTCCGCCGAGCTGGCCGAGATAGCGGGCGGTGGC
Organism: Chloroflexota bacterium; assembly: GCA_031431535.1. Taxonomy (GTDB): domain Bacteria; phylum Chloroflexota; class Limnocylindria; order Limnocylindrales; family CSP1-4; genus SPCO01. Next base: position 16,534 of record JANPDO010000306.1, read on the forward strand.
CGGCAGGATCATCGTGGAGGCGATGTCGATGGCGCAGCTCGCCTCGATGTTCTGAACCTTGACGTAGCGCTCCCAGTTGATGTCGACGCGCGACGCAAGTTCGCGCTCGGACAGAACGCCAAACCGGGCGAAGACCTCCCGGGCCTTCGGCGTTGTCAGGGCCGGCAGTGCGTCGACCGTCGTCCGGTTGTTCGGCAGGCCTCGGCGAGCGGCCTCGGCGTGCCACTCCGGCGAGTACCCGTTGCCCTCGAAAAGCACCTGCTTGTTGGCCTTGACGATCGCCGACAAGATGGTGGTCAGCCCCTCGAAGTCGCCTCGCTCCAGCTGCTCCAGCTCGCCGGCCAGCTGCTCGAGCGAGTCCGCCACCGCCGTGTTGAGCGCGGTCTGCGGCCAATAGATGGGGGCAGAGGAGCCCACGGCCCGGAACTCGAACTTGTTGCCGGTGAAGGCGAACGGCGACGTCCGGTTGCGATCCGTCGCGTCCTTTGGCAGGACCGGCAGCGAGGTGGCCCCGAGCTCCACGTGCCCGCCGCGCTTCGACGCCGAGGCGGCGCCCTGCTCCAGCTGGGCAATGACGTCCTCCAGCTGCGAGCCGAGGAAGATCGACATGATCGCGGGTGGGGCTTCGTTGGCGCCGAGGCGATGGTCCTGTCCGGCGTCCGCGATGCTCGCCCGCAGGATGTCGGCGTGGACGTTGACGGCCCGGACGACGGCCAGCAGGAACGCCAGGAACTGGGCGTTCGCGTGTGGATCGCGCCCGGGGTCGAGCAGATTCTCGCCCTCATCGGTCGCCATTGACCAGTTGTTGTGCTTCCCGGACCCGTTGATCCCCGCGAACGGCTTCTCGTGGATGAGGAACATCAACCCGTGCTGCGGCGCGAGCCGGCGCATGGTGCTCAGCACGATCATGTTGTGGTCCGACCCGACCGAGGTGGTCTCGAACACCGGAGCCATCTCGAACTGGCACGGCGCCACCTCGTTGTGGCGCGTCTTGGCCGGGATGCCCAGGCGCCACAGCTCGCGGTCGAGATCCATCATGAAGGCGAGGATTCGCTCGCGGATGGAGCCAAAGTACTGATCCTCGAGCTCCTGTCCCTTGGGCGACGGGGCACCAAAGAGGGTACGACCCGTGAGCACGAGGTCGGGGCGTTGCTCCGCCAGACGCCGGTCGACCAGGAAGTACTCCTGCTCCGGACCGATGTTGGTGAACACCCGCGTCGCGGACGCGTTGCCGAACCAGCGCAGGACGCGGAGCGCCTCCTTGCCAAGCGCTTCCTGCGAGCGCAGCAGCGGGATCTTGTGGTCGAGGGCCTCGCCGGTGAACGAGACGTACGCCGTGGGGATGGTCAGCGTGACCCCATTTGGCTCGACCTGGAGGAAGATCGGCGACGTGACGTCCCAGGCGGTATAGCCGCGGGCCTCGAATGTCGCCCGGATCCCGCCCGACGGGAATGAGCTGGCGTCGGGCTCGCCCTGCAGCAGGTTTCCGCCGGAGAACTCGGCCATCGTCTGGCCCAGGCCGGTGGGGGTCAGGAACGAGTCGTGCTTTTCCGCGGTGGCGCCGGTCATCGGCACGAACCAGTGCGTGTAGTGGGTCGCCCCGTGGGCCATCGCCCATTCCTTGACCCCGTGGGCGACCGCGTCGACGATCGCCGGGTCGAACGGTTCATGGCCCTCGATCGTCCGCCGCAGCTTGCGGAAAATCGGCTTGGCGAGGTACTGGCGCTGGGCCTCCTCGTGGAACACGTACGTTCCGTAGATATCCGCGCCGGCGTCCTCGAGATAGTCTTGGGTCTTGGCGACGCGGTGGGCGGCAATCTCCGAGATGGCGGTCTGTCTGGC
>JANPDO010000307.1:0-6969 GCA_031431535.1 Chloroflexota bacterium
GCGCCGGTCATCGGCACGAACCAGTGCGTGTAGTGGGTCGCCCCGTGGGCCATCGCCCACTCCTTCACCCCGTGCGCGACCGCATCCACGATCGCCGGGTCGAACGGTTCATGGCCTTCGATCGTCCGGCGCAGCTTGCGGAAGATCGGCTTGGCGAGGTACTGGCGCTGGGCCTCCTCGTGGAACACGTACGTTCCATAGATGTCCGCGCCGGCGTCCTCGAGATAGTCCTGGGTCTTGGCGACGCGGTGGGCGGCAATCTCCGAGATGGCGGTCTGTCTGGCGGTCATGGCTCTCCCTGGGGCATGGGACCACACTCGGGGGTGGCACCGGCCGGCTCACGATAGCAGCGACCAGGGTTGCGGTTCAGCGCCGGCCCCGCCGTCCCTGGTTGCGCGTGCCGCACGATCTTACCGAGCCGTCGCGGACGGGTCCACCGAGCGGCCGCGCGGCGGTTCGAGCGCGGGGGTCGCTGCCTCAGGTGGCCCGGCGCAGGGCCACGAGCTCGTCGAGCAGACGACCGAACTCGCGCTCGACATCGATGTAGCGGTCCGAGCGCCAGACGATGCCGAGCTGGCCATCGGGCGTGGTGCGGGTCCACACGCGCCGGCGGGGCAGGTAGAACGTGATCGTGATCCCGGCGATGAGGAAGCCGAACGCGGTCCAGACGATCCCCTGGCCAGGATCGCGCTTGGCGATCAGCAGCGTGTACTCGTCGACGCCCCGAACCTCGATCGAGAGCCCGATATCGCGGGCCACGCCGGTCTCCCCCACCGCGAGGGCAAGGGCGCTGAAGTTCTCCGGAATCGGCGAGCCATCCGGGTTCGTGCCAACCACCCGGTAAGGCAGGACCAGGACCACGCCGGTGCCATCCGGCGCTCGTCCGAGCAGCAGCTGGAGGCCGATGTCGCTGCCCGGAACCCCGACGATCCCGTACGGCGAACCGCCAGCGGCGTCGGTCAGCGGCACGGAACCATCCCACAGCGTCCGGCCGGCGGCATCGCGTACGACCAGGTCCGGGGCTGGCCCAAAGCCGTTCTGGTGGAACGTGTACCCGGCCACGGCCAGTGGGTCATTGACCCGGATCACCTTCCGGGCGATCTCCTGGCCGTCCTGGTAGACCGCGAGATCGGTGGTGAAGTCGGTCGGCTGGCCGGTCTCGAAGCCCGGCGCCTGGAAGTCCAGGTTCTTGACCAACAGCAGGCCAGGCGTGCCGATGGGCTGCACGGTCAATGAACTGCCTTCGGTGACCACCAGCCCCTGTTCGTCGCCGAAGCGCGAGGTGACCGCTGCGGCCAGCAGGAACAGCACGAGGCCGGTATGCGTGAAGAGGGTCGCCATCTTGGTGTACTGGTGTCGATCGCCGTAGGCGAAGCGCGTGCCGTCCGGAGCCGTCGCCTCGCGGACGCGAAACCCGTTGTGGCGCAGGACCGGCGGGATCGCCTCTGCGGGAACGCCGGTCGTCGCGGCCCGGTCCGGCAGGCGCGGATCGAAGAATGGCTCCGGCTGATCGACCCGGACATCACGCACGCCGCGCCACAGCTTCGGGGTGCGGTCCACGGTGCAGACCACGATCGAGATGACCAGCACGGTGAGCCCCAGGCTGAACCACGGTGAGCGGAAGATGGCAAAGGCGCTCAGGCGTTCCAGGACATCCACGACTCCGACGCCAAGGACCGGGTCATAGCGGAGGTGGAGATCCTCCAGCGCGGCCGCGTAATCCGAGGCCGAGCGAAACGCGAAGTCGGGCATCTGGCGGATCGTCATGCCGACCACCGCGAGCACGGCCAGGACGATGATCTGGGCGACTGCGAAATCGACCGAAGTCAGCAGGCGCCACAGCCCGCGACCCATCCGGGCGGGAGCGCCCAACCCGGCCGAACCCAAGGAGGCCGCTGAAAGCGCGGCCCGGGACGAGATGCCCGTTGCCCGAGCGCCTAGCCGACGCCGACGGCCGGGGCGGGCTCGCGGGTGGCGGCGGGCGCCTGGACGCGCGCCTGGGCGCGCGCGGAAGAGGCCAACGCCAGTGCGGCACTGAAGTCCGCACGGAGGTCCTCGAGATCCTCGAGGCCGACCGAGACGCGCAGCAGGCCCGGGGTGATCCCGGCGTCGAGGAGTTCGGACTCGCTGGACTGGCGGTGGGAGGTGGATGGCGGATGGACGACCATCGTGTGGACACTGCCGAGCGACGCCGTCAGCTCACTGAGCTGCAGGGCGTTGATGATGGCCCGGCCGGCGTCGCGGCCACCTTCGACCTCGACCGCCAGCATCCCGCCCGCCACGCCCGGCCTGAACTGACGGATCGCGACATCGTGCTGCGGATGGCTGGATAGACCGGGGTAGAGGACCGTGCGCACGCCGTCCTGGCGCTCAAGCCACGCGGCCAGGGCGGCCGCCGTCCGGGCGTGACGCTCAGCACGCACGGCCAGGGTCATGATTCCGCGCAGGACCAGGAACGCCTCCAGCGGGCCGAGGGTCGCGCCGGTGTCGATCTGGACCCGCTCTACGTCCGCGATGAGGTCCAGCGGGCCGGCCACCACGCCCGCGATCAGGTCGCTGTGCCCGCCAAGGTACTTCGTGGCGGATTCAACCACGAGGTCGGCCCCGAGCTCAAGGGGTCGACAGACATACGGCGACGCAAAGGTGTTGTCGACGACGTAGCGCGCACCGTGACGGTGGGCCAGCTCCGAGAGTGCCGCGTGGTCCGCGATGTGGGTCGTGGGGTTGGCGATCGTCTCTGCGTACAGCACCCGTGTCGGCGCGGCCGCCAGGGCGTCGGCGACGCCCTGTGGGTTCGTCGTGTCGACCAGGTCCACGCGGACCCCGAAGCCCCCAAACCTGCGAACCAGCTGCGTTCGCGTGGAGCCATAGCAACTGACCGGAGCCACAACCCGGTCGCCGGCTCGCAGGAGCGAGGCCAGCGCGGCATGGATCGCGCCCATCCCCGAAGCCAGCGCTACCCCGGCCTCGCCGCCGGCCAGCTCGGCAAAGGCGGCGCCGAGGGCTGAGGTCGTCGGGTTGGAGATTCGGCTGTAGGCGTAGCCGTTGCGCGGGTTGGCCGCCACACGGCCCAGCTCCTCCGCATCGCCGGATGAGAACGTGGTTGTCTGGTAAATCGGGACGTTGGTCGGACGCTGATCGAGCTTTGGCACGCGCGACGCCGCGCGGATAGCGCGCGTCGAGAAGCCGTGGATGGGCCGCTCCGATCGGGAATCTCGCTGAGTCATCCAGGCGATGCTACACCGGACTCGTCCGCGGTCGCCTCCGCCGCCCGCTTGCCACCTCCACGCCGCCGGAGACCGGCGCCGCTCATCGGGATCGAGACGCCCGTCACGCGATCCTTGCCGGCGCGCTTGGAGGCATACATCGCGTTATCCGCGCTGATCATCAGTTCATCGACCGTCTTGCCGTCGCCGGGATAGGTGACGATCCCGATGGAGACCGATGGATGCCCGCCGTCGGGCAGGGCGATGGTCAGGGCATTGACCCCCAGTCGAATCTTCTCGGCCAACACGAACGCGCCGGTCGGATCCGTTTCAGGCAGCACGACGACGAACTCGTCGCCACCATAGCGGGCCGCGGTATCGATCTGGCGGACACCATCGGCGATCACGTCGCCGACGCCGCGCAGCACCCGGTCGCCCTGGAAGTGCCCCAGCCGATCGTTGATCGGCTTGAGGTCGTCGAGGTCCATCATCAACAGGCAGAAGCCTCGACCGGACCGCGCGCAACGAGCGATCTCGCGCCCGACCGCCGCGAAGAAGAAGGTCCGGTTGAACAGCCCGGTGAGCGGGTCCACCGTGGACAGCCGGATCGCGGCGTCGCGCGTGCGTCGCCCCTCGTGGGCGATGACCGTGGCCGCGTAGGCGAGCAGGAAGAGGGCAGTCAGATTGACCGCTATCGTGGCCGCGCTGGCCGGACCCGGCGTCCCAGCCGGAGAGCCGGTGGCGACCGCCAGCAGGTAGCCGATCGTCGCGGTGCCGGCCAGGGCGGCCGTGATCCGTGACGAGACCACGAGCGCGGCCCCACCCACGATCAAGGGGAAGACGAAGAAGAACGGGCTCGAACTGCCATCGGTGAACGCCACCAGCAACGTCGCCAGGGTGATCGCCACGGACCCTTCGACCACGAACTTGGCGGGTCCGAGCATGGCCGGCGGCAGGATGTCGTGAACGACCACGACGAACAGGCCACCGAGTGCGAGCAGGACCAGGATGGCCGGCTGGGTGTCCGCCCAGAGGCCGGTCGCCGCCACGATGGCGGTCGTGGTCAGCAGGAAGACCCAGGCCACGATTCGAACGATTCGATCGTAGGTTGGGTTTGGGAGGCCCTCGCCGCCGGCGATCCCGGCCAGCCCGCTGACGACCGCTGCCTCGACTGCGGGTCGGTCGCCGGCGCCCCTCGCCTCAGTCCCGCGCGTCAGGCGCGTCGTCCGGCCGACGAGCGGCGGGATGACGATGTAGGCCATCAGCGCGAGATTCGCGACCACCGCGGCGATGATCAGGATCAGGAGCGGGGTGACCGACAATCTCGTGCTCGCTCCGCGGGGTGGGGACGGCGTTGGGGCGCCGTGGATGGGCCCATCTTAGTCGCTGCTTCTCGGCGGTCGGTGCGTCCGGCCTTCGTGGCGGTGCAGCTGGGCAACGGTTTCCTGTGGGCCAGCGCGCGCGGCCCGGTCAGCGCGTGCGGCCCGGTCAGCGCGTCCCGTACTGATAGGTCTGCTTGACCAGGCGCAGGTACACAAATGTTTCGGTCTCGCGCACCCCGTCGATCGCGCGGAGGCGCTCGGCGAGGAAGACCAGCAGTGCCTCGTTGTCCTCGCAGACGGTCTCGATCAGGAGGTCGTACGTCCCCGCGGTGATGACCACGTAATCCACCTCCGGCATCGCGGCGAGCGCCTCCGACACCTCGATCAGCTTGTCGCTCTCGCACCGGATGCCGATCATCGCCATCTGGTGAAAGCCGAGCTTGAGGGGATCCGTGACGCCGACGACCTGGAGGATCCCGCGCTCGATGAGTCGATTGGTGCGCGCGCGAACGGCGGCCTCGGAGACCCCGAGTTCGGCCGCGATCTGGGTGAACGGCCGCCGCCCGTCCGCCTGGAGGTGCTCGATGATCCGCTTGTCGAGCGCGGAGACCTCCTCGCTGCCACGGCGGGGCACGGGGCGCGATCGAGGTGTCGGGCGGATCGGAATCGTCATCTGGGCAATGGCATGAGGGTCGGGATGCTAGCACCGCGTGACCCGGATTTCGATGGGTGTTCCACGGGTTGGGGCGGCGGGTGCCTACCTTCGGTCGAGTTCCGCGAGGACCGCGGCGAGGGCACGGATCGAGGCCACCGTGATCGGGTCAACGACGAGCTGGACGTGCCCGATGCCTTCTCGCGCGTAGGCGCGCAGGACCTCCGCCATCTCGGCCGGGCTGCCCTCCAGCGGCGTGGCTTCGTCCACCGGGTAGTCCCCCTGGACGCGCCCGACGCCGTCCGGAAGCCGGACGAACACGGCCACGGTCCGTTCGATCTCGGCGGGATCGCGTCCGACGTCGACGCAAGCCGCGTCAACGCGCGCCTGGAGGGCTGGCACGCCCGCCGGGTCGTTGCCGGTGTCGGCAAACCAGGTGTTCCACGACTGGACGTGAAGTGCGGTGGCGCGAAGCATTCGCGGGCCGTTGGAACCGATCATCAGCGGTGGGCCACCGGGTCGCGGGCGCGGGAGTAGCTCGCAGTCGCGGGCCTGGTACCAGCGCCCGTCAAAGTCGATGGCGCCGTCGCGGAGGAGTGTGCGGATGATCGTGAAGGCCTCCTCGAACCGGTCGATCCGATGATCGAAGGGGAAGCCGAACGCGCGGAATTCGGTCTCGTTCCAACCGGCGCCAAGACCCAGGGTGAAGCGACCGCCCGAGATCTCGTCGATCGTGGCCGCCTGTTTCGCGAGCATCGCCGGGTTGTGGAAATTCGTGCAGGCGACCAGCGGGCCAAACTCGACCCTGGTGGTGGACGCGGCAATGGCGGCCATCATGGCCCACGCCTCCCAGGGTCCACGGGGGTTCCGATCCGGCCAGCGGTAGAGCAGGTGCTCGCCCAGCCAGATGGAATCGAAGCCCAAGTCCTCGATGGTGCGGACCATGTCGAGCAGCTCCGGCCAGCGCACCTCGCGCTCCACTTCGGGGAGCTGGATCCCGACCTTGATCGGCCGGCCGGCGGCCGCTGGCAAATGCATCATGGAATCGTATGTGACTCGCGCCTCGAAAGGAAGCGACCTGGTGGACCTGGCACTCGTGCTGCGCGGCTTCGTTCTTGGCTTCACGATCGCGGCCGCCGTGGGTCCGATCAGCTTGCTGGTCATCCGCCGCACGCTCGCGGAGGGGCGAGCCGTTGGACTTGCCTCCGGGCTGGGTGTGGCGACCGCCGATGCCACCTACGGCGCGGTCGCGGCCTTTGGCCTCGGGGCGATCAGCCAGGTGCTCGTCGAGGCGCGGCTGCTGCTCGGGTTGTTCGGAGGGGTGTTCCTGCTCTGGCTTGCCTGGAACACGGCACGGGCGGCACCGCGCGATCCCTCGCAGGTGACCGCCCGTCGCGGTGGCCTCGTCGGGGCCTATCTATCCATCCTTGGCCTGACCCTGACGAACCCGATGACGATCCTGTCGTTCGGGGCACTGTTCGCGGGGCTGGGCGTGGCCGGCGACGACGTGGGCGGAGCCGCGCTGATCACGCTGGGCGTGCTCCTGGGATCCAGTGCCTGGTGGATCGTCCTGACCACGGTCGTGGTCGCGATTCGCACCCGGCTCACGATCGTCTGGGTGCGCCGGATCAACATCGCGTCCGGTCTCACGATCGGGGCGTTTGCGGTCGTTTCGATCGCCTCGGTCGTCGCAGCGTTGTGGGGCCGGTAGAGCAAAGGTTCTGGGCGGCGCGGGGCCGAAGGCGGGACGGCGGGGCCGAAGGCGGCGACGGGCGGCGGGGCCGAAGGC
>JANPDO010000308.1:0-4459 GCA_031431535.1 Chloroflexota bacterium
CGTGCATCAGGCCCGGGACGAAGTCGTCGACCTTGGCGTTCTCGTAGTAGTAGCGGCCCTGGACGAGGCTGCTGGCGCAGTTCCCGACGCCGACGATGGCGACCCGGATCTTGCCGTCCTTGCGGCGCCCCGCGCCGGCCCAGGTGTTGGTCGGGGTCGCGCCGGTTGTGCTGGACTTGCCGTTGCTGTCGTTCTTGCTCACGTTTCGTTCTCCGTGCTGCTTACTGCGTCTGGGTTGGGGTTGATTTGCTGTTGACCTGGCTGCGGACATGCAGGATCCGCTGGATCGTGGTGATGGTGGCGCCGATCGTGATGACGGCCAGGGCTAGCATGAGGATGTAGATGCCGGGCGGGAATGCCCCGCCTCCCGGGCCACTACCTCCGAACAGGCCGGCCAGGATCAGCCCCAGACTCAGGATCACGAGGCGAACCTCGCGAGGCATGACCCCGACGGCCGCCATGCCGGTCCCGTGGGTGAAACCCAGCCCTTCGGACTTCGCCCGCGTATAGCTGACCATGACGGCCGACCCCATTGCCGCGGCTGCCAGCACCGTCCCGTTGAGTATTCCGACCTCCTGGAAGCCAACGACCAGGCCGACGTAGACGATGACCTCCCCCGCGCGGTCAAAGACCGAGTCCATGAAGGCGCCGAGGTTGCTGACCTTGCCGGTAGCGCGGGCGAGCGTCCCGTCGAACATGTCGAAGATCCCGCCGAACAGGATGACGAGACCACCGGCCGCCCATTGCTGCTGGGAGACCAGGACGGCGCCCACCACCGTGATCGCGAAGCCGATCAGCGTCAGCGCATCCGGCGTCAGGCCGAGCCGCCCCATCCCGAGCGCGAAGGGCTCGAAGACCTTCTTGATCCGGGCTCGGGAGTCGTTCGAGATCGTCATCAGGTGGCGAAGCCGAGGACGGCGCGTTCGCGCGCGGCAAACTCCGCGAACGCCTCGCCGCGTAGCCGACAGACGGTCTCGCGGCCGTTGCGCCGGGTCTCGATGACGCCGGCGGCGCGGAGCCGACCAAGGTGCCACGAGACGAGCGGCTGGGAAAGCGCGACGTGCGCGGTCAGCTCGGCGACCGTGGCGTCGCTCTCCGCCAGTCGGCGCACAATCCGAAGCCGATTCACGTCGGCCAGCGCCTTGTGAAAGACACGCAGTTGGCGCAGTTCCTCGGGCTGGGCGACAGCGGCAGCGATCGTGCTGCGGACTCGGGCCGGTGATGGGGACAGGGCGAGGACTCCCGTGGCAACAACGGCCGTGATCACATCAACCACGGTTTATATCAATGCGCGTTGATGCTACGGATGGTCCGCCGACCTGTCAAGACCCCCTCCCGACCTGTCTCGCGGCTCGTCCGCGCCCCAATCGGTCGTGTCAAACTTGCCGATGACACCCCATCCCACAGCGTGAGGCGAGTGGCTCGAGCGAGGAGGACGGAGCTTCGTGTCAGGAGCCAGCGCACGCAATGTCGACGTGGTCGTCGTCGGGCTTGGCGTGCTTGGTGCTTCGGCCCTGCACCAGCTAGCGCTGGACGGCGTCGACGTTCTCGGCCTTGAGCAGTTCCAGCCCGGCCACGCCAACGGCTCGTCACACGGTCGATCGCGCACCCTGCGCTTCCTCTACCACGCCTCGGAGTATTACGAGCTGCTCCCGCCGGCCGTCCAGGGCTGGCGCGACCTTGAGGCGGCGACGGGCCGTCGCCTGTATTGGCCGTGCGGCACCTTGTTCTTTGGTCGGCCCGGGAATCGCCAGTTGGCGTCGAACGGCGCTCTCGCCAGGGCACAGGGCCTACAGGTGGACCATGTCACCGAGCGAGAGTCAGCCCGGCGCTGGCCGTCATTCGCGATGCCTCCGGGTTCCGAAGGCGTGTTCCTGCCGAACGGCGGCATGCTTGACGGCGACGCTTGCGTCTCCGCCTTGCTGGCCGAGGCGATGGTCGCTGGCGCAACCGTGCTTGCGGGCACGACCGTTACGAGGATGGACTTCGACGCGGACCGGCCACTGGTCCAAACGACGGCAGGCCCGATCCGGGCGCGCCACATCGTCGTCTCCGCCGGCGCCTGGACCCGCGCGCTCCTTTCCCATCTCGCCCTCCCAATCCGCGTCACGCGGCAGTCGTTCTACACCTACCGCCCGAGCGACCCATCGGTGGTGTCACCCGAGCGGATGCCCGTCTGGTGCGACTATGAAGCCAGCCTGTATGGCTTCCCAGATCACGGACCGGGGCTCAAGATCGCCGACGACAACCCGGGCCACGAAGTCGACCCTGTTGCCGTCGATCGCTCGCTCGATCGTGCCGAGGCACGCCGGCTGTCGACGTACATGGCCGAGCGTTTCCCGACCGTTGTGCTCGAGGAGCTTGAGGCCGGGACGTGCCTGTACACGCTCTCGCCCGACGACGACTTCCTCCTTGGACCGGTGCCAGGCGCCCCGATCTCGCTGGCCGTTGGCCTGGAGCACGGCTTCAAGTTCGCGCCGGTCATCGGCCGCATCCTGGCCGACCTCGCGACGACCGGGATCTCGCGCTATCCGATCAACCATTTCCGAGTCGACCGCTTCGTCCACAGCGGTATCCGCGCCTGACCAGGCCGAAGCAGGAGGAAAGCACCATGGCCTACAAGAACCCACTCCTCGCGCGCTGGCGCGCGGGCGAACCGACCTTCGGTTTCTGGTCGATGACTGCCAACCCGGCACTGAGCGAGTACGCGGCCACGACCAGTGTCGACTGGATTCTGTGGGACATGCAGCATGGGCTGATATCGGACACCGATCTGGCCGGGTTGTTCCGGTCCGTCCTCGGGACTTCCGTGCTCCCAATGGCGCGGGTCGGCGCCAACGATCCGTTCTTGATCGGTCGTGTCCTGGACGCTGGGTCGGCTGGTGTCGTCGTACCGCTCGTGAACACGGCGGGAGAAGCAGCCGCTGCGGTGGCCGCCTGCCGGTTCCCGCCCCACGGGACCCGGTCGTTCGGGCCGAACCGGGTGACACTGGTCACCGGAACCCTGGACCCGCGGATCATCGAGGACGTGGCGTGCATCGTGATGGTGGAGACAGCGATGGGCCTGGACCATGTCGAAGCGATCGCCGCGACGCCGGGCGTGGACGCGATCCTGATCGGCCCTTCGGATCTTGCTCTTGGGCTCGGCCTCGCGTTCGACGATCGCAGCGCTCCGCATGAGAGTGCCGTACGTCGAATCCTTGCTGCCTGCCGAGCCAACCGAGTCGCCGCCGGCATCGTCCTCAGCTCAGGTGAGGCTGCCCAGAAGCACGTGGCCATGGGCTTCCAGTTTGTTAACGTCGCGTCCGACGTGGGCATTGTAGCGGAGGGTCTGACCCGCGAACTCAAGGTCGCCCGCGGCGGGTAACGCGCGCCAGGCGCCGCAGTGCCGCCTCGATTGCCTCGACGCCGTGGGCACCTACACTCCCGAAGTGGACCGACGCTCGGCTGTCGTGCTTCTGGCCGTCTTCGGGACCGGGGTTTTCCTGGCCGGCCTCGAGCTGATGGTGACGGCGGTCGCGCTGCCCTCGATCCTGCTGGATCTGGCCGACCCGACCGGGGCGTCGGCCTGGGTCGAGCTGCGCAAGGCGAGCTGGATCATCAACGGCTATCTGCTTCTGTACATCCTGGCCATGCCCATGGCCGGCCGGCTGGCCGACGTGTGGGGCGCGCGGCGCCTGTTCATGGGCGCCCTCGTTGTGTTCATCGTCGGGTCCGCGCTGGCCGGGGCCGCCCAGGATCTCGACCAGCTGATCGCGGCCCGCCTGATCCAGGGCGCGGGCGGCGGCGTCCTGGTGCCGGTTGGCACGGCAGCCGCGTCGCATCTGTTCCGGGGAGGCGTGCGCCCGCGAGCGCTCGGCGTGATCGGTGCCCTCACCTTCCTCGGCATGGCGATCGGGCCCGTCGTCGGAGCGGCTGTGCTCGGCTCACTCCACCCCGAACATGTCCTGGGCGTCCTCGATGGGGACAGCGGACTGGCAGCTGTGCTCGCCCCGGCCTGGCGCTGGGTCTTCTATCTCAACGTCCCGATCGGGATTGCGGCGCTGGCCCTCGCGTGGGCGGCGTCGCCCGGCTGGGAAACCCCTCGGCGCCTGGGCCGGGTGGATGCCCTGGGTGCGTTCTGGTTCGGGCTCGCGCTGGTCGCCGGGCTGATTGGCCTGACCCTGGTCGGGAGCCGCGAGGTCGCCGGAACGTCAGCGGACCCGGCCACGGTGACCGTCGTCCTCCTCGCGGTGGCCACCGTCGCGACGATCCTGACCGTGATCCGTGGGCTGCGCGTGCGCGACCCGTTCCTGGACCCGCACCTATTCCGCAGCCTGACCTTCAGCTCAGCGGCACTCGTGTCGCTTCTGACCGGCTACGGATTCGCGACGGCGATCATCGGCGGCGCCGTCTTCGTCGATCGGGTGATCTACGGCGGGCCAGATGTCCAACGCCTGGTGCTCGGGGCGCTGGCAGG
>JANPDO010000309.1:0-4915 GCA_031431535.1 Chloroflexota bacterium
AGCAGCGGCAGCAGCTGGGCCGCGCTGAAGGGCCCCAGCCCGGGCAGCGCACACACCCTGGCCAACTTTGAGTCCGCGTTCTATCGCTCCGACATTGCCGACAACAACAGTTTCGAGCAGTGGCAGGAGGACGGTTCGCTCGATGCCGCCCAGCGCGCCAACGTCATCTGGAAGCGAACGCTCGCCGAATACGAGGCGCCGCCGCTCGATCCCGCCGTCGACGAGGCCCTGCTCGACTTCATCGCCCGCCGCAAGGCCTCGATGCCGGATTCGGAGGTCTAGGCGTGACTGCTGGACATGTTGTGTTGTTTCGCGGCCGCGACCAACCGCATCACCGCATGAGCAGACTGGTACCCAGAGGATCGGGTCGGTGGATCGCCTCCCGGCTCCGAATCCACGCTCGGCAAGAGCCGGACATGGCCCGGACGACCCCGTTTCGGGCCGCGGAACCCGAGATCACTTCCGTACCAGTCTGGTGGCGTGGTCTTGCGGAGATCCCCTGCTCCTGCGAGAGCGTCGACAGCACACTCGTGATGGGCCACTAAAGCCGTGCTGTTTCGTCGTCGTCGCACGCTCTCGGAGGCACAGGCCGCCGCCCTGGCGCGCGTGCTCCAAGAGCCCACCTTTGAACTCGTGCCGCTCAAGAACGCGCTCGACCAGGCGTCGTTCCTGCCGGACGGAGCGACCGTCTCGGTAACCGCCTCGCCCGCAAAGGGGCTCGAGGCGACGGTCGCACTATGCGAGGCGCTTCAGTCGCGCGGATTCCGGGCTGTGCCACACCTGTCGGCGCGAATGGTCCGCGACCGGTCCCACTTGATCGATCTGATCGCCTGGCTGCAGGGCGCCGGTGTCGTTCGCGCGTTCGTGGTCGGAGGCGATGCCAAGGAGCCGGGCGCCTATCCGGACGGTCTGGCCCTGCTGCGTGACATGGCCGAAGTTGGCCACCTACTCAGCGATATCGGGATCCCGGCGTACCCGCAGGGTCATGCGTTCATCGCCGATGGGCCGTTGCTCGACGCGCTCCGGGCCAAGGCCGCGTTCGCGAACTACATGACGACGCAGCTCTGCTTCGACCCGACCGCGATCGCGACCTGGATCGCCGCGCGGCGTGCGGAGGGCATCACCCTGCCGGTCCATATCGGCGTGCCAGGCGTGGCTGAACCGCAGAAGTTGCTCGCGATCAGCGCCCGGATCGGGGTCGCCGATACCCATCGATTCCTCGTCAAGAACGTTCGGTTCGTGACAAAGCTGGTCCGATCCGGTGGCTTCTATCGCCCGGACGGCTTGCTGGCGGGTCTCGCCCCGGACATTGCCAGGCCTGAGGCCGGGATCGTGGACCTGCACCTCTATACGTTCAACGCCGTAGACACGTTCGAGGCCTGGAGGCGGGCATACCTGGAGAAGCTCCGAACCGGGATGGCGATCCCGGCGTGACCCGGTCACAGGAGGCTCTCGTCGAGGCATTCGGTTCGTTCCCGTTGCGGCTGGCCGCGACGGCCAGAATCGCCGCCCCGCCGCCCTCCGGCGAGTGGAGCGCCGCCGAGATCACGCGCCACCTGATCGCTGTCGAGGTCGAGGTATGGTCGGCGCGCTTCGCGCAGGTCGCCTCCGCGGACGAGCCGCGTTGGGCCTGGACGGAGCCGGGTCTGGCATCAGAGTATGACGGCGAATCGCTCGACTCGATCCTCGCGGCGTTCTCGGCAGCGCGGGCGATCACCGTCGCGGTCGTCCACACGCTCGATGAGGTGGGGTGGTCGCGTGCCGGAATCCATGCCACGCACGGCCGGCTTGACGTGGCAGGTCTCTTGCGACTGGCTGCAGACCACGACGCCGAGCATCTCGCGGCGATCCGTCCGGCCTGATGAAGCGTCGTCCAGGACCTGTGGCTTGTCATCGGGTCGTCGCGAACCCGTGGCAAGGTGCACATGCGCGTCGTGCCGTTGACCCACCGGAGCTGCCAAGTTGCCATCCGTCGCCGCCGTCCTTGGAGTCCTCTGCCTTCTGATCGCCGCCTGCGCGAACGGCTCGTCGCAGCTGGATCAATCGCCATCCCCGGCTGCGTCTCCCGCGGACGCGCCATCCCCGGTCCTGCCGACTCCGGGCCTCCAAAGGACCTTTCCGTCACCGCCGATTTCACCGGGCGGGCCGCTCGAACCAGCGGTCGGGACCGCGCTGGATGTGTTCGTGACCGCGCTCCTGGCCCGTGACTTCGACGACGCGGCTCTCGAGACGGTGGCCGCCTCGCGTGATGCGCGCCTGGGCTGGTTCGTGTCGGACCTGCTTCGGTTCCTCCAGGGGACTGATCGGCAGGACGCGCTCGTCCGGGCGTTCGAGACGCTTACGGGCGTCGGTCCGCGGGACGACCCGGCCATGGCCGTCAGCCCGTGGCGGAGCGTGACCGATCTGCTCATCGCCTGGGACCTCCCGGCGCCGCCCGGGTATCGGGAGATCAAGGCCCGGATCTTCGTCGAGGTCGAACCCCGGTGGGAGGCCTTCTTCGCCGATGCCGATGCGGCCATCGACTGGCGCCACCTGTCGTGGGGTGGCGTGCTCATCGACGACCGACCCCTCGGCGACTCCGAACCATGCGATCGCGGCTGCATCCCCGCGCTCGACGACCCGGTTTTGACACCTGCCGCCGAGGGCGACTGGTATCCGGATCAACGGATCGTTTTCGGACTGGTCATTGGCGCCGAAGCGGTGGCCCTCCCGCGAAACATCATGGAGATCCACGAGATGGTGAACATGACCGTCGGTGGGCGCCGCCTTGGCATCCCGTACTGCACGCTGTGCGGGTCGGCCCAGGCCTTCTTCACCGACTCGATCCCCGCCGGAATCACCGTTCCCGTGCTGCGTACCTCTGGGCTCCTCGTCCGCTCGAACAAGGTCATGTACGACCTCGTGACAAGCTCCGTGTTCGACACGTTTACCGGCGAGGCGTTGTCGGGGCCGCTCCAGGACGCCGGAGTCGTCCTGGAGCAGGCCTCGGTCGTGGTGACGTCATGGGGGGAGTGGAAGGCAGCCCACCCGGACACCCGGATCGTGGCCAGGGACGGCGGGATCGGCCGAGAATACCCAATGGATCCGCTGCGCGGCCGGGACGACAACGGGCCGATCTTCCCGATCGGCGACGTGGACCCACGACTGCCCGTCCAGGCGAACATCGTCGGAGTCATCAGTCCTGACGGCACCCCGGTGGCGTTCCCGGTGGACCAGGCGCGGGCGGCACTCGCCGATGGTCGCGACGTCGTGTTTCGCGACCTCGAAGTCCTGGGCGACGGAGGCGGCCTGCGGGTCCGGGTGCGGGGCGGCGACGAGCTGGCGGCGCACCAGGCGTTCTGGTTCGCCTGGAGCCAGTTCCATCCTGAGACGGTGATCTGGACGCCACTCGCCCCATGAGCCTGCACCCGGGCCCGGCGCTGGGCCGGACGCCGAGCCGGAGCCAGACGCCGAGCCGTGCCCGAGTGACCCTGCACAACTTGCACAGGAGCCACGCTATGGCCAATGGCCTGGATCAGTGAGCTCCGGCCGTGCCCGACCACGTGCATATCGTGCTCTGGGGGCACGTTACGGCGTATCGCGAGCATGGTCGGCCCGTTTGGGCCCGCCCGAGCCGCCTCCGCGCCCCCGTGGCGCGCACAGCTTGTCTGGGGCGCAAGTCGTTCAGGATCGGCTGGCCCGCCCGACGCCATCCCCCCACGTTTCGGCCTACGAAGCAGGCACGGTCTCCCCGATCAGCGCCCGGGCGATCCCCAGGGCTTCCTCCATCGGCATCGCGGCGCCCTCGGCGATGAGGCCGTCGGCCGCGTCACCGAGACGCTGACGGGCGACATCGGCCGGGTCGGGCACGTGCAGGATCTTCAACGCCGCATTGGTAATGCCGGTCGCCTCGCTCGCTGCAGCAGCGGCGCCGGCCAGCCGGGCGCCGGTCGCCGGGTCGTCCGAACGCAATGCGAGGTGGGCAGCCATTGCCAGCCCCGCGATCTGATCACTCATGATGCCCGACGACAGGCGCATCGACTCGCCGAGGTAGGACCGACCGACCTCGAGGTCGTCGATGAAGATGGAGGCGACCGCCATCAGCATCAGGCTGTCGCGCGCCCGGATGGCACTGCCGAGTCGTCGGAACTCGGCAAGGTTGAGTGTCTCGAGATCGCGCGCCGCCCGGTAGTCGCCGGCCAGCAACCGGACCAGGACGAGCGCCTGTCGAGTGCGGACCATGCCCGCGGGGTCATCCAGCCGCTCGAACAGGGCAAGAGCGATCTCTTCGTGCTCGCGGACCAGTTCGATGTCCTGGTCGGTCATGCCGAGGAACCCGAACTCGTAGTGCGCCTCCGCCAGGACCGCGTCGTCACCCAGGGCACGGGCAAGGTCGAGGCGCTCCGTATAGAAGGCCCGGCAATTGGCGAAGTCACCATTCCAGTACGCCAGGCCGCCGGCCGCCGACAGCGCACCGATCCTGGCTCGTGCATCTCGGCCATTCGGATGGGCCAACAGCTCCGTGATCCAGGCGAGGCCTTCGGTGAGGCGGGCCCGAAACTGCCAGAAGCGCCAGATGGCTCCGGCGATGCGCATGCCCAGGTCGGGCTCGCCGACGTCGAGCGACCAGCGCAGCGCGGATCGCAGGTTGTGTTCCTCGTGGTCCAGGATGTCGAGCCAGTCGTCGGCCTCGGCCCTGCCCAGATGAGGGCCCGCCTGCTCGGCGACACCCAGGTAGGTGAGGGCGTGCCGTCGCTCGCAATCCGGCCGCTCGCCAGCCTGGTCGAGCCGCTCCAGCGCGTACTCGCGGATGAGGACGTGGCGCTCAAACCTCGGCTCGCCGTGGTCGGTCGCACCGATTCTGACCAGGGCTCTTGTCGGCCATCGACTCCATGCCGATGACGACCTCCGTCGACAACTCGCGACGCGGATCGAC
>JANPDO010000310.1:0-5320 GCA_031431535.1 Chloroflexota bacterium
CGGTCTCGTCGGAGCAGGACGAGCCGATGAGCCCGACGAGGGTGTTGTCGGCCGCCAGCTTCTGCCCCGCGGTCGCGCCGCCCTCGGGAGTGCACAGGCCGTCTTCGGTGGTCATACGGATGTCGTGACCCTTGAACTTGCCACCCAGGTCGTCGATCGCGATCTCGACACCCTGCTTGGAGTCGTCGCCCAGGCTCGCGTCGGCCCCGGACAGGACGCCCCAGAAGGCGATATGGACCGGCTCGCCGGCCGGGATCGTGACCGTGCCGAGCGGATCCTCGGCGGGAGCCGCACTCGGGGCGGCGTCACTCGCGGCCGCGCTCGGAGCAGTGGTCGCGCCACTGCTGCCACACGCGGCAGATGTCAGGACTGCGACAGCGGCGAGCGCCGCCATCCTCGTGAGTTTCATCCAATCTCCTCCTGATAGGGGGCCGTCCGGTGGTCCCGGAGCAGCCATCGGTCGGTGCCGCCTCGCGCCCCGTCCCGATGCCTCGGATCGTTTTGTGCGCCTGGCGCCCGGTGGCTCGATCGCCGGCGACGCATCCCTCCCAGGGCGTCGATCGGACCGAGTCATGGTGCGTGACAGGCGACGCGGCGATCCGTTTCGGGCGGCGCGCAGGTGGCCACCGAAGCGATGACGTATATTACCCACCGGCGACCTGAATGCAATACCGGTCGGCCGCGTCCCTCGGCGCGTCGCGAGCGTCCTTCGCTCGCCGCCGGCGGTGGATCGCGGGCCCCGGTATCGCCTCGGTCGAACCTTTAGGTCGAGGACCACGGTCGCCCGCCCTGCGAGGTTGGACCCGTCGGCGTGGAATACCTGGTCCGAGCGGCCCGTGTGACCGATATCGATCGTTTCGTCGCGTTGAGCGAGGCAACGACGCGTCCGGACGGTACCGCAACGCCACTCGGCGCGGCCGACCTGCTCCGGCAGCTCGTCTACCTGCCGCAGGCGAGCGTGCTGATCGCCGAGGCGCAGCGGACCATCGTCGGTGGCGCGATCCTTGCCCTACGACCGTCGGTCCGCGTGGGTGGGTACATCGGGACGATTGACCTCCTGGTCGTCGACCCCGCGTACGATGTCGAGCGAATCGGCGAAGCACTCGTTGATGAGCTGCTCCGATCCGCCCGCAACAAGGGTTGCACCATCGTGGAGGCGGCCGCTCCGGATGACCCGACGACGCTGAAGCGGTGGCAGGGGATGGGCTTCGCCGCGGCGGGGCCGAAGATCGAACGAATCGTAACCTCGTCCGGCCGCGCCGGACGCACCACTCGATAACGTCCGGACCAGCGCCGCTCGTGCGCCGGCCGGCCATCAGTCTCTGACCAGTCAAGGAGTCAATGTGGGCAAGAACGTCGCCGTCTTCGTGGACGTGGCGAACATCTTCTATGCGGCCAAGGCCGCCGGCGTGGACATCGATTACGTCACGCTCCTCAAGTCGGCCACGGCCGGCCGGGACCTCGTGCGGGCGTATGCCTACACCGGTCTCGATCCGGACAACGAGAACCAGCGCAACTTCCACGACTTCCTGCGGCGGAGCAACTACAAGGTCGTCAGCAAGGACATCCGCAAGTACGGCGACGGCAAGGTCAAGGCCAACCTCGACATCGAGCTGGTCGTCGACATGATGAAGACGGCTCGAAACCTGGACATCGCGATCGTGGTGTCCGGCGATGGCGACTTCGCGCCGGCGATCCGGGCCGTCCAGGAGCAGGGCGTCCGCGTCGAGGTGATCAGCTTCCGCGGCAATACCAGCTCCGACCTGATGGACGTGGCCGACCAGTTCACGGACATCGTCGCGCTGGCCAGGGTGGAGAAGGGGTCACGCTCCGGGCGTCGAGTCGCCGAGGACGCCGGTGACCTGTCCATGACTGAGGTGCCGGACAAGCTCACCGAAGGAAGTGGCGACGGCCGTGGCGGTCGCGGTCGGGGACGCGGTCGAGCCCGGGACGAGGAGCTTGCCCCGCCCGCCCGAAGTCGGGTTCGTGGCCGGGCTGTGGCGCCGGCCAGCATCGTCGACGCGAGTTCAGGTGGCGGTGCGGGTTTCGTCGCGTTGCCCGGTGAGCGCCTCGCGCGAGCGGGAGGCGGTCTTTCTGAGGCGGATCTGGCCGCTGCCGAGGTGTTCACCCTCGATGATCTCGATGGCGGCGCCAGCAGCGGTGCCACCGATGATGCCGCGGCCGCGGGCGCACCCACCGACGGTCGCGCTGAGGAGTTGGAGCCGCGCCGACGTCGCCGACGTGGCGGCCGCGGGCGCGGACGTGGGCGCGGAGGCGCCGACGAGCGAGCGGATGGCGACGGCGACGCGGAACCCGATGAGGCCATGGCGTCGGCTGCCCCGGTCCGCGAGAACGTCCAGCGTGCTGCCCCGCCGCGGCCCACCGTCGAGGAGCAGGACGGTCCCCCGGTCCGTCGCGCCCCGCGTGCAACGCCGTTCGGTTCTGTCTGGGATTCGCAGTTGGGTCCGGTCTCGGCGCCCGCGCGAGGATCGGTCGCTCCGATCGGCGACGACGAGGACTTCGATGAACCGGAAATCCCCGAATACCTGATCGCCGAGCAGCGACGGGGCGCGAGCCGCGGCGGCGCTGGCGGTGGCGGTGCCCGTGGCGGCCGGTCTGCCTATCAGTCGGCCATGGACCGCGAGCGCTACGGCCGGGGTGGAGGCGGCGGTGGTAGTGGGGGCGTTGGCGGAGGCGGCCGGGGTGGCGGTGGTGGCGGGAGGGGTATCAATCGCTACCCGGACGTCAGCGGCCGACCGCGACCCGCAGGCCCGGATCGTGGCGATCGCAGTTACAGCCGGCCCGAGCGCGATGTCGCGCCGCCGCCAAGCAGTTCAGGCGAGCCGTGGAGCGACGTGCCACCCGAGCTCGAGGCCCTGCTGCGGGCGCAGGTTGCCCAGAAGCCAACGGCTGGGACGCGGGGCCGCGGTCCCGATGCGGCAGGGTCTCGCACCCAACCGGTCGTGTCGGAACCGCCAACGTCCGGAGCATCGACGGCCGAAGCTGACGCGGCTCCCAGGCGGCGCACGACTCGTGCCACGAGGACCGGCAGTGCCGACACCGGCCTTGCCAGCATGGCCGAACCAGCCGCGGAGCCGGCCGGGCCGGCGGGGACGGCGCCCAGGACCGCGCGGACGCGAAAGGCGACGGCGAACCCGGCACCCGCCGCGAGCCCGGAACCCCCCGCGAGCCCGGCACCCGCAGCCAGGGCCGCCAGGAAGGCGGTGCCGACCACTGCCGCCTCATCGGAGCCTGCAACCAAGCCGGCACCCGCAGCGACAGCGAGTTCGCGAGTCGCCCGCAAGCCAGCCGCCGCACGGGTCACCGCGACCGAGGCCGGCCCCGACGCGGGAGAGCACGCCGGCGCCGATGCTCCGGCTGCCACGAGGCCCAGAGCGGCCCGGAAGACGGCCGCCGCGAAATCCGGCTGATCGATCCGCGGTGGACGGCGCGCGGACGCGGGGCCAGGGCGCGGCCATCCGGGCCGTCGTCAGGATGGTTCGTGGCGACGCGCCCCCGCACGCCGTGCTCCTCGTGGGGCCAGATGGGGTCGGCAAGACCACACTCGCGCTCGATCTCGCGGCCGGACTGTTCTGCGAAGGGGACCTGGACCAGCGCCCCTGCCGCGCGTGCCGCACCTGTCGACTGATGGATCGCAGTGCGCACCCTGACCTCCACCGGCTGACTCCCCTGGGCCCGGGTCGCCAGGTAGGGATCGGAGGACCAGGAGCCAGCTTCCCCGGCGTCCGCGAACTCATCGCGGAACTTGCGTTGATGCCGGTGGAGGGTGGCGCCCGCGTGGCGATCATCGAGGGCGCCGAGCGAATGACCGAGGAAGCCCAGACCGCACTGCTCAAGACGCTCGAGGAGCCGCCAGCGGGCGTGCTGATCGTCCTGTGTGCCGATCAAGAGACGAGGCTTCTACCAACAGTTCGATCCCGTTGTGCACGGATTCGACTCGGCCTCGTGGGTACCCGCGACATCGAGACGATCGTGTCCGACCGCGACCTGGCCGATCCGCCCCTGGCAGCCCGTCTCGGGCGGCTTGCCTCCGGCCGACCTGGGCTCGCCCTAGCCTACGCCCGTGCGCCCGACGCGCTGCTGATCCGTGCCGAGCTGAGTCGCGTGCCGCTGGATCTCACTCGAGCCTCGCCCTCGGCCCGGCTTGGCGCGGCTCGCGCCGCCATCCCCCGCGCACTCGCGCTCGTGGCCGCGCTCAAGGAACGCGACGTTGGTCCCCCTGCGGCCCGATCGCCCCGCCGCCGCGCCGGCCCTGCCACCACCGCGCCGGGGCCTGGGGACGATTGGGACGACGCTGCGAATGACGAAGCCGAAGAGGGCCGCGGCCGGCCCATCCCGGCGGCAGACCGACGGCGGGCCATCGAGATCCTCATCGTTCTGTGGGCGGACCTCGCCCGCGACCTTGCCCTCGCGGGAGCGGGAGGTGGCCGGTCTATACGCGATCCGGGGCTGTTCGAGGAGCTGACGTCGGTCGCAGCGATCGTTGAGCCGGAGGCCGTGACGCGTTTCCTCGATCGTGCCGAGCGCGCCGCAGAGTTACTCGCGTCCAACGTCTCGCCCGAGCTGCTCCTCGATTCGCTGGTCCTCGCCTGGCCTCGTGGCCGGACCGCAGCCTGAGACGGGCGTGTCAGACCAGACCGCGGTCGTTCGACTGGAAGCCACCCTGACCGGACGAGTCCATGGGGTCGGCTTTCGCTATTTCGTGCTCGGCGAAGCGCTTGCCCTGGGTCTCGTCGGGTGGGTCGCCAACTTGCCGGATGGATCGGTGAAGTGCGTGGCGGAGGGGCGGCGTGATCGAGTCGAGCGCCTCGCGGTGCGCCTCCGCGAAGGTCCGCCGGCCGCGGTCGTGGATCAGGTCAGCCTGACCTGGCTCGCGGCCAGCGGAGCCCTCCCAGCCTTTGAGGTTCGCAGTGGGGCGCACCGCGGCGACTGATCTGCGCTCGATTGTCCGAGCGCGAACAGGACTGCTGGGCTATTCCAACCGGGGCTTCGCGGGCGCACCGTGGCCGCGATGGACCCGCAGTCCGCGGCCGAGGAGCTGCCCGCGCTCTACCGAGCGCTGCTGGATCGCGTCGCCCAGTTCGACGCAAATGGGCAGCGTCCCGCCGGACTCCGCCTCAGGGCCGAGGCGACACGGATCTACTCGAGGGCATGGGATGACCGAGCTCGCCTGGCGCTCCAGGCGTTGCTGCATCGGTCTGGCGTCGCGGTCTCGGGGCGGCCGCAACCAGTTCAACATGCACACCGACGAGGCGCCCCGGTCGTCTGAGCAGCAGGCCGCACAGGATCCGCGCCGCGC
>JANPDO010000311.1:0-8466 GCA_031431535.1 Chloroflexota bacterium
CAGGAAGCCAAGCCCGGGTGCCGCAACCCGTTGCGCGGCTGCAAGATGCAGTGCGTCGAGCGATCGCACGCCAGTCGTCTCCGCGATCGAGGCCGCGGACTCGCAGGTCGCCTCGTCAAGCTCGATGATCGAGAGCGAGCGCAGATCGTGGGTGAACGCGGATCGCGCCGCGACGAGGTCGCGTCCCGAGAGCAGGCGAGCGAGGTTGCGGCGAACCTCCACGATCGTGTGGCGGGCGGTCAGGAGCTCGGCGTCGGCCCGCAGCAACGCGTCAGCGGCGGCCGAATCGGCCTCTTCAACGTAGCGCTTGAGCAAAGCGCTCGAATCGACGTACGTGCTCACTCGCCGCGATCCTCGGCCAACACGTCGAGTACCCGTCTGGACCCCTTCGCCCGGCGGACCGCACCGAGCGGCGCATCGGTGCCCGGCGTGATCCAGCCGGCGCGGATCCCGTCCTCGATCCGCGCGCGACCCGGCACCGGACCGAGCACCGCCTTCGGCCGGCCCCTGTCCGTGACCCGCAGGACCTCCCCTCGCTCTGCGCGGTCCAGGTATTCGGAAAGACGCTGTTTCAGCTCTCGGATCCCGACATCGGCCATGTAGACACGTTACCACGTCGATGTGCCCACATCCAGGACATCAGCTCCCCACTTCTCGGCTATCGCGACAACTCCTCGTCGAATCGATCTTGAGAGCCAAGCTGTGGGCGAAGCGCTCGTCCTGAAGCCCACGAGCCTACGTCATCACGTTGCTTGACACGCCGGGTCGTGCCGCAGCCTCAGGCGTCGGCGACCCGGCGCAGGCGATCGAACTCACGCCGCAGGCGCTTGCTCGGACGGCCTTGCCCACGTACGAGCAACGTCGCCGGCCTGGCGTCCAGCACGACGGGCGGGCTGTGGTCCACGTAGCAGGTCGCGGCGACGGCGGCCCCGACACGCGACTCGATCGGCAGCGTGACCTCGACGATGTGCTTGCGGTCGGCGATGAGCGCCTCCACCCGATCGCCCGCACGAACCTTCGTCGACGGCTTTGCCGAAGATCCATTCACCAGGACGTGGCCGCCCTCGCACAACCGGCTCGCCAGGGGGCGGGTCTTCACCAGCCGCACCGCGCACAGCCAGCGATCGATACGTGTCTCGGCGGTCACGACGTGTCAGTCACGTGTTCCAACATGGCACCCATGTGTCCCGGTGGGCAGGAGCACGGCGTCCGACTCGGACGGTCACGAACGCCCTGCCGGACCCCAGCCGACCCGCAGCAGCGGCAGGTCCGCGCCGCGGGGATCGCCAGGCATCCGGTGCTCGCCGTCGTCGCCGTCCCACCGACGGCCGTCCTGGTCTGGGATCGTTCCCGAACCCCAGTAGGCGAGCGGAGCGCCTGGCACGATGCCAAGCTCCTCGCGCGGGTCGATCCGTACCGGGCCGACCGTGCACAGGTGGGTGCAGTCGTCGCCCAGGTCGAAGGTGTACACGAACTGCTCGCCTTGGCGCAGGCGCGAGAGCCTGGTGCGCCGGTCATCGAGCGAGGGGCCGACCTCGTCCTCGCAGCCGTACGGCGTCGTGAGCCGGGTCCCGTCGGTGAGGCAGATCGTGCAGGTGGGCGCGGTCCCAGCGGGCGAAGGCGTCGTCGATGGCGGTGGCGAGGGCGGCGAAGGTGTGACTCAGGGCCGCAGCGAATATCCGGCCGGGTCGCGGCCAGACGAGCCCGCCGCGACCCTCGACGAGATCGACACGGACCGACAGCCAGGTTCGGGTCATCTGCCTGTCCTCCTTCAGCCCCAGAGACTCGAGATCGGCGCGGCGACGATCCTGTCGCCGAGGCGGTAGGTGCGCGGCCCCGTATGGAGCACGATGCCGGCAAGAAACGTCTCGGGGTGCAGATCCCGAAGGGTCGCCAGGTGCCGGCCGGCGTCGGGTGACGGCGCGGCGTTGGCCTTGATCTCGATGGCGACGAGTCGGCCGCCCGCGAGCTCCGCAAGCAGGTCGACTTCGAGCCTGCCCTGCTGCTGGCGAACGTGGTACAGGCGCGGCCTGGCGGCCGCCACCCCGACCTCGGCCCGCAGCTGGGCGACCACGAACGTGTCGAGCAGGCGTCCGAGGAGATCGCCCTCGCGGAGCACCAGGCTCGTGTCGAGACCCAGGACGGCCCCGACCAGCGCGGGATCGACCAGGTGGCGCTTGGGCATGAGCACGAGACGCTTGAGTCGGTTCGACGTCCATGCGGGGAGTGCCTCGACCACCAGCAGGTTGGCGAGCAACCGCTCGTAGGCCTGGGCGGTCCGGCGGTTGATGCCGGCGGCGTCGAACAGGGTGCGCTCATCCACGATGCCGGCCGTGTTGAGCGCGTAGGCCGCAAGGTAGCGCCGCAGGCGGACCGGGTCGCGGCCGCCGTGGACCTGCTCAGCGTCACGAGTGAGCAGGTGTTCGACGTAACTCTCGAGCCAGGCGCGTCGGGCGGTCTCGCCGAGGCGCAGGGCCGGCTCCGGGAAACCGCCGCGCAGTGCCAGTTCCACGTAGCCACGCAGGTCCGGGGTGTCCCCGGCCGGAAGCAGGTCGGCCCCGGCGACCAACCGGTCGAACAACGGGGCGCCGCCACCGCCGAGTCCTGCCTGCTCGCGGACCGTCATGCCGAACATCGGAACGCGAGTGAGTCGACCCGTACCGGGCCACAGCTCGCCGTCGAGGTCGCCGCGGACCGAGCCGGTGACGAGGAAGCGGCCGGGGCGCGGGTCCGCATCGACGGCCCGCTTCACCGCGCCGAGCACGCCCGGGACGACCTGCCACTCATCGAGCAGGATCGGCTCACGGAGGCCGCGCAGAGCAGAGTCGGGGTCCGCTCGGACCGCGACAGCCTCGGCCTCGCGATCGAGACGCACGATGGTGGCGGCCCGGCGGGCCGCTGTGGTGGTCTTCCCGGTCGCTCGAGGTCCGGTGATGAACATCGCCGGGAGTTCCGCCATCAGCGCGTCGATCTGCCGGTCGACGAGCCTGGGCAGGTAGTCCATGTCGGTAGACTACCACTCTCGCACGATTTTCAGTGCAACTCTTGCACACGGTCCGCTACCACTCTGCCGCAGCAACGGGACATCGAGGTACGTCGTTGCACCCCTGGCCGTCGGCCCAAGCGCAGTGTTAGGGAACTGTGCCGGAGCGCATGACGCGACGAACTGCGTGTCGATGAAGGCCGCGGCGACCGTCGTCGGCACGCTGGGCGCGATCTCACCGCGCGTCTTGGCGTGCTCCACCCAGGCGGCGTACGTGACACGAGCGTGCGCACCCACTGTGCCGGCTGCCTGCTCTCGATGATGCGGGTGCTGTCGTCCCACCTCGGGCCGGCCACCAAGGGGGTTCGTTCTCGATTGGTCAGGCGGCCACGGGGCGTGGTTAAGGACTGGGCGCGTCACGATGGAGACGAAGGCGCCGCAGGAGTTGTGCGTTGGCCGCAACGACGATCGTCGAGACGCTCATGGCGATCGCGCCGACGGCCATCGGCAGGTCGATGCCCCACGGGATCAGCACGCCCATCGCGATCGGGATCGCGACCAGGTTGTAGCCCGTGGCCCAGACCAGATTCTGGATCATCTTCGAGTACGTCGCCCGCGAGAGTTCGATAGCGCCTACCACGTCGCGCGGGTCGCTTCGGACAAGGACGATGCCCGCCGACTCGACAGCCACATCGGTGCCGGCGCCGATGGCGATCCCGACGTCGGCAGTCGCCAGCGCCGGGGCGTCGTTCACGCCGTCGCCGACCATGGCGACCTTCCGGCCACCCTGCTGGAAGCGCTTCACCGCGTCGGCCTTGTCTGCGGGCAGGACCTGTGCCGCCACCTCGTCGATGCCGAGCCGCCGCGCCACCGAGTCGGCCACTGCCTGGCTGTCGCCGGTGATCATCGCGACGCGGATGCCGAGCGCGTGCAAGGCGTCGATGGCGTCCTTGGACTCCGAGCGGACTTCATCCTCGACGGCGATCGCGCCCGCTACCCTGCCGTCCACGATGACATGGAGGACAGTGCGGCCCTCTCGGTCCCAATCCGCGGCCACCGGCAACGGATCGAGGGAGAGGTCGGCGAGAAGTCGCGGTCCGCCGACAGTGACCTTCCTGTCCTCGACGGTCGCCTGTGCCCCGCGGCCGGGCAGCGCCTCAAAGGCGACTGCGGCCGGGATGGCCAGGTTTCGCGCCTTCGCGCCCTGAACGATGGCCCGAGCGATCGGGTGCTCAGAGTCGCCCTCGACAGCAGCGGCAAGCCGAAGGGCTTCGGAGTCGCTGGCGTCCACCAGCGCCGGCTCGCCCTTGGTGAGGGTGCCGGTCTTGTCGAAGATCACCGTGTCAAGGATGCGAGCCCGCTCAAGCGCCAGGCGGTCCTTGACGAGGAGCCCGTTGCGGGCCCCGAGCGAGGTCGAGATCGCGATGACCAGCGGGATGGCCAGACCGAGCGCGTGGGGGCACGCGATGACGAGCACCGTCGCCGTTCGCACCAGGGCGCCCTCAGGATCGCCCTGCAGCCACCAGAAGATCAGCGTGATGGCACCCGCGGCCAGGGCGACGTAGAACAGGATCGCGGCGGCCTTGTCGGCGAGGGCCTGCGCCCGTGAGGCCGAGGCCTGGGCGGTAGCGACCATCCGCATGATCCCCGATAGCGCGGTCGCGTCTCCGGTGGCGGTGACCCGGACGCGCAACGATCCGCCAGCGGCCACCGTGCCGGCGACCACCGAGTCACCGGGGTCCTTGCCGACCGCCTTGGACTCGCCGGTGATCATCGACTCGTCGACGTCCGCGCTTCCCTCGGTGACCACGCCATCGACAGGGACGCGGGCGCCCGGCCGAACCAGGACAACGTCGTCGACGGCGAGCGAGCCGATCGCGACCTCTTCGGTGCCGGCGGCCGTGACCCGCTCCGCGGTGTCCGGCAGCAGTTCAGCGAGGGCCGCCAGAGCGCCCCGTGCCTGGGCGATGGAGCGCATCTCCAGCCAGTGCCCCAGCAGCATGATGGTGATGAGGGTGGCCAGTTCCCACCAGATCTCGACCTCGAACAACCCCAGGGTCCCGGCCCAGCTCGTGACGAAGGCGACGAGGATCGCGAGGCTGATCAGGGTCATCATCCCGGGCGAGCGGTCGGCGAGCTCGCCGCGTGCGCCGCGCAGGAATACGAGGCCACCGTAGAAGAACACGACGGTTCCAAGGATCGGCGGGATCAGCGCACTGCCCGGGAACGAGGGGGCGGTATAGCCGAGCCAGTGCTCGAGGTCGGGGCTCCACACGATGACGGGGATCGTCAGCGCCAGGCTCAGCCAGAACTTGTCGCGGAACATCGCGACCGAGTGGCCCTCGTGCCGATCATGCCCAGACCCTGAAGGGGACTCCTGGCCCGCGTGGGCGGAATGCTCGTCGTCAGGGTTGGCTGCCTGGGCGTCCGTGGCCCGCTCGAGACTGTCGTCGTGCTGGCCGTGCGTGGTGTGATCCATCTCGCGTCGACCTACCGTCTGATACGCCCCCGTGCCTGAATCGCAGATCAAGGATGGCACGCTCCCGGGTATCGGGAAGCGATGAGGGTGAGGACACGGCCGGCGAGCCTGGGGGCGACCGGGTCCAGCCCCTGGGCTAAGGCGGTCAAGAACTTGAAGCTGCCAACGAAGGAGCGGTCATCAGAACGACGAGGTTCCGCGTCCGGTCAGCGATCAGCGAGCGTCTCGAGGAACTCGGCGGGTGTCATGGCCGCGATGATCGCCCGCAGGTCGAGCAGGTGGGCATCGCCGGTGACGAGCGCGTCGGCCCCGGCGTCACGGGCGAGGTCGACGAGGTACTCGTCATCGGGATCGGCGCTGAGCGCTACCCGTGATGGCGCCGGATCGGCGCGGACGACGGCTTCGGTCCGGATGAGCTCGACGTAGGCGTCGGCTTCCGCTTCCGACACGTAGCGACGGAACTTGTCGCGCCCCAGGACCTCGCGCAGCTCGGCAAGCAGCAGCGGCGACACGATGAGTTCGAACGCACCGGAGCGCAGCTCGAGCAGCAGCCGGGCGCTCCCGCCGCCCGGGCTGATCAGCGCCGAGACGAGGACGTTGGTGTCAAGAACCGCGCGCGGCACGCCGTTGCGCACGCACTGCGTGCGTCTCCTCCACCGCGAGCCGCATCGCCTCGACCTCGCCCAGGTCGCTGCGAGCCCACACGCTCGCGACCACCTCGAAGCCGAGGTAGGCGCGTAACGCCGCCTCTACGACCTCCGAGTCGCGCTTGTCGGTCCGGGCCGCGCGGACACGGGCTGCCCGCAGGACGTCCTCGTCCACGTAGAGGGTGACCTTGCGCTTGGTTCCAGGCATAAGTGCAGCATAGCGCCGTACCGTCATGCCAGCAAGACACACTGCCAGCCGCGAGGTGGGCGCGGCGACGGGCTCGCCCTCAAGCACCTTGCCGAGGTGCTGACCCCGTTCCACCTCGTACAACGGCTGGATCCGCCGGCACCGGGGCAAGAACGAGACCCGCTTGCGGGCGCCGTGGCGGGTGACCGACGAGCTGTGGGCAGCAGGGCGCGCCTCGGCGACCAGACGTGGGCGGCGCGGTGCTGGCGCAGGTTGCCGGCATCGCCCTCGACGACCGGCAGATTCCGCGAACTCGCGCTGGAGCACGCCGCTGGCCGGCTCGGTGACGACCCCTACCTGGCGCGCGCGCTACCCGAAAGGTTGCAGTGGCGCGCCCGACTGGTGTTGGGCGCGCGTTAGCAACCTACGACATCCCGATCGAGGGCCGCGATGAGTGGCTCGCGGCGGCGAGGCGGCTGGCATGAGGGACCGCGCCGCCGGATGCGCGACGGACCGTGAGGTCGGCGTCGTCGCGGCAGTCCTGGTGGCCGGGTCGGAGAAGGCGGCGGCCCACCGCCTCGGCCTATCGCACTCGACCGTGAAGCACCACCTGGCGAACGCGCGGTCCAAGGTGGGGGCAGCGACGACGGCGCAGCTCGTGTGGATGCTCGCCGAGCGGCTGCCGGAGCCGGACCCACGCGCTCACTCCGCGATCGACGACTTCATGACTGTCCCACGCTCGCGCCCAGGGTGAGGAGAAGCTCGTCCAGTTGCGCGAACGTCTCGACCATCGCATCCGCCGCCCCGGTGCCGGCAGCGTCGAGAGCTTCCTTCGAGGAATGGAGCTCGTGCATGACCAGCAGCGTCTTGCCGCCCTTTTCCTCGAATGTCACGGTGGTGACGAGGACGTCGTACGCGTCCCGGTCCCCTCCCTCGCCCGTCGCACCAGCTCGGTGATCGCCACTGCGTCCTCGCCCTGGGTGTCGACCGATTTTGCGGTCGATCGCGCTCTAGGGGATCCCGAACGTAATCGGTTCAAAAGCAGCTCGGCGAACACGAGAACGCCGGCGGGGCGGTCGTCCTCGCCGGCGTCGTGTGCCTTGTTCGGCTACGGACCGAGCTCGAGCGTTCCCTCGATCGGTTGCATCGCTGCTCGGCGATCTTCCGTCCCACCGAGCGCGACCATGTCGTCGAAGAACGCCTGGCAGCTGGCCGACCGCGGGTCGTCCATCTGCCACACGAAGATCGCCTTCGCCGGGGATCCACGCTCGAAGACGATCGCGGCGCGCGTGCCCGCCGGTGCGATCGTAGTCGTCGACTCCGTGACGTCACCGCCGATCCAGAGCAAGCCATCGATCGTCCGCGTGCACTCGAGATCGACGGTGAAGTCGCCGTCGAAGGTGTCGCCGACGTAGTCGGCTTCAGGGGACACGATCATGCTCCCGGTCACGCTGGAGGCCCCTCCAGTCGCATCGAGCTCGACAGCGACGCCATGGGCCGTGAAGGTGCCGCGGGCGAGCAGCGCCTGGCTCGGCGATGGCGCGATCGTCGGTTGGCCGCCAGAGCCGCCATTCCCGGGCAGGAACTGGTAGCCGACGACGGCCACCACCAGCACCGCCGCGGCGGCAGCGATCAGCTTCGCGTAGGTATTCATTCGGTCGGACCTCCACGCCGGCCACCAGGACCGGCGCTGTGGCGTCGCGTCCACCTCGTCGAGGGCGCGCAGGAGCACGCGCTCGGCGTTCTCGTGCGCGTCCTCGCGAAGCCACGACAGGACGGTGCGCGTGCGGGGATCGCGCTCGGTGGTCATCGGGAAGCCTCCCTCGCCGCCGGGCGTTCGTCGGCATCGAGTGCCGCCCGCATGGCTTTCATTGCGTGATGGAGTCGCGAGTGGACCGTGCCGATCGGGACGTCCAGGATCTGGGCGACCCGCTCGGCGGGCATGTCGGCGTAGTGATGCAGGACGAGCACGGTGCGGTGGTCCACCGACAGGCGTCGGATGGCCGTCTCGAGCTGGTCCCGCCCGATGATCGCGTCGAACCCCCCGGAGTCCGACGGCTCGTCAGCCGGCAGGATCCGCAGGTTCGGTGACCAGGCGCGCGACCGGCGTCCCTCCGCGTAACAGGCACGCACGAGAAGCCGGTACGACCAGGCGTCAAAGCGCGCCGGG
>JANPDO010000312.1:0-2812 GCA_031431535.1 Chloroflexota bacterium
GCTGCCCAGCGTCCGATCCGCGCCGGGAAACTTGTCAAACGGGAAGCGCGGCAACTTGACCACGACGTAGTCGAGCGCCGGCTCGAAGGCGGCGACCGTGGTACCGGTCACCACATTGGGGATCTCCGCCAGGCGCCTGCCGATGGCGATCTGGGCGGCGACCCGGGCAATCGGGTAGCCGGTGGCCTTGGAGGCCAGCGCCGAGCTCCGGCTGACGCGCGGGTTCACCTCGATGACGGCGTACTCGGTTGAATCGGGCGACAGCGCGAACTGAACGTTGCAGCCGCCCTCCACGCCCAGGGCGCGGATGATCGTGAGCGAGGCGCTGCGGAGGCGCTGGTGCACCGCATCGGTCAGGGTCTGGACGGGCGCCACGACAATCGAATCGCCGGTGTGCACGCCGAGCGGGTCGACGTTCTCCATCGAGCACACCGCGATGCACGTGTCATCGGCGTCGCGCATCACCTCGTACTCGACCTCCTGCCAGCCGACCAGGCACTGTTCGACCATGACCTGGCCGATCGGACTGGCTCGCAGACCGGCCCGAACGCGCTCGTGATAGGCGGCCTCGGTCCCGACGATCCCGCCGCCGGTGCCTCCCAGGGTGTACGCGGGGCGGACGATGGCCGGCAGTCCGATGGTCTCGAACGCCTCGCGGGTCGATGCGTCGCGTTCCTGCTGGG
Source organism: Chloroflexota bacterium (assembly GCA_031431535.1). Lineage (GTDB taxonomy): Bacteria > Chloroflexota > Limnocylindria > Limnocylindrales > CSP1-4 > SPCO01. Next base: position 684 of record JANPDO010000312.1, read on the forward strand.
TAGCACCTTCGACGATGAACGAGGGGGCGTACGGCTGCCCGAGTCGATCGAGGAGATCGCGGAAGGCCTCGCGGTCCTCGGCCATCCGAATCGCTTCGAGCGGGGTGCCCAGGAGCCGGATGGGATGACGGTCGAAGACGCCGGCGTCGGACATCGCAATCGCCAGGTTGAGCGCGGTCTGGCCGCCCAGACCGGCCAGCAGCCCTTCCGGCCGTTCCCTGGCGATGACGGCTTCGACCGCCGCCACGGTGAGCGGCTCGAGATAGATCGCGTCGGCGACGGACGGGTCAGTCATGATGGTGGCCGGGTTGGAGTTGATCAGGATCGTGCGGATCCCCTCGGCCCGGAGGGCTCGACAGGCCTGCGTTCCGGCGTAGTCGAACTCGGCGGCCTGCCCGATGACGACCGGCCCGGAGCCCAGGATCAGGACGGACGCGGGTTTTGGGGTAGGTGCGCTCATCGGCGTCCCGTCCCCGGTTTCATGTCATTCCACCACCCTGTGACGCCTGGAGGAGATCGCCGGGCGATGAACGCGGCAGCTAGCGCAAATCCACACTCAGAACGCGTCCCGGAGCTCCTGATCGCGACGGGAACTGGCGTCGTGGCCCGATGGAAAGGCCTCGTACCACGCTGAAGCGTCATGGGGTGACGATCTGACAGGAACAGGGCGCGATGCCCGCGCTGACGGCCACGATCACGGCCGCTCCCCGCGCGCGGCCGCCACGAACCGATCGAAGACGGCCAGCGCATCGAGGGGGCCCGGCGCCCCTTCCGGGTGGTACTGCACCGTCTCGATCGGCAGCTCGCGATGGCGCAGCCCCTCCACTGAGCGGTCGTTGAGGTTGATCTGGCTGACCCGGAAACCGGATGCCACGGACAACGATTCGGCCACGACCTGAACCTCATGATTCTGGGCGGTCACCTGGACCAGGCCGAGATCGAGATCCTGGACCGGGTGATTGGCACCGTGGTGGCCGAACCGGAGCCGCCGCGTCTCCGCCCCAGCCGCCCGCCCCACGATCTGGTGACCAAGACAGATCCCGAGCAGCGGCCGCCCGTCATCGATCACGGCGCGCGCCAGGGCGACCTGCTTCTCCAGCCTCGCCGGGTCGCCAGGCCCCGGCGAAAGCACGACCGCATCGATGTCGGACGAGAGGACGTCGGACGCGTCGACACCATGCGGAAAGACACGAACGCTCGCGCCACGATGGCGCATCGCCTTCACGATGTTGGCCTTCAGCCCGAGGTCCACGATTCCGATCCGCGGACCACCTTCGGTCACGGCAGGAAATTCCGTGATCACCGGTGGCGACACCTGACCGACGAAATCCTGGTCCTCCCAGCGCGGGACGGCCCGGGACGCTATCACGGCGGCCTCGCGATCGATCTCGTCCGGAGCGGTGACGAGCCCGCGCCGACTTCCATTCGTCCGGAGGTGCCGGGCCAGTGCGCGGGTATCGACGCCGGCGATCGCCGGAATGCCGTGATCGCGCAGCAGCGTCGCGAGCTGGCGGGCACCGTCGAGGACGGCCGCCGTGGCGTTGGCCACGACGAGAGCGCGCAGCCACGGCCGCACGGATTGGTCGTCGTCCAGAAGCCGGCCGTAGTTGCCGATCAGCGGATAGGTCATGACCACGACCTGGCCCGCGTAGGACGGGTCGGTACAGACCTCCTGGTAACCGGTCTGGCTCGTATTGACTACGAGATCGCCGCCGGCCGCGATCGACGCCCCGAACGCCACACCCGGAAAAATCGAGCCGTCCTCCAGCGCCAACAAGGCTGGCCCAAGATCGCCGATGCGTGGGTCGACAACCGCCGAGGCGCGCGGCGCGGGCGGAAGCCGGAGCGAGGCGCGCGGCGCGGGCGGAAGCCGGAGCAAGGCGCTCAGCTGATGCCGGCTGACACGAAAACGCCACCGGCCCCGCGGGCGCGATGGGCGTGCGGAAACACTCGGTCGGCCTCCTTACCCGGCCTCACGGGACCGGTTCACCGGTCTCACAGGACCGGCCATGAAAGGGCGTCCTCAGGGTACCAGAGGCAGGCTGGGTAGACTCGACTGCTATTTCGCCAGAAAGCTCGTGTCCAGGGTTCCATCCGCGTTGAAACTGACCCCGAAGAACGCGATGGTG
>JANPDO010000313.1:0-3051 GCA_031431535.1 Chloroflexota bacterium
CCGACTCGATGTAGGCGGACGCCCGGGCGTGGGGTGGGGCGTGGGGTGCGCGGGGGGGGTGGGCGCGGGGTGCGCGGGGGGGGGTGGGCGCGGGGTGCGCGGGGATGATCCGTCGCCCAATCATGAAGGACTTGCACCCCAGCCACGCTATGTCCTGTTGGGCGACTGAGCGGCAGGGCTGAGGGGCGCTGGCGGGGTGCCCGGCCCATCAATCCTCGCGTAACTTGCCCGGGATGCGAGTTACGGGCGGATACGGGCCAGATACGGGCCAGTCCTCCCCGTGATGCGGGGTCCTGGAACAGGCGATCGGCCATACCGTGGCTCCCATGCAAGTTCTTCACGTTGCAGGCCGGAGCCGGGTCAGACTCCGGTAGCGCCGAAGATGACGTCGAGTGCGAGGAGCGTCTCCGTGTCCGAGGCCACGAGGATCGCGACAACATTGCTGGCCGGGCCGGAGATCTGCGCCGGATTGGCCAGGCTGCTGACAGCCGTGTGCGCCGCGTCCGCGAATTCGGCCGCGTCCGCTGTGCTGTCCCACGTTGTCTGGAGGATCACGCCCCAGGCGCCATCGGGACCCTCCACGACGGCCAGCCGGTCGCCGCCCCAGCCGCTGATCGCGGTCGTCGCCCCGGGTGGGGTTAGACCCGATTCGCGGAGCCAGATCCCCAATTGGAACTCCCCGAGCGTGTCCTCGAGCGGTACGGTCCAGCCCGCCCCCAACTGTTCGGCAAGGTCGTCTGGAATGTCCACCGCGATCGGGCGCTCCCTGGCCTCGTACGCCTCCGGATGAAGGATCTGCTCGGTCGATTCGGGCATTCGGTCGTAGAAGGCGTCCACCGCCGGCCAACCGCCCTGGATCTGCGCGGGTGTGAGGTAGGTCGCCCCGGTCGTGTAGGGGAACAGCAGGGTCTCCTCAAGGATCGCGGGCATGCGGGCAAGCAACGCCTGCGTCTCGGGGTCCTGGCCCAGCGCAATCAGCTCGGCCATCTCCTGCGTGTCCAGATTCGCGATCGCCCAGTAGGTCATCAGGAGGGTCGCATCACCTTCGTAGATGGCCTGGCGGGCGAGGATCCGGTCGGTCTGATCGAGAATCCCCTCCGTGTCGGTGAACACCGAGGAGTGTTGGTCCTGCAGCGCGTGCCCGAACTCGTGGGCGAATGTGACCTGCTCGTTGACGCCGGGGAGGCCCGTCTTGGACACGATATAGAGCGTGTTCTGGTCGTTTCGGTAGAACCCGGCGACACCGCCGCCAAGCAGGTCGAGGGTCAGTTCCCGCAGGTCGGCGTCCACCGGGATGAGGTCGAGGGCCTTGTACAGCCGTTCAGTGGCGGCGACGTAGCCCGGCGGCGATTCGTCGTCGAATAGCTCCGTCATCGTCGCTCGCAGCTGGGCCTCGTCGATGATCTGGCGCTGGACCTCCCGGGTTGGCGTCAGGCCGCGAATCTCGGCAACCTGGAGCTCGATCGCATCGTAGATGGCGTTGACTTCGGCGCTTGACGCCGGGTCTGGGTTGTCCGAGCTCGGGTTATCCGGGCTGGCCGCTGGGCTCGACGAGCTCCCCGGGACGGTGGGCGTCGCGCCTGTGGCCGACGGGGTGACAGCCGGTCCTGGCGATACCGATGGGCTCGGCGGGGGTGTGCCGCAACCCACCCCCATGAGCACGATCACGACGACCAGGGGCATCAGGCGAAAGGGGCGATGACGCCCTGGTGCGAGGGGTCGGAACATCCGCTCGATTGTCGCATGGAGTCGGTCGGGAACCCCTACGTCGAAAGGGCTGGTGTTCCATCGGCGAGACGGCCGGTGTGCGGCCCGGACCCCCGGTGGCTGCCCATCGGCGCCCCAATGTTGCTTTCTTAATCGGATGGCGACACGGGGCGCAACGCGGGCGTCGTACCGTATGCCTCGGACGAACCTTCGGGTTCCTTCCTCCCTCCCTCCGACCGGGGGCGCCGATTGGGCAGGCGTCTCCGGTCATTCCTTTGTCCGGTGGTTGTCGGTGCCGCGCGCTGCCGTGCAACCGACGGAAGTCGCGGTAAAGCACCAGTGAAGGCCGCTGTGTCAGAATCGCGGCAATGGAACTCACTTGGTATGGCCGGACCTGCATCCGGCTTCGTGGCAAGGATGCCGTCGTCGTCGTGGACCCGTTTCAGTCGGTGGTGGGGCCGACGGGGCGTGGCCTGACCGGCGACATCGTCACCTACAGCCACCCCGACGACAATCCACTCCCGCGCGGCAAGGGCAAGACCTCACGGGACGGACGCACCCTCCTCCCGTCCAGCCTGGAGGAAGCCTTCGTTCTCGATGGCCCCGGCGAATACGAGGTCAAGGAAGTGCTCGTGACCGGCGTCCGGACCTATCGCGACAACGTGCGCGGGGTCGAATCGGGCAAGCAGGTCTCCTACGCGATCGAGCTCGATGGGGTCCACACCGTCCACCTTGGCGACATCGGCCACCTCCTGTCGGAGGAGAAGCTGGCAGACATCGGGCCGGTGGACATCGTGTGCGTGCCATTGGGCGGGGCCCTGACCCCTGGCCAGGCCGCGGCCGTCGTCGCCCAGCTGGACCCCTGGATCGTGGTGCCGATGCCCATCGCCGAAGACGACGCCTGTGTGGAGGCCCTCAAGCGGTTCTTCCACGAAATGGGCGCCGAGCCGTCTACGCAGCCGAAGCTATCGGTCACGGCCACCAACCTGCCAACCGAGACAACCACGGTCCTGCTCGAGTCCCGCGGCAAGCAGGCCTGACCCGGGGCGGATGGCGGGCCCCGGGTTGCTCGTGAGCCAGATCCCAGCCTGACTGTTACCCGCGCTCCAGGACCACGCGGCCGCGCTTGATCACCGTCTGGACCAGGTTCGCGGCCGGCCAGTACGGGATCTGCGTCGAGGTCGGGACGCGCCAGACGACCATGTCGGCCGACTTACCGGGCTCCAGCGAGCCGATCTCCTCTTCGAGCCCAAGGGCTCTGGCCGCATTGATGGTGACCGCGGACAGCGCCTCATCCGGCGTCATCTTCAACTCGACACAGGCGATCGTCATGGCCAGCGGCAG
>JANPDO010000314.1:0-1663 GCA_031431535.1 Chloroflexota bacterium
TCGTGGCGCGCGGCCGCGCGTTCCTGGCCGCCGGCGCCACCCGGATCCTGCTCGACACCGCCGGAGGCCCGCACCCGGGCGGGACGGGGACGCGATCCGCCGCCGGCCTCGCCGCCCGGGTCGCCCGCGAGATCCCGGTGACCCTCGCCGGGGGCCTCGATACCTCCAACGTGGCAGGCGCGCTCCGATCCATCCCGGCTCGTGGCGTCGATGTCGCGTCGGGCGTGGAAGCGCCCCGCGTCGCCGGGCTACGGCCGACCAAGGACGCGTTCCGCGTCGCCCTGTTCACCAAGCGGGCTTGGGCAGCCCGTGACGACCGCCCGGACGTGGCGTTCGGCCCCACGCCCGTCCACGCCGGCCTGCTCGAGGCGAATGCCGCCGGCCGGTGGGGGATGGAGCGTGACTTCGGTGGGCGCTACGTCCCGGAGACGCTGATGGCGGCACTCGAGCAGCTCGAGACGGCGTACGAGGCGCTTCGCCACGACCCGGTCTTCTGGGCGGAGCTTCGCGAGTTGCTTGCGACGTTCGCGGGCCGCCCGACGCCCATCTACCGAGCCGATCGCCTGGCCGAGGCCGTGCATACCGAGGCCACCCGGCTTGCCGGATCCCGTTCGACCTCTCGCCGCGCCGCCGCCCAGATGCCGAACTTGCGCCTCTACCTCAAGCGCGAGGACCTGGCCCACACCGGCGCCCACAAGATCAACAACGCGCTGGGTCAATCGTTGCTGACCCGGCGACTCGGCAAGTCGCGCGTCATCGCCGAGACCGGCGCCGGCCAACACGGCGTCGCGACGGCAACGGCCTGCGCGCTGCTGGACCTGCCCTGCGTCGTGTACATGGGCGCGGAGGACATCGAACGCCAGCAGCCCAACGTCCTGCGCATGCGATCCCTGGGCGCCGAGGTCCGGTCCGTCACGTCCGGGACGGCGACCCTCAAGGACGCCGTCAACGAGGCGATGCGCGACTGGGTCACGAACGTGGAGAGTACCCACTACGTGCTTGGGTCCGCGATGGGTCCGCACCCGTACCCGACGATCGTCCGCGACCTGCAGCGCCGGATCGGTGACGAGGCCGCGGCGCAGTTGATGGTCGCAGAGGGGCGGTTGCCGGATCTCGCCATCGCGTGCGTCGGCGGCGGCTCGAATGCGATCGGCCTGCTCGCCCGGTTCATCGGCGAGCCGACCGTCCGACTCGCGGTCGTCGAAGCGGCCGGGGACGGGATGGCGACCGGGCGCCACGCGGCGGCCATCCTGGGCGGCACGCCAGGCATCCTCCACGGCTCGCGATCGCTGATGCTCCAGGACGCTGACGGCCAGGTCACCGAAGCGCATTCGGCCTCGGCGGGCCTCGACTATCCGGGCATCGGCCCGCAGCTGGCGGCACTGGCGGAGGGCGGACGGATCGAGGTCGCCGCGGCCACGGATCGCGAGGCGATCGCCGCGATGCGGACGGCGACGCGGACCGAGGGCATCCTGCCGGCGCTCGAGACCGCCCACGCGATCGCCGCGCTCCCAGCGCTGCTGGCCGGCATCGATGGCGTCGGCGGCGGCTGGCCGGACGATGTGCTGGTCCTGCTCGGGTTCTCGGGTCGCGGCGACAAGGACCTCTCGGCGCTGGAGCGCTTCGCGGATGTCGATCCGTGGGCAGGTGCGCCAGGATGACT
>JANPDO010000315.1:0-5200 GCA_031431535.1 Chloroflexota bacterium
CGTTGGCCGTCGATGAGCAGGTAGGTCAGGTAATGCGCGACGAGGTAGCCGACCGCGATCGGGAGCAGGCCGGCCCCGGTCGCCGCCGTGCCCACGCTTCGGCCCACGCCAGCGGCGGCTCCGATCACGATCACCATGAACCCTGCCAGCAAACCCGTCTTCTCGACGAGACCCGGGGCACCGAACAGGTCAAAGAAGATCTGGGTCTGTGCCAGGCCGTCGAACAAGATCGATCCGACCCCAAGACTGACCAGCGTGACGTCCGCCCACGTCCAGCCACCCTCCAGCAGGCCGCTCCCGAATGCACGACGTCGGACGCGGCCGTCTTCGTCGACGAGGGCGAACGGAGCCAGCCGACCCAGCAGCCGGAACCAGATCGTGAATGTCTCGCCCCGCGACCGCCACTCATCGCGACCGAACTGGGCCATCATCGCCAGGGTGAATGCCGTGTAACCGACGACGATCACGAACAGCGTCGATGGCCCGGCCACGAGGACCAGCTCGATCCAGACGAAGACAGCGAATGCGATCGTCGCTGGCCAGCGGCCGAGCCTGGCTGGGTAGCTCGCCGGATCCCAGCCTTCCATTCCCAGGCGGCGCAGGCTCGCGGATCCCAGGTCATGCAGGGTCGAGAACGGATCCAGGTAGTGCCACACCGGGCCAATGACCGCTGACAGGAGCGCCACTCCGACCCAGCCATAGACCCACAGGAAGAGGCTGGCGACCGCGCCATCGCTCGATCCACCAACGATCCCCTGCGCCACGATCCAGACCCAGCCGAGTAGCCCGATGATGCGCAGTAGCCGGCGGATCGCGGCCGGCGGAAGAAATTCGGGCGCCTCCCTGGCGGTCGTGACTGCGCGCACGTCCCGGGCGATCACGAACACGAATGACAGCGCCACCGTGGCCGCGGCACCGGCCAGGTACACCGCGAGCGGCAGGCGGCTCTCGTAGGTCGCGTTGAGGCTGTGCGCAAACACGCTCACCGGCATCGTGAGCCCGAGCCCGATCGATGCGGCCGCCGTCACTCCCACCGCGGGGCCGAGTCGCGTCGCCCAGTTCGCACTCATCCGGATGACCTCGGCCGGCGACGGGTCAGCAGGTACAGCGCAGCACCACCAACGACGATCAGGGCGATGACGATCGGGAGGTCCGCGTCCATGGCGCTCGGGGTGTCCTCGCCACCGGCCGGCGAGATGAGCGGTGAGGGCGACGTCTCGGGGCTCGCCGTCTCGGGGCTCGCCGGCTCCCGACTTGATGGTTCATCGCTCGCGGGATCTGAGCTCGCTGGTTGGGTCGCGGACGCGGTTGCCGACGCCGTGGGTTCGGGCGTGGGCTCCGGTGTCGGCGTTGGCGGGTCGGTCGGAGGTGCCGCGACCGTGAAGGTCCAGGTGTCGCGATCCAGCTCCCCATCCTCGGACGAGAGGGTCGTCCATCGAACCTCGTACTCGCCGGCGGCGAGCGACGGTAGGTCCGCGATGACCATTCGCCGCGCGTTGGCGGGATCCACACCGCCCTTTGCGATGACCGTGCCGGCGGCGTCGCGAATTTCAATCGAGCTGCCGGCCGGGTCCATGTCCTGGGTGAACACCCCTGAGACCTCCTCCGGGGGGCCCGTGACGGTCGCACCGGCTGCCGGGGTCGCGACGTCGAGGGCGGCGTGCGCCGCCACCGGGCCGGGAACGAGCAGCGCGAGCAACAGGAAAACGGCGGCCAGGCGTCTCCCGGTACGCCGTGGAGGAGCGGACATCGCGCGCAGTCTACGCAACTCGCCGTCGAGTGCACGAGGTGCCATTCGGCCCGCTTCCATGGGCCATCGAGCCGCTACAGTCCAGCCAGCGAGCCGACGCGGTACGATCCGTCAGCCCAGCGGTCCGGCAGACAGCCGACCCAAAGCCGACCCCGCCGCAGACCATCCCGCAGTCCATACCGCCGATGCCCCAGACCTGAGGTCGCACGTTTGTCAACCATCGTTCCGGATGTCGCCTTCAGCGACCAGCGCCTTGCCAACGGTCTGCGCGTCATTGTCGCCGAGGACCACCTGGCCCCGGTCGTCGCGATCAACCTCTGGTACGGCGTGGGTTCCAAGCACGAGCAGCCGGGCAAGACCGGATTCGCCCACCTGTTCGAACACGTCATGTTCCAGGGCAGCCGGCACGTCGGCAAGGCCGAGCACATCGCCCTTGTCCAGGCAGCCGGCGGCACCATGAACGGGACCACATGGCTGGATCGGACCAACTACTACGAGACACTGCCGTCGCACCAGCTGGACCTCGGTCTGTGGCTCGAGGCGGATCGGATGGCCACATTGCTCGACGCCCTCAGCCAGGAGAACCTGGACAACCAGCGCGAGGTGGTCAAGAACGAGAAGCGCTGGTCCTACGACAACCGACCGTATGGGTCGTGGCAGGAGAAGCTCCAGGCGCACCTGTTCCCGCCGGATCATCCGTATCACCACACGACGATCGGTTCGATGGACGACCTCGACGCGGCCTCGATCGAGGATGTCAGCGCGTTCTTTCGGACGTACTACGCGCCAAACAACGCGGTCCTGAGCGTCGTCGGCGACGTGGAGACGGCGGACGTCCTGACGGCGGCCGAGCGCTTTTTCGGTCGAATTCCGGCCAACCTGGCTATCCCGCGGCTCGGTGATATGTCGCTGCCGCTGACCCTCGGTGGCGAGCAGCGCGAGACCGTCTACGACCGGGTTCCGTTGCCGCGAGTCCATGTCGCCTTCAGGGCGCCCGTTTTTGGTGACCCACGGCTGGACGCACTCGACCTTGCCGGTCAGATCCTCGCCGGGGGCAAGGGCAGTCGGCTCAATCGCCGGCTAGTCCGCGAAGAGCGGATCGCCCAGGACGTGACGTTCTTCGCACTCGGGTTCGTGGGTGGCGCCTCGATCTGTGCCGGCTGGGCGACGGTCCGGCCCGGCGTTGACGTCGCCAGGGTGGAGAAGGCCTACCACGAGGAGCTGGCTCGCCTCACCACCGAGCTCGTCAGCGAGGATGAGCTCGCGCGCGCCAGGGCGTTGACCGAAGCCGATGAGCTGGGCGCCCTTCAACGCGTCGAGGAACGGGCCGACCGACTGTCCATGTACGCGACGCTGTTCGACCGGCCGGAGATGATCAACGAGATGCTCCCGCGCTATCTGTCCGTCACGCCCGAGCAGATCCGTGACGTGGCGAGGGCCGTGTTTCGAGTCGACAACCGGCTGGTCCTGACCTACCTGCCAGAAGGTCCCTCGGCGGAGGACGTGACGCTTGCGCCCGACGCCGACCCAGGCGCCCAGCCCGGCGAGGACGAGGAGGTCGCGGCATGAGCACGACCCTCGACCCGCGCCCTGACGGTCCGGTCGTAGCGGAACGACCGCTGCCAGGCCGTCCCCGATCCTACGAGTTTCCGGGCGTCACGACCCAGTTGCTGGCGAACGGCCTGACGGTGATGGTCGCCGATCTGCCCGGGCGACCGCTCATCACGGCCTCCGTCGTGATCCGCGGTGGCGCGGCGATGGAGCCGGCAGCCGACGCCGGCGGCACCGTGCTCGCGGCACGCGCCCTCACCGAGGGGACAGAGCGGTACGACGCCATCCAGCTGGTCGAGGCCACCGAGCGACTTGGCGCGTCCATCCACGCCGACGCGGGCTGGGATGCCCTGAGCGTCAGCGTGGACGTCCCGGCCGCTCGACTCGAGCCGGCGCTGGAGCTGGTCGCCGAAGTCCTGCTGCGACCCACGTTTCCGGCCCATGAGGTGGAGCGCCTGCGCGACGAGCGCCTGAACGATTTGCTCCAGGCGCAGGCGGACCCACGCCGCCGGGCGGAGCAGGCCTTCGCCGCCACGATCTACGCGCCCGCGTCGCCGTACCACAGACCGACGGGGGGAACCCGCGAGACCGTCGGGACGCTCACGCCGGATCATCTCCGACGCGCGTACGAGATGGCGATCGATCCACGACGGGCAACGCTCGTCGTCGCGGGCGATCTGCGCGGCCAACAGGTCTTCTCGCTGGCCGAGCGCCTCCTCGGGGGCTGGACGGCCGCCGACATCGGCCCGCTTTCAAGGCCGCTCGCGGTCGACGATACCGCGGCGTCCGATCGGCGTTTGATCCACGTCGTCCACCGGCCAGGTTCGGTGCAAACGGAGATCAGGATCGGGCACCGCGGGCTTCCCCGGCGAGTCGACGACTTCCATGCCGTCTCGGTCATGAGCGCCATCCTGGGCGGCCTGTTCAACTCCCGCCTGAACATGAAGCTGCGCGAGGAGAAGGGCTACACGTACGGGGCGGGTGCCGGTTTCGACATGCGCCGGGGTGCCGGGCCGTTTGCGGCTCGAGCCGCGGTGAATACGGAAGTCACCGTGCCGGCCGTCCTCGACATGCTGGGCGAACTCAACCGGATGCGGGACACCGACGTCGAGGTCGCGGAACTGGGCGCGGCCCGGGACTACCTGGTCGGCGTCTTCCCGCTTCGGTTCGAGACCGCCGGCGCCGTCGTCGGGGCCATCTCGGGACTGGCAGTCCACGAACTCGAACTCGACGAGCTGGTCGCCTACCGGCAGCAGATCGAGGCGGTTGATCTCCGGGCGGTCGCCGAAGCTGCCCGCAGCCATCTCCACGTAGGTGCCGCCGCCATCGTGCTGGTAGGCGATGCCGATGCGTTCGGCAACGCCCTGGAAGCGGCGGGCCTCGGCTCCATCGTGATCGAGCGAGACCCAACGGACGCTGCGGCGGATCGAGGCGGCGCCGTCGACGAGACCGGCTGAAACCTTTGTCGCACGGGTCGTCTCAGTGGAGCAGAAGCCGGTCAGATGATCGGCGCCCCAACTGGAGATCAACCCGATGCGACTGGATGCAAGGATGGCCCGCGGCGCTGGGGTGGCGCTCGTCTCGCTGTTCATGATCGGCGGCGCAGCCTTCGCGGCGAGCGCCCTGACCGGCCCCGCGGCCGGAGACGATGGGAGCCTGACGCCGGCCGCGCAGAGCGCCTCACCCAGCGCGTCCGCGGGAGCGACAGCCTCGCTGGCACCAACCGGTAGCCCGGCCCCAACCGCCACGTCGGCATCGGCCAACTCGCTCGCAACGGCCAGTCCGACGGCTACCGCCGAGGCTGATGGGTCCAACGAGCCCGATGAGTCCAACGAGCCCAACGCGAGCAATGACCCGGAGGGGAGCGACGAGCCCGACGGCAGCCCGGACAGCAGCGAC
>JANPDO010000316.1:0-2169 GCA_031431535.1 Chloroflexota bacterium
CGCGTGAGCCGGATTCGAACTGCCATGGGCTGCTGGTTCCTCCTCTACTTGACCGTGACGATGAGTGTTGAACGATTCAGGTCGCCCTCGATCGAGGTCGATCCGGCCATCGCGTCAAAAGGAACGAGGAAGGGTTTGATCTCCTCCTCGTATGTGGCCAGGGCCGAAGGGTCGGCGCTGGCCATGGCGGACTCGAGCAGCTCGCGGATCGAGCTGACGTCGACGAACCCGAAGCCATTTCCCTCGCCGAGCCGAGCCGCCAACGCCTTGTAGCGCTCACTCGCGGCGATCGACGTTGCGGGGGTCGTGTCGAGGACGCTCCTGACGAATGACGGCGAGGCGCCCAGAACGACAACCTGGTCCGTGATCGCATACGCCAACTCGACCCGCCCGGTGGGCAGCTCTGCCCCGATCATGTCCGGCGACAAGCCCGCCATACCGGCTAGGTCCCCGAGATAGCTGAGGTTGCCGAGGTCGACGATCGTGATCATCGTACCCGCGTACGCTTCGTCCCGGACAGTGATACCGACGGTCGAACCGCCGAGCACGACCAGGTTCCGCAGGCTCGTGAAAAGCCGCTCCGCCGCCGCTCGATCCGTCGGGACGATGATCAGGCCACCCTCGACCGTCGCCTCCGAGCGAGTCACGGTGATCCCGAAGTCGCCGATCCAGCCGATCGCCGATTCGGTCCCGCCCAGGAGGCCGACCGCCTGGTCGATCATGTCGATCGCGGGCGCCATGGCCGGGTCCGAGCGGTAGGCGTCAAGCGCCTGGAGAATCGCGCGGCCGTAGTCGTGGCTGATCGACAGGGCGACGGCATTGCCCGGAACGTGGTCAGCCAGCGCGGATGTGCGGTTGGCGGTCGGCTCCGGCCCGGACGCGGGCTGCGGCGCGGCCGCCGCCATGACCAGCGCGTCACTCTCGACGCGCAGGGAGAAGACGGCCCAATCCGGGACGAGACCCAGCAGCGCCTCGCTGGGAAGGCCGTCGGCCACCCCTGAGCCGGCGAGGCCGGTCGAGAACTCCATCAACGGGCGCAACGCAAGGTAGACGAACCCGATGTGATCCTTGTCATTGGAGGCGAGGGCGGCTTTCATCTCCGGGGTCGACGCGAACCCGCTGGCACCCTTCGTGTCGATCGCCGCCTTGACGGAAGCCACGTCGCCCGCGACGACGACCTTGCCATCGAGGAGCGCATAAGCCCCCTGTTGCCCGCCATCGGCCGCAATCAGGGTCAGGGTTGCACCGCTATACACCTCGGTGGTGGCCGTCCCGCCGCCAGCCGCAATCAACGAATCGAGCCAGACCTTTGCGCCCGCCTCGTCCTTGATCGAGAGCAGGAGCAGTGCCCGCGTGCCGTCCATCGCCGCCGCGTCAGGCGCGGAAAGCTGGCTCGGGTCAGGTAACGCGCCAACGCTGAACGCAAGCTCGCCGCCAAACCAGGGCTTGATGTTCGCGCTCCAGGTCTGTTCGCCCTCGGTCAGCGCGCCGATTGCCCGGTCGAACACCTCGTCAAGCTTGGTGTCCAGCGTGGACTGGTCGGCGAAGCCCGGGAACCTGGAGAGGAACTGGCCGAGGTTGGCGCGCTGGTCGCCGGGCAGGTCCAATCGAACCTCGCCGTACATGATCGATTCGGCCGGCACGTATCCGAGCACCGTGGCGTTGGCGGCCTGGCCCGTGAACAGGCCAAGCGTAAGCCCGGTAACGGCGACAACTAGCGCGACAACCCCGAGCGCGATGACCCAGCGCCGGCGAGCCCCGCGCGAGGTGGCATCGGGCGGCAGGACGGAGGCCGCTGGCGCCGCCTCGGTGGCCGGCTCAAAGGTCTCGCCGGTGGGTTCGTTGGTCTGGTTCAGATCGTCGGTCATGCCGTTCCCCTCTGCTGGCTCAACGCCGGCCGGTCAGTGCCCCGAAGGCGGCTCGCTTGCCGCCACCGGCTAGCTGCTTCATCAGTTTCTGCATCTCGGCGAACTGCTTGACCAGGCGATTCACGTCCGGCAGGTTCGTGCCCGAACCGGCGGCAATTCGCCGGCGACGTGAGGCGTTCAGCACGTTCGGATCCCGTCGCTCCGCTTTGGTCATGGCCCGGATGATCGCCTCTGTGCGCTTCAAGTCGCCTCGATCCACGGCAGCCTGCGCCTCTCCGGCGAGGTTGCCAAGTCCGGGGAT
>JANPDO010000317.1:0-14251 GCA_031431535.1 Chloroflexota bacterium
CAGCGGGCTCAACGGCATCTTCGGCTGGGACCCGATGCTGATCGGCGTGGGGACGACGATCATCGCTGCGGCCCTGGCCATCTACGGCCACGATCTCCTCCATCGTGTCTTCCGGCTTCTGTTCTTCATCGCCCTCCCGTTCTACGTGATCCTGACGGTCGGGATCATCAGCGGAGCCGTCGCGGGAGCGCCCCCGGCGGCCGGCGAGTTCACGTGGGCAGCGATGCTGGCGCAGTTCACTGCGGCAGCGGCCTACAACATCACCTACGCGCCGTATGTCTCCGACTACTCGCGCTATCTGCCGCGTTCGACCCGGACGAAGCCGATCGTCCTGTCGGTCTTCCTGGGCGCCGCGGGCTCGGCCGTGTGGCTCATCGCGATCGGGGCCTGGCTGGCATCGAGCCTTGGCGCCGTCGATGCCCTCGTTGCGCTCCGCGACGCGGGTGACCAGCTCTTCGTCGGTCTCGGGTCGCTGCTGGCCATCCTGTCCGTGCTCGCCTTGGTCGCCACGATGGGGATCAACGCCTACAGCGCGATGCTCTCGACGGCAACCGCGATCGACTCCATCAAGGCGGTCAAGCCAACTCGCAACCTGCGCGTCATCACCATCGTGGTGCTGGCAGTCATCTGGACCGCGATCGCGCTGTCATTTGGTGGCGACGCGATCGGGGCCTTGTTCAGCAGCCTTGTCGTGATGCTCTACCTGCTCGTTCCGTGGACGGCGATCAACCTTGTCGACTACTTCTTCGTCCGGCGCGGCCGCTACGCGATCACAGATCTCTTCACCCCAAGCGGGATATACGGAACCTGGGGCCGACGTGGGCTAATTGCCTTCGCGATCGGCTTGGCGTCGATGCTCCCATTTGTCGTCATCCCCGCCGGGTTTACCGCGGAGCCCATCACGGGGCCGATCGCCGGGTCGCTGGGCGGAGCGGACATCTCGGCCGTCGTCGGGCTGGTCGTGTCCGCTGTCGCGTACTACGTCCTGACCCGGTCACTCGACCTGGCTGCGGAAACGCCGGCCATCGAGGCCAGCGAGCGATCGATCGCCGCCACCATGCCGTGAGCGATCCGCGCACCGAGGTCCTCGAAGCGGCGGCCGCCCTGGTCGCCGCCTTCGGGACCCACGACGTGGAGGGGTACTTCGCCCGATTCGACCCCGACGCGACATTCCTGTTCCACTCCACGCCTGGGTTGCTCGGTTCGAGGGCGGCCTACGAGCGGGAGTGGCGAGCGTGGGAAGCAGACGGGTTCCGAGTCCTTTCGTGCCAGTCCAGCGAGCCACGGGTCGATCTCGTGACGGACAACATCGCGGTATTCACCCATCGGGTCAGGACCCGGACGCGCGATGGTGAGGGCGAGCGCGACCTGGCGGAGCGCGAGACGATCGTGTTTCGGCGCAGCGAGGACGGCCGCTGGCTCGGCGTTCACGAGCATCTCTCGGCCGAACCGTGACGGGTCGAGGCCCGGAGGCTGCTCGGCGCCCGATCGGACCACCCGACGGGCGGACGGTGCCGCGGTTTGCCGGGCCGGACACGTTTGCCCGGCTGCCTCGTCTCGATGCTGTCGGCACGGCCTCGGTGGCCGTGGTGGGTGTCCCGTTCGACGCCGGGGTGTCGTATCGGAGCGGCGCCCGATTCGGCCCGTCCGCAATCCGCGCCGCCTCGAAGCTGCTCCGTCCCTATCACCCGGCGCTCGACGTCGAGCCGTGGCTGGTCCACCAGGTCGCCGACGCCGGCGACATCGTGGGCAATCCGTTTGACATCGTCGAGGCGCTCAGCCAGATCGAGGCCGCCGCCAGCGTGGTGGCCACACAAGCCGACCGCCTGATCGCCCTGGGAGGTGATCACACCATCGCGTTACCGCTCATCCGTGCCGTACATCGTGCCCACGGCTCCATCGCGCTCATCCACTTCGATGCGCATCTCGACACCTGGGACACGTACTTCGGGGCGCCATACACGCACGGGACGCCATTCCGTCGAGCGTTCGAGGAGGGCCTGCTGGTCGACGGTCGATCGGTCCACGTGGGAATTCGCGGGCCGCTCTACTCGCCAGTCGATCTCACCGAGGACGCGGGGATGGGCTTCTCGATCATTTCGACCGCCGAGATCGCCCGCCGTGGGGTTGATGACACGATCGCGCGGATCCGGGCGCGAGTCGGAAGCGGACCCGTCTACCTGAGCATCGACATTGACGTCCTCGATCCCGCGCATGCGCCGGGCACCGGGACGCCCGAGCCGGGCGGCCTGACGACGCGCGAGCTTCAGACGATCCTCCGCGGGCTCGACGGTCTCGACATCGTGGGTGCGGACATCGTGGAGGTCGCTCCGGCTTACGATCACGCGGAGTTGACCGCGCTTGCGGCGGCCAACGTCGCATTCGAGTATCTCGGCCTCTTCGGACGGGCCGCGGCACAGTCGGCGCGGTGAGGGCCGGGCTGACACCGTCCATCTCGCCGATCGCGTCGCTCGCGGCCGTCGTGGCCAGCGGGCGCGCCACGGCCGTGTCGCTGGTCCAGGAGGCGTTGGACCGGATCGTCCGCCTCGACCCGGCCATCAATTCGATCGTGGCATTGCGCGCGACTGAAGCCCTCGACGAGGCCTCCGCCGCCGATGCCCAGATTGCTGCCGGCGCTTCCCCCGGCTCGCTGGCCGGCGTGCCGGTGCTTGTCAAGGACCTCGAGGATGTCGCAGGCATGCGTACGACGCAGGGCTCAAGGCTGTTCATCGATTCGCCACCCGCCACGGAAGACAGCCTGATCCCCGCTCGGCTGCGTGCCGCGGGTGCCATCATCATCGGCAAGACGAACCTGCCCGAATTCGCCATCGAGGGATACACCGACAATCTCGTCTTCGGTCCGACCCGGAACCCATGGTCGCTCGAACACTCGCCCGGGGGATCGAGCGGCGGGTCGGCGGCAGCCATGGCCGCGGGTCTGGTCCCGATCGCGACGGCGACGGACGGTGGTGGCTCCATCCGGATCCCGGCGGCGTTCTGCGGGCTCGTCGGGATCAAGCCGACCCATGGGGTCATCGGGCGCTACCCGCCTCACGACTGGATCGACTTCTCGACATTCGGGCCATTCGCCACGACAGTCGCCGACCTGCGCCTCCTGCTTCGGATCGAGGCAGGGCCGGTTGCCGGTGATCCGACGGCACGTCCGTCTGGTTGGTGCAGCGCGTCGACGCCACCGCCCGTCGCGCTTCTTGCCGCCGACCGGACCAGCGATCTGGGTCCGCTCCCGGCGCCGCTCCGCCGGTCGTTCGTGGCGGCTGTCGAGGCGTTCGCGGACGTGATGGACTTGCGCGTGACCTGGATCGAGCCAGCGGCGTTCTTCCCGGACGGCAAACCCGACCTGGATTGGTTCACCCTCGCGACCGCAGAGCACGTGGCTTCGCTTGGGCGCGATCGTGTCATCGAACACCTGTCGTCCATGCACCCGGCCACGCAGGCGTTCCTGCAGATCGGGCTCGCCGTGCCGATCGATGATTACCTGGCGGCGCGGCGCCGCCGGTTCAGCCATATCCGGCGGTTGGACGAGCTCCTCGGGCGGTCGAACCTGCTCCTCACGCCGACGGTGGCCAGCGAGGGATGGCTCGCGGACGGACGGCTGACCAGCACCGCCGAGCCCGGCATGATGCCAGCGGAGGTCTTTTCCACAGCCGTCCAGAACCTGACGGGACACCCGGCGATCTCGGTTCCGGCCGGTCGTTCCGCCAACGGCGTGCCGTTTGGCCTCCAGGTGACCGGACCTCGCCATGCGGACGATCTCCTCCTCGATGTGGCGGAGCGCTGGGAATCGACCCATCCCTGGCCGACCGTGGCACCCGGTTACGAGCCATTCACGACCGTCCTCGGATAACCCGCATCGCGGCGACATCATCGGTCGGGCGGGTATGCTCCGCCTCCGTGAGGAACCGATTGCATATTGGCGGCGTCAGCCAGTCCAACTCCCAAGCCCGCAACCGTGGGCACAGGGGGCTGAACGAGGTTGTCGATCGGCATGACCGAACTGAGCACGGTGTGGGGACCCCTCGTGCATAACGAGCCCGACTCCGCGCCGGCGACAGTCGTGGCGGACCCGATCCAGCGCCGAGACCTCATCCTCATCGAGCGGGCCCGGGCGGGCGACCTGGAGGCCTTCAATGACCTCGTCCGGGCGCATCAGGACCAGTTGTTCGCGCTGGTCGTGCGGATGGTCCCGGACCGGGACCAGGCGTCGGACGTGGTTCAGGAGGCGTTCTTCTCCGCCTACAAGCACCTGGATGGATTTCGCGGCGGGATAGTCAAGTCCTGGCTGAACCGGATTGCGGTCAACGCCGCCATGGACATCCAGCGAGCCCGCAAGCGACGACCCGTACAGCCGTATCCGGAATACGAGGACGAGAGCTGGCAGCCGCCGGCCGGTGACGAGGCGGACCCAGAGCGGACAGCCGTCCTGAGCGAGCGGACGCGCGCACTGTCCGGGGCATTGGCCCAGATCACGAACGACCAGCGCGCCGCCATCGTCCTGTACGACGTGGAAGGCTACGACTACGTGGAAATCGCCGAAATGACCGGGGTCTCGCTGGGCACGGTCAAGTCCAGGATCCATCGGGGCCGGCTTGCGCTCCGCGGCCTGCTGGAAGGTCGAATGGAGTTGTTCCGTGGGTGACTCGCGCCCCGCGGCCGATGGACCCGGCGGGCCGGCCAGCCACGATGACCACGATCCCGAGCTGATCGCCTCGCTACTTGATCGCGATCTGTCCGACGCCGAACGGGCGGTAGCGGATGCCCGTGTCGCGGCCTGTGTGACCTGCGCCGCGCTCGAAACCGACCTGCGGATCCTCACCGCGGCGACCATCGAACTGCCGGTGCCGGCGCGACTCAGGGAGTATTCGTTGACTCCGGTCGTGGCGGCCGCCCTGTCCGGTGGGACGGCCCGGGAACCCGTTCTGCCCGGCGCTCGTCTCGCGGGCGAGATGCGAGATTCCCGATCCACCCACGCGACCCACGACCGCCTGCTGATCGCCAACCTGGTCGACCGCTCCGCGGCCGCGTCTGAGCGAGCCCGTGGTGAAGAAAAGATGGCCGCCTGCCGCGACTGTGCCCTGCTGTACGACGACCTTGTGGCGCTCAGCGCCGCAACCCGTGTCTTGCCGGTGCCCGTGCGCCGCCGCGACTTCACCCTGACCGCCGAAGACGCCGAGCGGCTTCGCGTTCGTGGCTGGCGCCGCGTGCTGGCGGCGATCGGTACGTCGCGCGATGCCTTCAGCCGTCCGCTGGCATTGGGCCTCACCACCCTGGGGCTGGCGGGCCTCATGGTCGCCACCATCCCGAGCGTGATCACGGGTGGCGCGGCCAGCTCGCCGACGAGCCTGGAGGCCGGCAACGATCTCGCGCGAAACGCGGCTGAGCTCGCTGCCCCCGAGGCTTCCATGAGCCAGGTCGGCGCGGCTCCACCTGGACCCACCGAAGCGGGACCGGCGGCGGCTGCCGGGCCAGCCGAGGATCCGTCGCTGACGTCGGCGGCACCGCTGGCTCCTGACGCCGTGATGCTGCCGTCCGACCAGGCAACCGGCGGTGGCATCGGGGATCCAACCGGCAACCTGTACGGCGACACAGGCCCCGCCACCGGCGAGCCGGGCGATGGATTGGAAGACGAATTCCTGAAGAGCCAGGCAGCCGACGTACCGACGATAAACGTGGCACTGATTGCGGTCGCGGGTCTTCTGCTCCTCATCGGCCTTGGGCTGTTCGGCTTCCGCTGGGCCGCGCGTCGCATGGCGGACGACTGACCCGCCGCATCCGGGCCGGCGCTCATACCCGCGGCTGAGGGGTCCGCGGCTACACTGGATCCGATGCCCACCGAACGACTCATGCTGCTCGACGGCAACGGGCTCATCTACCGCGGCTACTTCGCCTTGCCGCCCTTGACGACCTCCCGCGGCGAGCTCGTCAATGCCGTCTTTGGCTTCTGCAGCATCGTTCTGCGCGGGATCGCGGACCTCAAGCCGGACTACGTGGCGGTCGCCTTCGACCTCCAGGGCCCCACCTTCCGCCACGAGCAATATGCGGAGTACAAGGCCACCCGCCAACGGATGCCGGACGACCTGCGGGACCAGTTCCCCAAGGTTCGCGAGGTGGTCAAGGCCCTCCGGATCCCGGTCTACGAGCTGGCTGGCTACGAGGCAGACGACGTCATCGGGACGATCACGGTGGATGCGGAACGACGTGGCCTCGACACCACGATTGTGACCGGCGATCTGGACATGCTCCAGTTGGTGACGGACTGCACGCGCCTGATGACGACCCGCTCCGGTGTCGAGAACACCATCCTGTACGACCCGGCGAAGATCCACGAGCGGTTCGAGCTGGTACCTGGCCAGATGATTGACTACAAGGCGCTCAAGGGCGATCCGACGGACAACATCCCGGGCGTGCCCGGGGTAGGGGAGAAGACCGCCGCGAAGCTCATCCGCGAATTCGGCAGCCTGGACGCCCTCTATGAACGACTCGATGAGGTCAAGCCGGACAAGCTGCGCGACAAGCTCGCCGGGCATCGCGACCGAGTCTTCATGGGTCGCGGTCTGTCCACGATTGTCCGCGACCTGCCTGTCGTGTTCGACCTCGAGGCGGCGCGCCTGACCGATTACGACCGCGAGACGGTGATCCGGCTCTTCCGGGAATTCGAGTTTCGCTCTCTGATCGAGCGCCTCCCGGCAATGACCGGCGAGTCGGCCGGTGACGCTGCCGAGGCCCTTCGGGGCGTGGTCACGGGCGGTTCCGTGCCGGCGGCGCGGGTCGCGGGCTCGGCGCGGCCATCCGGCTGGGGGACAGCCCCGGGCCGGGCGAGTTCCGAGGGCGGGGGTCTCCAGCTCTCGCTCGACTTCGATGCGGTTTCGGGTCCGGTCGGGGAGGCGGACGCGGGACGCAACGGCAACGCGCCAGTCCAGCCTTCAATCGAGGTCGCTGACTTGCCGGCCGCGCTTGCCGCGGCCATCGCGGATCCGTCACGGATCGAGGTTCACGCGAGCGATCGGATCGCGGCGCTCGAACGCTGGCTGGCCGCCCAGCGCGCGGTCGGTGCCGGATTCGTGCAGGACGATCCGCGACCGCGACGAGGCACGCCGCTCGCGCTCGCCCTCGCGGGGACGGACGGTCGGACGATCGCGGTCGAGGGGTCCGCCGATATTGCGGCGCTCCGAACGCTGCTCGATCGCCTGCGCATCCCGGTTGTCGCCCACGAGGTCAAGCCACTCCTGGTCGCCAGGATCGCCGACGATCCCGAGGCGGCCCCAACGCCCGTGGCCTTTGACACCCAGATCGCCGCGTATGTGCTCAATGCCTCGTTGCGCAGCCAGACCATCGCGGACGTGGCGGCCGAGCAGCTCGACCTGATTCTGCCCCCCGTTGCCGAACTGGACGTTGCCGCGCGAGCGGGCCTCGAGGCCCTGGCCGCCATCGCGGTCCGAGAACCGCTCGAACGTCGCCTCGCCGAGGAGGGCCTGGATCGGCTGTACGCAGAGATCGAGCTGCCCCTGATCGCCGTCCTCGCCAGGATGGAGGCCACTGGGGTCGCCCTGGATCGCGCCGCGCTGCGGATGCTGGCTTCTGAGTTCGGGGCCGAGATCGCTCGGCTGGAAGCGGAGATCTACGTCGACGTCGGTCACCAGTTCAATCTCGGCAGCCCCAAGCAGCTCGAACAGATCCTGTTCTTCGAGCTGAACCTGCCCAAGGGCAAACGCACCAAGACCGGCTACTCGACTGACGCATCGGTCCTCGAGGACCTGCGCGCAGCGCATCCCATGATCGACAAGCTCCTCGAATGGCGGATCTACACGAAGCTGCGATCGACGTACGTGGAAGCGCTCCCGACCTTGATCGCGGACGACGGGCGGCTCCATACGACCTTTCACCAGGCCGTCGCGGCGACCGGCCGGCTTTCCTCATCAGACCCCAACCTCCAGAACATCCCGATCCGGACGCCGCTGGGTCGGCGGATCCGGCGGGCGTTCGTCGCCGGAGCGTCAGATCTGACCCTGGTGGCGGCCGACTACAGTCAGATCGAACTGCGGATCCTCGCCCACGTCTCTGGCGACGAACACCTGCGCGATGCCTTCGCGCGCAAGGCCGATCTCCATCGCGAGACGGCCGCCCGCGTCCTGCACAAGGACGTGGCTGACGTGACCGTCGGGGAGCGTTCGATGGCCAAGATGGTCAACTTCGGGATCGCCTACGGGCTGAGCGACTTTGGGCTGTCGACGCGGGCCAACATCTCGCGGGCCGAGGCCCAGGACTTCATCAATACCTACTTCGCGACCTATTCGGGGATCAGCTACTACATGCTCGCGATCAAGGAACAGGCCCGGACCCAGGGCTATGTCACCACGCTGCTGGGGCGGAAGCGCCAGATCCCGGAGCTGGCCGCCCGGAACCCCACGCTTCGCGCGGCGGGCGAGCGGATGGCCATCAACATGCCGATCCAGGGCACGGCCGCCGACATCGTCAAGATCGCGATGATCCGGCTCGACGAGCGGCTGGCCGCCGGCGGCTTCAGGGCGCGGCCGCTCCTCCAGGTCCACGACGAGTTGCTGCTCGAGGTGCCCCGCGACGAGGTGGACCGGCTTGTCCCGATCCTGCGCGAGACCATGGAGACGGCGCTCCCGCTGGATGTGCCGCTGACGGTCGACATCAAGGTGGGCGACGACTGGGATTCGATGACCCCGCTCACGCGGGACGACGCGATCGCGGCCGAGGCCGACGAACTTCCGGACCTCGCCCCGGCCGAGGCATCGGTCGGCTGATCGATGGGAAAGATCGAACCCGAGGCGGAGGCGCTGGACCTCCCGGCGAATCGTCACGTTCTAGCGACGCTCGCGCGGTCCGCGCAACCAGCGCGCTCCGAGTACCGGCTCAGGGCCTTCGAGCAGCTGACCACCCCGACGTCTGCGAACGGCTGGCCCAGGTCGCCACAGGTGGCCAACCGGTCGTCGCTTACGGGCGTTGCGCACGCGCGGCGCCCGACGGGACGCTCTATGCGATCGGGCTGGGCACCGGCGTGATAGCACTGCGGCTTCCCGAAGGAGCGGCCCGTGGAGCCGTTCTGGCCAACGGTGGGAAACTCGACCCCGACTTGGCGAGTGACTGGGTCCTCGCTGACGCGTGGCTGTCGGAGGTACTCCGCGCCGATGGAACGGCGCTCCTCGCATCGTGGGTCGAAGTGGCAAGGTTGGCATCGAATGCCTGAACTCCCAGAAGTGGAGACCGTCGCGCGCGATCTACGGCCGCTGATCGTGGGCGCCACGATCGTGGGCGCGCGTTGCACGTGGGCCCGGACCCTTCGGTCGCACCTCCCTGCGGCCTTTGCCGGGGACATCGCTGGACGGCGGGTCGAGGCCGTTGGCCGGAGAGCCAAGCTGTTGGTGATCGAGCTATCCGGCGAAATGGCCGTCACCATCCACCTGAAGATGACTGGCCAGCTCTTCGTGGTGCCGGCCGGGACCCCCGTCGATCCATATGTCCGGCTGGTCCTGGAGCTCGCTGACGGGCGGGAGGTACGATTTCGCGACATCCGCAAGTTCGGCAAGATCGGGCTCTACGGGCGCGATCCCATCACTGGGGAGCTTGTCACGGAGCGTGGCGGGTCGGCGGTCTTTGCCGCGATCGGCCCTGAACCGCTTGATCCGGTCTTCACGTTGCGAGTGTTTCGGCAGCGGCTGCGCCGGCGCAAGGGCCGGCTCAAGCCGCTCCTGCTTGATCAGTGGTTCGTGGCCGGAATCGGCAACATCTACGCGGACGAGGCTCTGTGGGCCGCGCGTCTTCACCCGCTCCGGACCGCCGGCACGCTGCGTCCGGCCGACGAGCGACACCTCCACCAGGCCATTCGCTCCATCCTGTCGGAGGCCATCGAGCGGCGCGGCAGCTCGATCGACGACTATACCGCGCCCAATGGCGACGGCTTCATGCAGGAGCGGCTGCAGGTCTACCAGCGGACGGGGGAGCCGTGCCCCAGCTGCGGGCGGTCGATCAAGCGGATCGTGATCGGCGCCCGCTCCACCCATTTCTGCTCGTGGTGCCAGCGGTTGCCGGCCGCGGATCGCAGGGGCGCAGCCACAATCCTGAAGAAGTTGACCGGCGGCGTGCGACGTGCAGGGCGGCGATGGACGGAGATGGACGGTGACGGCGTCGTGGGTCTGACCGCTGGCGAGGCCGCCCGGGCCGCTACTCGCGCCCGCTCCGAGCGCACGAAGCGTGCCGCCGTCACGCGACGGGCGGCTGCGCGGGCGTCCGTAGCCGGCGCGCCAGCGGGCCCCGTGCTCGTCCCTGTTGGCCACGGATGGGACGAGCCGTGAGCATTCTTCGGCTCACCGGAGTCTCCCGCGAGGTTGGCACCTTTGTGATTCTCGACTCGATCGATGCCTCCATCGCGCTTGGGGATCGGATCGGCCTCGTGGGCCCCAACGGTGCGGGCAAGACCACGTTGTTGCGCCTGGCCGCGGGCCGCGATGAACCGGACAGGGGCGAGGCCCACCGGAAGCGCGGGCTGACCATCGGCCTGCTCGCCCAGGAGGCGCACTTCGATTCGGCGTTCATGGCCTCCACCGACCTGCGCCAGGCGGTGCGGACGGGCGCAGCGCACCTCGAGCGGATGGCTGAGCGCCTGGCGGCCCTCGAGCGTGACGGGCGCGTCACCGAGCCCGCGTACGCCGAGCTCGTTCACGAGTACGAGATCCTTGGCGGCTACACGCTCGACCAGCGGGTGGACACCGCGCTGAGCGGGCTGGGCTTCGCCCGGGCCGACTGGACCAAGCCACCGACGGCGCTGTCGGGGGGCGAGCAGACGCGGGCCTCGCTGGCGCGGCTGGTGATCGCGGATCCGGACCTGCTGATGCTCGATGAGCCAACCAACCACCTGGATCTCAACGCTCTCGAATGGCTCGAGGAGCATCTCCGACGGCGAAGCGGGTCACTCCTGGTCGCGTCGCACGACCGGGCCTTCCTCGACGCGACTGTGACTCGCGTTTGGGAGCTGCGAGATCGCCGCTTGACGGCGTTCCGCGGCGACTACCGCGCGTATCACCGCCAGCGCACGGAACGCGATGCCCGGATGGTCAAGGACGTCGAGACGCAGGCTGATTCAATCGCGCGTGAACGCGAGCTCGTCCAGCGCTACCGAAGCCACCGAAAGTTCAACAAGATGCACGAGCACGAGGCGCGCCTCGAGCGGCTCGAATCCGAGCGCCGCGACGCCCCGAGGGCGGGTCGCCGGCTGGCAATCCCCGCGGCCGCGCTGGCAGGCACCGGGCCGTCACGGTCCGGTGAGATTGCGCTTCGCGTGGACCATCTTGCCGTCGGCTACCTGCCGGGCCGCGGGGCCGTCAATGACGATGGCTCGCCCGCCACGGAGCGGCATCTGGTCGCACGGGCGCCCTTCCTTGCCGCGCAGCGCGGGGAGCGGATCGGGATCGTCGGGCCAAACGGCGCGGGCAAGACAACGCTCCTTCGGACCATCGCGGGCGACCTGCCGCCGCTCGACGGGGCGATCGTCTTTGGGCACGCCGTCCAGATCGGCTATCTCGCCCAGTTGCGCGACGCGGCGATCCCCGGCACGACCGTCCTTGACGCCCTGCTCGAGGCCATCCCGGTGACCCCCGGCGAGGCGCGCGCCTATCTCGCCCGGTTCCTGTTCCGGGGCGAGGACGCCTTCAAGGAGGTTCGCTCACTGTCCGGCGGCGAGCGGTCCCGGCTGGAGCTGGCGCTGCTGGGCATCATGCCGGCGAATCTCCTGCTGCTCGACGAGCCCACCAACCACCAGGACATCCCGGCTCGCGAGGCGATCGAGGCGTTCATGGCGACCTCCCCGGCGACGCTGCTGATCGTCTCCCACGACCGCCGCCTCCTGGAGACCGTTTGCGACAAGCTGTGGGTGGTCGACGAGGGGTCGGCGGTGGCGTTCGATGGTGGGTACCGGGCCTGGCGAACCGCGGTAGCCGCCGGCTGGACCGTGGCGGATGCGCTGGAGGTTGAGGCAGCCCGACTGCGTGGCGGGAGTCGCCGCGGCCCGTTTGGGCCGAGCGCCGGCACTGGTGCCCCGTCGCCGGAAACGGCCGGATCGAACGGGTCGGCCGCACCGCCACGGCCCCGGCCGAAGCGGGAGAAGCTGTCCAAGGACGCCTACCGAAAGCAGAAGGCGGCCGTGGAATCGGACCTGACCCGGCTCAACCTGCGCAGGAACCACCTGGAGCTGGCGATGAGCGATCCGGCTGTGGCCGCGAACTTTGTCGAGATGCGCCGGGTTACGAGCGAGCTGGCCGACATCGAGGTCGCGCTGGGCACCGCCGAGGACGTCTGGCTGTCGGTCGAGGAACGGGCACCGTGACGAGCCGCGCCGTCCGCATCGGACTGACCGGGCCGATCGGTTGTGGCAAGTCGACGATTGCCCGCTGGCTCGGGGAGCGCCCGGGCGTGGTCGTGATCGACGCCGATCAGGTGGCCCGAAGCGTGCTCGACCCCGGCGAACCGGCGCTGCAGTCGGTCGTCGCGCGCTTCGGTGCCGAGCTGGTGCGTCCCGATGGCGAGCTCGATCGAGCGGCCCTCGGCCGGATCGTCTTCGCCGACCTGGCCGCCTTGAGGGATCTCGAGGCCATCGTTCATCCAGCGGTTCGGCCGCGCATCATGGCGGCCATCGCTGAAGCCGACGCTGAGGGCGCAAACGCCGTCATCATCGAGGCGATCAAGCTCGTCGAGGGCGGTGTTGCCGACGAATGCGACGAGGTTTGGCTGGTCACCTGCGAGCCCGCTGTGCAGCGTGCCAGACTCATCTCCCGTGGCACAACCCACGGGGACGCCGAGCAGCGGATTGCCGCCCAGGGCGATGTCGCGGCGCGGATCGCGCCATCGGCAACCCGGGTGGTCGACACGTCTGGAGACGCTTCCGAGACGCGCCGACGGATCGAGGCGGCATTCGATCGGGCGCGTGCCGATTGACGTACACCCACGATACAGGTATACAGGAAGCATGAAAGCAACCATCGAGATTCCGGACGCGCTGTATCGTCAGGTCAAGGCCCGCTCCGCGCTCCGCGGGCGATCCGTGCGGGACGTCACCATCGGGCTCTACCGCCGGTGGCTCGCGGAGACGCCGGCACCGGATCGGGCGTCGGACGGCGATACGCCAACCGATGCGGTAGGCGCGTGGCTGGCGGGCTGGGAAGGACTCGGGGAAGCGGTCTCGACCGCCGCATTGGACGCGCGGACGACGAGGGAGATCCTGCTGACGGACCGCCGCTGAGTGGTCACGGTGGACGCGTCCGTCCTGGTGGCCGCCGGGGCCCGCGATGATGCCGCCGGGCCTGCGTCGGCCGCCTTCCTCGCAGCAGTCCTGCGAGCTGGGGTGCCCATTCACCAGCCAACACTGACGCTCGTCGAGGTTTCCGCCGCCATCGCCCGAAGGACGGGTGATGCGGCGCTTGCGCGCGAGGCAGGAGTCCGGCTTCTCGCATTGCCTGGGCTTGCACTACACCCGCTGGACCTCGAGTTGGCGGCGGAAGCGGCAGCAATCGCGGGCCGGGCGAGACTGCGGGGTGCCGATTCCGTCTACGTTGCGATCGCGCTGCGCCACGCGACGGCCCTCGTGACGCTCGATAACGAACTGCTCACTCTCACTCCGCCGGGGATCGATGTGCTGTCGCCCTCGGACTGGCTGACACGCCAGGGTTGAGTCGAACGCCTTGAATCGTTCGAACACCTGTTCGGTTCGTGGGTGACTTGCTAGACTGACGCCATGCCAGACTTCAAGCTTGTCGCCCCGTTCGAGCCGACCGGGGACCAGCCCGCGGCGATCGAGTCGCTCTCCGACGGCATCGCGAAGGGCCTCAACCACCAGGTCCTCCTTGGCGTGACCGGCTCGGGCAAGACGTTTTCCATGTCCCACGTGATCGCCCGCGCCAACCGGCCAACCCTCGTCCTGGCCCACAACAAGACCCTCGCTGCCCAGCTCTACGCCGAGTTCCGCGAGTTCTTCCCCGACAACGCCGTCGAGTACTTCGTCAGCTACTTCGACTACTACCAGCCCGAGGCCTACCTGCCGCGCAGCGACACCTATATCGAGAAGGATTCGTCCCGGAACGACGAGATCGATCGGCTCCGTCATGCCGCTACCCACGCCCTGTTCGAGCGGCGCGACGTCATCATCGTCGCCTCGGTGTCGTGCATCTACGGTCTGGGCGCGCCGGTCGACTACGGCGCGACCGTCCTGAAGCTGCGG
>JANPDO010000318.1:0-5439 GCA_031431535.1 Chloroflexota bacterium
GTTCGAGACCGTCGAATCCGTCCGCGAGGGTCACCCCGCCGAGACGATCGTGACCCATGCCATCGCCGGCAAGTCCGATCTGATCGTGCTCGGCACGCGGGGTCTGGGTGGACTGCGCCGACGAGTCGTCGGGAGCGTCTCGACCAAAGTCGCCCGGTACGCCCCGACCCCGGTTCTCGTCGCGCGGACAGCCGGCCCGATCCGCTCCGTCCTCCTCGGCTACGACGCGTCCCCCGACGCCGACGAGGCCCTCGAGTTCGTGGCTCGGCTTCCCTTCCGCGAGGGCTTCAAGGTGACCGTGTGCTCCGCGTACGATGTCGTTCGGCCCTTCAGCTCCGGACTGGCCCCAACCATGGTGGCCCAGGTCCGTGCCGCCTACAGCGACAGCCTCCGCTGGGCGCGCGAGGCCGCCGAGACCATGGCCGCGAGCGCGGGTGGGCGCCTGCTCGAGCGGGGCGTGCCGGCGACGCATCGGACGGCCCGTGGTCCCGCACACGAGCAGCTGGCCATCGTCGCGAGGGAGTTGTCCGCCGATCTCCTCGTCGTGGGCTCGCGAGGCCTCTCGGCGATCCAGCGCTTCTTCCTGGGCAGCACGAGCGCGGCCCTCGTCACCCACCTGCCGACGAGCGTCCTCGTGGCGCGCAGCACGGGAAGATGACGATGGAGGAGAACGCCGCCATGTCCTTCAGGATGCTTCTCGCGACCGACGACCTAGAGACCCGCCGACGACGGCTCGAGCCGGACGCCGTCCCGGTCCTCACAGCCCACGCGCTGCGCGGCGGCGTCGCACGGAGGTCCGCAACATGACAGTCCAGATCGACGATGGGGCCCTGACTGGGGCCCGGCCGTGGGTCCAGGAGCCGGCCGTGGTGGCAACGGCTCTGGGCACGAACACCGCGACCGGTCTCGGCGCGGACGAGGCAGCGACCCGGCTCGTTCGCTTCGGTCCGAACGAGCTCCTCGAGCGCGGCCGGAAGTCGACCTGGCGCCTGTTGGCCGAGCAGTTCACGAATACGATGATCATCGTCCTGATCATCGCCGCCCTCGTGACCGCCGCCATCGGCGACCTCAAGGACACCGTGGTGATCCTGGCGATCGTCTTGCTCAACGGGGTCATCGGCTTCATCCAGGAGTACCGGGCCGATCAGGCGATGGCCGCGCTCAAACAGATGACCAGCCCGACCGCACGCGTCGTTCGGAACGGCCAGGTCATCGTGATCCCGGCGAATGAGCTCGTGCCCGGTGATCTCGTCGTCCTCGAGACGGGAGACATCGTGGCGGCGGATCTGCGACTTAGCGAGGCGGTGGCGCTGCGCATCAACGAGGCAGCCCTCACCGGCGAGTCCGAACCGGCCTCCAAGACCGTGGGTGCCCTGCCGGACGTCTCGGACGCGCTCCTCGCCGACCAGCGGAACATGGCCTTCAAGGGCACCGCGGTGACCTACGGTCGCGGCAAGGGCATCGTCGCCGCCACCGGGATGGCGACCGCACTGGGGCGGATCGCCGATCTGATCCAGGAACATGCCGCCGGCCCGACGCCCCTCCAGCGCCGGCTGGCCGCGCTCGGGAGGAGGCTGGCCGCAGCCGCCCTGGTCGTGTGCTTCGTCGTATTCGTGGCCGGCGTGATGCGCGGAGAGACGGTCGAGCTCATGTTCCTCACCGCCGTGAGCCTGGCCGTGGCGGCCATCCCGGAAGGGCTCCCGGCGGTCGTGACGATATCGCTCGCCCTGGGCGCGCAGCGTCTCGCCCGGCGGCGGGCGCTCGTCCGGAAGCTGCCGGCGGTCGAGACGCTCGGCTCGGTCAACGTCGTCTGCTCGGACAAGACCGGCACGCTCACCCAGAACCGGATGCTCGTCGAGCGGGTCTGGACGCCGGCGGCGGAGTATCGCGTCGCTGGCACGGGCTACGAACCGGCCGGCGCAATCGTTGGCGACTCGGATCCTGCCGACGACCCGTACCTCCCGCGGCTGGCGCGGGTCGCGGCCGCCTGCAACGACGCCACCCTCCACGCTCCGAAACGCTCCGGCGATCCGTGGACGATCGCGGGCGACCCGACGGAGGGGGCGCTGCTCGCCTTCGCCGGGAAGCTCGGCGTCTCTCGGGGCGAGCTCGAGGCTCGCCATCCGCGCCTGGCCGAGATCGCGTTCGACGCCAGCCGGCGACGGATGTCAACGCTCCATGGAGACGGTGACCGCGTCTGGGTCGCCGTGAAGGGCGCCGTTGAGGCCTTCACCCCGCTGGCCGATCCTGCGGAGGAGGCGGTCTGGTCGGTCGCTCGCGGGGTCGCCGAGCGGTACGCGGCTGAGGGGTACCGCGTGCTCGCGCTCGCCGAACGGGACCTCGAGGCGATCCCGAGCACAGTCGAACATGCGGAGGAACGGCTCTCGCCGCTCGGGCTCGTGGCGATGGCCGATCCGCCGCGGCCCGAGGTGGTGGGCGCCGTGGCGGCTGCCCGCAGCGCGGGGATCACGCCGGTCATGATCACCGGCGACCATGCCCTAACTGCCCAGGCGATCGCCCGACGCCTGGACATCCTCACCGACGACGCGAAGGTCCTCACCGGGGCCGAGCTCGAGGAGATGGACGATGCGGCGTTCGACCGCATCGTCGACGAGGTCGCCGTCTACGCACGGACGAACCCCGAGCAGAAGCTCCGGATCGTCCAGGCCTGGAAGACGCGCGGGGCGGTTGTCGCGATGACCGGCGACGGCGTGAATGACGCGCCGGCTCTCAAGCTCGCCGACATCGGGGTCGCGATGGGGATCACCGGCACCGAGGTCAGCAAGGAAGCGGCCGACATGGTCCTCGCGGACGACAACTTCGCCACGATCGTCGCCGCCGTCGAGGAAGGCCGGCGGATCTACGACAATATCCGGCGCTTCGTCCGCTACCTGCTGACAACGAACTCGGCCGAGATCTGGGTGATGTTCCTCGCCCCGTTCGCCGGGCTGCCGATCCCGCTGCTGCCGATCCACATCCTGTGGATCAACCTCGTGACCGACGGCCCACCCGCGCTCGCCCTCGGCGTCGAGCCGGTCGAGCCGGACACGATGCGTCGACCTCCTCGCCCACCGTCGGAGTCGATCTTCGCACGCGGCCTCTGGCAGCACGCACTGTGGGTCGGATTGCTGATGGGCGGGGTTTCGCTGGGCATCCAGGCGCTCGCCATCGATCTCAGCTGGCACTGGCAGACGATGGTCTTCTCGACCCTCGCCTTCCTCCAGCTCGGCCACGCCCTGGCGGTCCGCTCGGAGCGGGAAAGCTTCTTCCGACTCGGCCTCCGAACGAACACGCCGCTGGCTGCCGCCGTCGCATTCACGGTCCTGGTGCAGCTCGCAATCATCTACCTCCCGCCGCTCCAACCGATCTTCGAAACCGAGGCGCTGTCGCCGGTCGAGCTCGGCGTGATGCTGGCGGCCTCGACGCTGGCCTTCATCGGCGTGGAGATCGAGAAATGGCTCTTCCGGCACCAGGCCGGGCGAATCCGCGTTCGCTAGCCCGACGAGGTCGCCCGCTCGTCCCGTTTGAGCCCCCCGGCAGCGGCAACCGTGGGATATCGTGCGTACCCGGTCGCCAATCACGTGGCGGACAAGGGCGTGCGCCCGTTGGAGCTCTATCGACGGGCCTACTGTCGTACGCAGATCCTTAGCCGAGGGCAGACCTATTCTGTCGATCGGCGGTAACGGCCACCTCCCATCGGCTGTATGTCGCGTGCCACACTCTCGATCAGGTCGGCGGCCCGCAAGGTGCCGTTGGTGGACTTGATGCGGGCGGACGTCGCGGCAAGGCGGCGAGCCAGCCCGTCGTCGGCGAGCAGTTCGTCGATCGCGTCGGTCAGCTCCTCGTCGCGGAAGTCATAGGTCGCCAGGCGGCGCCCAAACCCGGTCTCGTCGACACGCTGAGCGTTGTCCACCTGGTCCCAGAAGAGCGGCAGCACGATCATCGGCTTGCCGTGGTGGAAGCACTCGGTGACGGTGTTGTTGCCGCCGTGGGTGATGACCAGATCGGCCTGTGGCAGGATCGCTGGTTGGGGCAGGAATGCCTCACCGACCTGGTTGTCGTGGAGGGTGATCTGGTCGGCCAGCGGGCCTTTCGAGACGATGACGCGGTGTTCTGTCGTGGCGAGCAGGTCGACCAGCCGCTGCATCAGGGCCACATCGGCCGAGCCGAGGCTCCCCAGCGACAGGTAGATCAGCGCCCCGTCGCGCACGCGCAGCTGTTCGGGCAGCTCCCATGTTGTGTCCGCTCCCCTGACGGTGGAGTCCATCCGGTGCCAGGTGGGGCCAAGGGGTCGCGTCCGCGTGTAGTCCGCCTCGGCCGGGTACGAGTAAAGGTTCAGGTAGGGGGACTCCGCGATCAACTCCGGACCCAGCGGCCCGTAGCCGAGACCCATCTCGCCATGGTCGCGACAGAAGGCGTCGAAGTCGGCCCACATCTCGGCGTGGGTCCGGCGAACCTCGTCGAGGAACGCCGACCAGGCATGGCGGTCCGCGACCGCGTACCCCGATGAGAACGGGGCGATCGACGCGTCCTTCATCTCCATCGGGTTGCACGAGACGATCCGAACCCACGGCCGACCGCTGGCGGCAATAGCCGGAAAGGCAACAACGTTGTCCTCCACGATCACGTCCGGTGTCAGCTCGTCGAAGATCTCCGTCAGGCGCGGGTTGACGTACTTCGCGCCGTCGATCAGCGCCTGCCAGGTTGGCGCGAGGAACTCGCCAAGCTGCTGGATCGTCGGCTTTCGGAACACCGGCGCGGTGTCGCGGATGAAGTCGATCCAGAACTGGCCGGGAATCTCCGGCTCGGCCGGCGGCGGGCCGAGGCGCATCCGCCGCTCCTCGAAGCCCTTGGCCTCAAGTGTCCCGGCGAAGGATTCCTCCACGATGAAGACGACCCGGTGGCCGCGCTCGCGCAGGACGTTGCCGATCCCGATGCAGTTGTTGGTCGGGCCATACGCCCCCTCGGGGAAGAAGATAATCGTTCGCGCGTCGCTCACTCGGACCCTCCGGTGGTCGATTGCGGGCGAGGCCCGTCAGGCGTCGATCATGGCGGAGGTCGCCAGCGCGTGCTCAGCCGTTCCGCATCACCCCGACGAGCCCTGCCGCCCCGCCACGTCTTGCCACGCCGGCCAATCCTGCATTGGCGTTGGCCATTCCTGAAATGGCGCCCGATCCGCCCGCCGTCGCGGACGGTCATCTTCAGGGCTCCTGCCAAATGTGCACCACGCGCACTTTGGCGTCGGTCGCGAGCCCACCCGGCCTGAAGGTCACCATCATCGGCGCCTCCGCCACGCTCAACTCGGGCATCGGTCGCTCGAAGAATGGGCGATCGACGGCCCACGACGGACCCAAATCGGGCTCGGATCCACTCCAAGGTGCATCCCGCGCACTTTTGTCAGAAACATTCGGCAGGCGCGGCGCGAGTCGCAAGTGCGGC
>JANPDO010000319.1:0-1640 GCA_031431535.1 Chloroflexota bacterium
CGAGAGGAGGCCCCGAGGGGAGGCTCCGGGGCGGAGGCTCCGAGGGGAGGCTCCGGGGCGGAGGCCCGGGGCGGAGGCCCCGTACGGCTGTCCTGAGCCCGAGGCAGTCCCGTCCGTGATTCCAACCCGGGTTGGTCCAGGTTTAGCAGTGCCCGAGCACGGTGATGCGGACGAGCGGGCGGGCGGCAGCCAGTGTCAACAACGTGTCCGGGAACTACACCTAGCGATAGCGCGGGGCGGCCCCGAACACGAACGTGGCGGGCTGGTCGCTGACATTCATCAGTCGATATGGGACGCCCGAAGGCACGTAGCACCCGTCCCCCTGGCGCATTTCGAGCCAATCCGAACGCGCTGACCATGTCACCCCGGCCCAGCCGTCCGTCATCACGCCGACGATGTCGCCCGGGCAGACGTGGGCGTCGGTCACGATGCCGGGCGGCAGGTCGATCTTGCCCATGGTCAGCCGGTCCGTCGAGACGAACAGCTCGACACGGACGGGCTGACGCTGGCCGTGGATCAGTTCGAGCCAGTCGGAGCGGCGCAGGACCCGGATCCGCTCCGCCTCGAGCGCGGCAGCAGCGTTCCAAGGCCAGTCGCCCAGGGATTCGTAGCGGCCGCCGCGGATCTCGGTGAGGGGTGTGGCGGCCGCGGAGATCGTCGCCGCGTCGGTGATATCCGCGGGCAGCGGCGCGAAGGCCACCAGGATCTCCACGGCCTCCCGGCCGAAGTTGTAGCCGTGGTGCCAGGTCCCGGCCCGGAAATGGAGCGCCTCGCCGGCCCGCACCGTGTGGACCTCACCGGTCTCGGGGTTGTGGAGGGTGGTTTCGCCGCGCAGGACGTAGTAGCACTCGTCGGCGGCGTAGAACGACTTGTGGGTCTCGGAGTGGCCGTACGAGCGGCCCGGCGGGATGGTGTAGAGCGAGACCAGCAGCTGGTCGCTGGCAAGGTAGTACCAATCGACGATGTGGCCGGACTCGTCGTCGCCCCACAGGTAGTGCTGCCGTTCCTCGGAGCGAATCAGCTTGACCGCCCGATCGGAGTCCTCCATCACAGCCTCCTACAGCGATCGACCGGGTCGGGCGCCCGTGGCGGCGCCGCCGATCACGACCCACTCGCCATTGACCATGACCCGCTCGATCCCGGTTGGCCGGGCGCCCGGGTCCTGTTCAGTGGCCCGATTGCCGATCGTCACGGGGTCGAAGACGACGAGGTCCGCGGCCAGCCCCGGCGCCAGCTGCCCACGATCCGGCAACCCGAGGCGACGAGCGGGCTCAGCCGTGATCTTGTGCACCGCGTCGGCCAGCGTGAGCACGCCGCGATCGCGCACGTATGAACCGAGGACCTGCGGGAAGGTCCCGAAGCTCTTGGGCATCAGGCCGTACGCGCGATGCTTCTCGGGGTGGTTCGCGAACCCGTCGCCGATCGGCACGCACAGCGGGCTCGTGATCAGGCGGTCGAGGTGGCCCTGGTCCTTGATCGTCGGGGCGATCCAGAACTGGCCGTCTTCGAGGACCAGGTCGAGCGCCGTGTCAATCGGCTCCTGGCCGCGCTCGCGGGCCAATTCGCCGACGGTCCGGCCGGCGAGATGGACGTTCTCCGAGCGATTGACCTTGCAGATGACCTGGTCGTCCCAGTCGGCC
>JANPDO010000320.1:0-1785 GCA_031431535.1 Chloroflexota bacterium
CATCGCGGCCTTGCTCAGGCCGCCACCCGGAGGGACGACCTGGTCGAGGAGGTCGCGCTCAAGCAGCCCGATCAGCGCCGCGAACGAGCCGATGTTCGCGCGGACCCAGTCGGCACGATTGACCACGCCGACCCGCTCGACCACGCCCGGCAAGGTTGAACCAAGTGTCGCGGTCAGGGCAGGCACGATCCGGTCCATCGCCGCGGCGTATCGGGGCGCAACCGCCTCGATCTCCACGGGCTCCAGGGCGCCTGGCGCCGAGGTGAGACGGCCGATCGCGATGCGCTCGACCTCCGCCCAGTCAACGAGCCCGCGGCGGGCTTCGCGCTCCGCGCGGCGACCCACCACCGTCGCGGCGGCTCCGACGGCCGATCCAATCAGGAAGCCGACCTGCCAGACGCGGTCTGATTGCCAGCGTGGGCGCGGGGTCATCGCGCCCGCACCTCCAGGTGGACCTGCTCCACGTCCGGAAATGCGGATCCAAACAACCGGCTGGCCAGGACATGGAAGGTCTCGGGATCGCCCGTCGTCAGCTGGAGATGAACGGCGGCCTCCCAGGTGACCAGCCCGGTGTCGGTCGAGATCGCAACCGGGTCCCGTCCCGTACCGTCGCCGGCCGGGGCCTCAAGGCCGTTCACGGTCAGCACTTCCGCGAGCGCGGAAGCCGTGGCGGTCGCCGAGTCGACAATGGCTACTCTCTCCCCTACCGCCGCCGCGATCACGGCGTGGAGCAACGGATAGTGCGTGCAACCGAGGAGCAGCGTGTCGATCGTGGCGCCGGGAGGCTTGGGGAACACGAACTCGCCGGCTGCATCTCGCTCACCGAGCAGCGGCGCCAGCGCCGCGGCCACGGCCAGCTCCGCGACCGGTCCGGACAGGTGGCCGGCCTCGACCATGGGCACCAGTGCCGGGGTCGCATGCTCGTAGATCTCGATCGCCGGGTTCTCGTCCTTGATCGCCTGGAAGTAGGCATGCGATCGGATCGTGGCCGGCGTCGCGATTACGCCAACCCTCCGGTTTCGTGTCGCGAGTGCCGCCGCCGAGGCCCCTGGGCGGATTACGCCCAGAATCGGCAGGTCGTAGCGACTCCGCAACGCTCCGATCCCGACGGCCGTCGAAGTGTTGCACGCCACCACGATGGCCTTCACGTCACGGTCAGCCAGCGCATCGAGCGACTGGCGCGAGAAGGCCAGCACCTCGTCATCGGTCCGCGTTCCATACGGCGCGCGCGCGTTGTCCCCGAGATAGATCGTCGATTCGGCCGGCAAACGCCGGATCAGCTCGCGCAGGACGGTGAGCCCGCCCACCCCGGAGTCGAAGACTCCGATCGGTCGCCGATCCGCCATGACCGCGGTCAGGACCGCCCGGCGAGAACCGGTATCCGCCCGGCGTTGAGCAACTCGCTGGCCGTCCGGCTGATATCCACGCTGATCGGCGCGGTCGGGTCGGCCAGGACGAAGGGGACGCCCTCGTTGTTCGCCTGGACGACCAGCTTCCCGTCCGACACCACGCTGTGCTCCGGGACACGACCCAATGCGCGGGCGAGGTCAGCCGCTGCAATACCACCCTGCGAGTCCGAGCGATTGATCAGGTAATGCACCTTGGACGCCGGGTAACCGATGGCCCTGAACGTGTCGGCGACCGCCATCGTGCTGTGGATCGTCGTCGAATCGTAGGTCACGATCTCGACGATCGTGTCGCTCGCATCCAGGAATGCGAGATTGATGTCGTTGAGCTGGCACGACATGTCGATCACGATGCAGTCGTACACCCGGCGGAGCAGCG
>JANPDO010000321.1:0-2077 GCA_031431535.1 Chloroflexota bacterium
GTAGGCAGCCTCGTACTCCTTGATGGCCTCGGATGGCGCTACGATCGCGCCTCGCACAACGTGGGAGAGTCGTCAGCCGTCGGCGCCAATCCGGCCGTCCAGGGTCTCCTGCCAGCGCGCCTTGGCGTCGCCCGCGAAGCCCGGCAGCCCGACAGGGATCCACACGTTGGCCAGCAGCGCCCGGGCCGACGGGTCCACGCCCGCCCATGGTTCCGATCCATCCATTGGTGCCACCTCCAGCCGCAAGGGTAGCCACCCCGGACACCCTAGACTTGGCCCGGTGCGGGCGGCGAGCTCCGCACCGACAACGCCAACCGGGGCAGCAGGAGAGCAGCGGATGCGTCCACGAACCGACGGACAGGGCTTCGCCACACGTGCCATTCACGCCGGCGAGCGACCCGACCCGACGACGCGCGCGCACAACACCCCGATCTACGCCACAGCCACCTTCGCATTCGACACGGCCGCCGAGAAGGAAGACGTCGTCGATCGAGCGATGGCGTGGGACCCGACGGCGTACTTCTACTCCCGGACGGCGAATCCGACCAACCGTGCGCTCGAGGAGAAGATCGCGAGCCTCGAAGGTGCCGAGGACGCCGTGGTCTCCGCGTCGGGCATGGCCGCGGTGTCGGCCACGCTCTTTGCCCATCTGGGGGCTGGCGACCATGTGATCGTGGGGGACGAGCTCTTCGTGATCACGCGGGTGCTGCTTGATGAGGACTATCCGCGACGCCGGATCGATGTAACGCGCGAGGACACCACGGACCTGGCCGCGATCGAGGCGGCCATCACCCCTGCGACGCGGGCGATCTTCCTCGAAACGTCCACCAATCCGCGGCTGCGGGTCGCCGATCTCGACGCCGTTGCTGCCCTGGCGCACCGCCGCGGTCTGCTGTTCATCGCCGACAACACGTTTCTTGGCCCGGCGCTGCTGCGCCCCATCGAGCACGGCGCGGACCTCGTGCTCCACGCGGCCACCAAGTTCCTGTCCGGTCATGGCGATGCGGTGGCAGGGGTGGTCGCGGGCCGCGCTGACCTGATTGCCGCCATCCGTCGGCAGACCGATGCCCTTGGCCAGGCGGCCAGTCCGTTCTCCAGCTTCCTGGTGCTCCGCGGTGTTCGCACGCTCCAGCTGCGTTCCCGAGCCGCTTCAGCGAACGCGGCCCGGATCGCCACGTTCCTCGAGGTGCACCCGAAGGTGGAGTGGGTGCGATATCCCGGCCTGGCCTCGCACCCGGACCATGTCACCGCGGGCCGGCTCCTCGGCGAACACGCCGGCGCCATGGTCACGTTCATGCCGCGGGGCGGCCTCGCGGGGATGGCCGCCTTCACGAACCACCTCGCCCTGTGCGACATCGGCGTCAGCCTGGGCGACATCCACACGCTGGTCTACCCGCGGCCCAAGGACGGCGGGATCGTCCGCCTGTCGATCGGCTGCGAGGATGTCGAGGACCTGATCGTCGACTTCGAGCTCGGTCTGTCGCACGTCGAGTGAGACGAGCGGCCTCAGGCTGAACCTGCTGGCTGAACTCGCCGGGCACGGGCGCCGCGCGCCGGCTCGCTGGCTCCGTTGCGCGACCATGAGTCGACGCCCGGGATTGAGCGCCTCGCAGAGCACTTGGCCCCGAACGTATCGCGACTGGCAGGCGCGCTCCGGGCAGGTGGACCGTGCCGCGTCGTCGCCCGGTGCCTGCTGTCGACTGGTAGGCACGCTCTGGTCAGGTGGAGAGTGCCCTGTCATCGCTCGGCGCCCGCTGTCGACTGCCGGTCGCGCCTCGGGCCGGACCCGCGGAAGGCTCGTTTGGCACGGCCGGTTGAGGGGAGATCGTTTCCCCGGATCCGCGATCGACTACCCCTGGCTGCGCCCCAGGTTGGCGGCTGCCGTGAGCGCAGCGCCGATCGTGCGGTCGATCCGGGCCTGCAGTTCCTCCTCGGGAAGACGCTCCCAGCCGGGCGCCCCGGGGCCGGCCACCGCCACCTGATCCGTGTCCAGGATCACATCCGACACCGTCAGGATGGTCCCGGCCCGGACCGGCCGACCACGCCCACGCTCGCGCATCGCGAGCAGGAAGACCGC
>JANPDO010000322.1:0-24617 GCA_031431535.1 Chloroflexota bacterium
GACGAGGTTTCGGCGCGGGTGCTTGTCGAAACCTGTTGACGTGCGTACGATGGGGGCAACCGGCGGACCGGTCCGACCCCCGCTCACCATCCCTCCGGAGGATCCAGCCAGATGATCGACCAGCAGCCGACGGTCGTGTCCCTCACCGATGCCGCGGTCATCAAGCTCCAGGAGCTGACCAAGGAAGAGACGAACCCGGAGATCGGCCTGCGGGTCTATGTCTACTCGGGCGGCTGCTCCGGGTTTCGCTACGGGATGATGCTTGAAGACGCGCCGACGCCTGAAGACCGGGTCCTGTTCGCCAGCGGGATCAAGGTGTACGTGGATGGCCAGAGTGTCGACCTTCTCAAGGGCGCCCAGATCGATTACGTCGATACGCTGATGGGGGCCGGCTTCACGGTCAACAACCCGAATGCGGTCTCAGCCTGCGGGTGTGGCTCAAGCTTCCGAACCGCCGACGATGGCGGTGCTCCCAAGGGCTGCTCGCACTGATACAGGCGCGCCGCTAGAGAGCACCGGAGCGGAACACCGCACAGATCACAGAGCCGCCGGCCCGCCGGCGGCTCTATCCATGTCACCCCGTACGCCATACCATTGGGCCGGCGCGCCCGGACCCAAGACCCGTGAAGCTCAGCTTCCGGTTGTGCCAAGGTTGTGGGCAGCGGTATCGTCCGGGCGAGTCCGCCCGCCGCTGTTCCGGCCAGGCAGGGAGAGCGAACACGCTGGTTCGATGGAGATTCCGCTCTTTCCGCTCCACACCGTCCTGTGTCCCGGCATCGTGGTTCCCCTCCACATTTTTGAGGAGCGCTACCGGGCCATGACCCGACACTGCCTGGAGACGGGCGCCCCATTTGGGATCGTCCTGATCCGCGACGGCCGTGAGGTTGGCGCCGGCGGCCGATTCGCCCTGGCCGGCGTCGGGGCGCTGGTCGAGATCCGCAAAGCCGGCCGCTATCCGGATGGCCGCTACGACCTCCTGGCGGCCGCAACGGGACGGTTCGCCATCCGCACCGTCGATCTGTCCCGCGCGCCGTACATCGTGGCCGATGTGACCCCGCTGGAGGACGATGTCGGCGATGAGCTTCGGGCGGAACGCCTGGCCGCCACCGCGATTCGAAAGTTCGTGCGCTACCTCGAATTGATGCGGACTCGCGAAGGCGAATCGGGCGACGCCCTTGACACCCAGATCGAACTCGACCGCCCCGAGGAAAGTGACACCGATGACGCGCTGCCGCCGCGCAGAACGCTCGGCACGACGACCCTCGACGCACCCGACGGGTCCGCCGCGGGCGACGGGCAAATCGTCACCGGCCTCGCCATCCCGGACGATCCGACCGTGCTGTCGTACCTGCTCTCGGGGATCATCCAGGTCGAACTGCCGCGTCGCCAGCGACTCCTCGAGGCGGCCACGACGGTCCAGCGGCTCGAGGAGCTGGTCATGCTGCTCGATCGAGAGGTCCTGCTTCTCGGGCTGCGCCTGCGGCTGAGTGTCCCCGATCAGGCGATGAGCGACGGGTCGCGCCGAAGCTAACCGCGAAGCCTCGTCATGGTCGAGGAGCCCGTACTCTCGATCGACTCGGACTGACGACCCGACGCACTGAGACCGACGGCCGGGCGGAGCGTGCCTGTTCGGGCAGATCCTGTGGCGATCGTTGACGGGGCTGGCGGCTGTTGCCAGCATGGCTTCACCATGGATCTCCGAGTCTCGACATGACCGACGGCAACGCGGCGGCTCATGCCCCGACCCAACGGGACGCGGACCGCGCTCAGGCCCAGGAATGGAGCGCCGGTCAGGATATGGGCTCGGCGACCGGCGGAGGCGGCCTGGCCGTCGCGGTCCTCGGCCTCCAGAGAACTGCCGGAAACGCGGCCGTCGTGCAGCTACTCCGGCGGTACGGATCTCCGGCTGCTCCCGCGGCGGCTCCACCGCAGCCGGCGGAGCGCGAGGAGGCGGCCCCGCCTCTCCAACCGGCACCGGCACCATCCGACCTCCTCGGCGATGTACCGGCTCTTGCCGCGGGCACGTCACCGACGAAGACGCAGCGTACCGAGAAACGGGCGGAGGGTGACGCCTCCCTCTCGCTCTCCGAGGAGCAGGTGGCGATCGGTGGAGGTGGTCAACCGGCGGCCGGGTTCGGCGCGCCGTCGGGCGCACCGCCGCTGGCCGGAGCCTTCGTCGACCGGGGGCGCCGCAACACCATCGCCTTCGGCGAGGCTGAGGAGCAGGGCCTCGACCGCGAGGGTGGCGACGTCGACCCCGGGACCGAGGACCTTCGGCCGCGCGTCTTCATCGGCGGCGGCAGGACCGGCAAGGCCGCGTGGGGCGGCGGCGCCGGTGCCGGTCCGCACGGGAACCAGGAGTCAGGGAGTGCCGAGCTGGTCAGTCCGGAGATCGAAACCAGCTGGGGCGGCGCGTTTGCGAACGCCGACGCCTGGGTCAAGGATGGCACCGGTACGGTCACCGTGAAGCGGGATTACGTCTCGAGCGACGCCGGTGACCAGGGTAACGGCTGGTACGTCACCGACAAGGCCGCCGCCGGCCTGGATCGGCACGAGCGGCTGCATGTCGCCAAATCCCGGGACCTGTACGCCGACAAGATGCAGCCGCTGCTCGACCGGATCCTCATGAGTTACCAGTACGGGAAGGGAAAGGTCTACAAGTCGGCGGATGCGGCACAACTCGTCCGCCGCTACGTGGACTGGCCTGCTTCCGTCAAGAGTTTCGATGAGGACGACAAAGCCTGGAACGGCAAGGGCGGCCAGGTCGACCAGGAGGACCAGTTCTCGCCGAACTTCCCCCGTCAGATCGGACCAGGCAAGGTGAACGGCAAGGAGTTCACGAACCGCCTGAAGATGCCCACCGAGGAAGCTCCGCCGGAGTAGGTCGGCTCGGCGGCGAGGACGGACCGCGCCGAAGCTGAGGCCGACTGGTTATTCGCTGAAGCGTTCTTCCTTCCAGGGGTCCGCGTCGTTGTGGTAGCCGTAGCGCTCCCAGAAACCGAGCTGGTCGTGGTCCAGGAATTCGAGGCCGCGGATCCACTTGCTGCTCTTCCAGAAGTAGCGCTTCGGCACGAGCAGCCGAAGCGGGTACCCATGCTCCAGCTCCAGCGGCTCGCCGCCAAAGGTATCCGCCAGGAGCACGTCCTCATCGTCAAGGATCGCCAGCGGCAGATTGGCTGTATACCCCTGCTCCGCGTGGGAGACCACGTGGGTCACATTCGGTCGCACGCCGGCCGCTTCGAGGATCGCCTGGATCGGGACACCCTCCCACGTGGTGTCGAGCTTGCTCCAGCGGGTCACGCAGTGGATATCCGTGTGCACCGTCTTGCGCGGCAAATCCATGAAGTGCTCCCAGGTCAGCGTGAACGGCGAATCGACCTCGCCCCACACGCGGAAGTCCCAGGTCGCCAGGTCCGTCCGAGGCACGGAGCCGTAGTGCAGGACCGGGAACTTCTCTGTCTTGTACTGGCCCGGCGGGATCCGGTCCATGACTGCGGAGTCGGCGGTGTTGTTCCCGAAGAGTCGCTCGAACATCGAAAGCTGATCCCCGTTGCGGCTGAATGCTGAGCGGTATCCTCGCACAGCCGCAGTGACGATCCTGTGACGCGAGTGCTCCGGTACCCTGTGGCCGTGGTGAGCCAGCCGGCGACAGGATCGGTCCCGAGCGTGGTCATCGTGATGCCCGCCTACAACGCCGCTCAAACCCTTGAGCGAACCTATGCGGACATCCCGCACGACCTCGTCCACCGGATCATCCTGGTTGATGACGTGTCAGGTGACCGGACGGTCGAGATCGCCGGCCAACTGGGCCTCGATGTCATCATCCATTCCCAGAATCGAGGTTACGGCGGGAACCAGAAGACCTGTTACGACGCCGCGTTGGCCGCGGGCGCCGAGATCGTCGTCATGCTCCATCCGGACTACCAGTACGACGCGACGAGGATCCCCGCCCTGATCGCCCCGATCGCGGACGGCTCGCGCGACCTGATGCTGGGTAGCCGATTCCTGGGTGACCCGCTGGCGGGCGGGATGCCCCGCTGGAAATACGCCAGCAACCGCTTCCTGACGGTGCTCGAGAATCTGGCGTTCGGCCTACGCCTGTCCGAGTACCACACCGGCCTGCGCGCCTACAGCCGACGGCTGCTGGAGACCGTTTCCTACCAGCTCAACAGCGACGACTTCGTGTTCGACCAGGAGCTGATCGCGCAGGTCGTGGCGGCCGGGATGGCCGAGCGGATCGGCGAGATCGCGGTCCCCACGCGCTACTTCGAGGAGGCCTCCTCGGTCGGTTTCCGGCGGAGCGTGGTGTATGGGCTTTCGACGCTCCGGGTGGTAGCCCGCTTCTTGCTGCATCGAAGGCGTCTCCGTCGCTCAGCCAAGCTCAGCGCCCGGCGCCGTCCGGAGTGAGGGCGGGAGCCCCGCGCCAGTGACCGCGTTGACGCAGTTCCCGCACGTGTTCCAGCCGCTCCCGCTCCGCCACAGGACGCTGCGGAGTCGAATCAACTTCGGGGCGCATACCGCGAACATGGCGGTCGACGGGCTGCCCGGGGAGCGACACATCGGCTATTACCGCGAGCGGGCGCTCGGGGGCGCCGGGATGATCGTGGTTGAGCCGATCCCGGTCCACCGTACCGGCGTCTTGACCCGCGGCAACTTCCGCCATGGTGACGACAGTGTCATCCCGGCCTTCCGGCGGCTGACCGACGCATGCCGCGACGTGAACCCGGACATCGTGATGATCCACCAGCTCTACCACGTCGGCCAGCACGGCGACGCGGACAACTCGTTCGCCCCGAACTGGTCGCCCTCCGGGCTGCCGTCCTATCACGACGCGGACGGCGGCCACGCCATGACTGCCGAGGAGATCGAGGAACTGGTCGCCGGCTTTGTGACCGCCGCCGGGCGGGCGCAGGAGAGTGGCTTAGACGGCATCGAGCTGTTCGCGGCCTACCCCGCGGTCGTCGACCAGTTCTGGACCCCCTGGTCGAACCGACGCACGGACGAATGGGGCGGGCCGCTGGAGAACCGGACCCGATTCTCGGCGGAGATCCTGCGGGGGATCCGGGCGCGCTGCGGTGACGACTTCATCGTCGGGCTCGC
The DNA here is from genome assembly GCA_031431535.1 of Chloroflexota bacterium. Classification (GTDB taxonomy): domain Bacteria; phylum Chloroflexota; class Limnocylindria; order Limnocylindrales; family CSP1-4; genus SPCO01. Next base: position 5,101 of record JANPDO010000322.1, read on the forward strand.
CGTCAGCGCCGACCCCGACTCGGATCCCTCCATGTCGCTGGCCGAACTGGTGGAGGTGGTTGCCTGGCACGACGAGCGCCGGCTGATGGACTACGTCACCTGCGGGAGCGGCTCCTATTTCGACTTCTTCCGGATCATGCCGACCTCGCTGTACGAACAGCGTCTCGGCGAGCCGTTCGCCGCGGCCCTCAAGCAGGTGGTCAAGCACGCGCTCGTCCAGGCGGAGAGCCACATCCGGACTCCGGCGGCGGCCGAGGCAGTGATCGCTGCCGGCCATGCCGACATGGTCAGCATCGTCCGCGGCCAGATCGCCGACCCGCATCTTGTGGCGAAGGCCCGGGCGGGACGGCCGGGCGACGTCCGGCCCTGTATTTCGTGCAACCAGCTGTGCTGGGGACGGCGCTCGCGCGACTACTGGATCTCGTGCCTGGTGAACCCGTCTGCCGGTCGCGAGTTTGAATGGGGTGGGGACCGGTTCGAGCGCGCTGGTGCGGTCCGCGCCGTCCTGGTGGTCGGAGGTGGCCCGGCCGGGATGGAGGCCGCCCGCGTCGCGGCGGAGCGTGGCCACAGCGTCACCTTGATGGAACGCGCGGGGGCGCTCGGTGGCCAATTCCGGCTGGCTGGGCTTCAGCCATCGCGAGGCCAGATCCTGGATGTGCTCGACTGGTACGGTCGGAGCCTCGAGACCCTCGGCGTTGATGTGCGTCTCGGGCAGGAGGCGACCGCCGCCGACATTGTCAATCACGGCGCGGACGAGGTCATCGTGGCAACCGGCTCACGTCCACCGGGCACGGGCTTCCAGCGCGCGCTGCCGCTGGTGGACCGACTCCCGGGCGTGGGGGCTGCCACCGTCTGCTCGATTCAGGAGATCCTGGCCGGCACGTGCGAACCTGGGCGACGGGTGCTCGTCCTCGATGATGTCAACGACTGGCGCGGCCTCGGAACGGCGCTCCACCTGGCAGAACTTGGCCACGACGTCACGATCCTCACCGCGGAGCCGGTCGTCGCGGGCGGCCTCTTCCACAGCGCCGCGGATGTGCCGCTGCGCGAGCGGTACGCGAAAGCCGGTGGCCGCTCGGTGACCGGGGCTTGTCTGGTCGAATGGCGTGGCGACCAGGCAGCCACACGGTCCACCGTCACCGGCGATTCCACGACGATCGAGGCCGACACGCTCGTGATCGCCGAGACACCGGTCCCGGAGCTGGCACTGGCGGGCGCGCTCAGGGCGAGCGGCGTGGCCTTCCACCAGATCGGCGATTGCGTGGCACCGAGACGCGCCAGCCTCGCCTTCTACGAGGGCCGTGAACTGGCGCTGCGCCTGTAGTTTCCGATCGGCCCGTTGCATGCGATGCTGTGTCCCGACTCGACAGCATCAGCAAGGAGACCGCGATGACCGTCACGGTCAGACGGGGCAGGGAGGCCCGCCAGACGGAGCGGCTGGCCAGGGCGATGGAAACGCTGCCGTACCTCACCCGGACCCTCGAGCCGGTGGAGGTCGTCTCCGCCGAGGGCCTCGAACTGATCGAACACAACGCCGACATCCTGCTCGAACAGGTCGGGATCGAGATCGGCAACTACCCCGAAGCGATCGAGATCTTCCGGGGCGCCGGCGCCGACGTCGACGCAAGCGGCACGCGGGTCCGGTTCGAGCGTGGGATGTGCCGCCGGATCATCCAGGCAACCGCCCCGCGGGTCTTCACGCAGCGCGCCCGAAATCCGCAACGGGATGTCCGAATTGGCGACCCGTACGTCGTCCTCGCGCCGAGCTACGGCTCGCCGTTCATCCACAACCTCGACGACGGCCGGCGCTACGCGACGATCGAGGACTTCCGCAACTTCGTGAAGCTCACCTACGTGAACCACACGCTCCATCACGGTGGCGGGACGCTGTGCGAGCCGGTCGACCTCCCCGTCAACAAGCGTCACCTGGACATGGTCTACAGCCACATCCGCTACACCGACAAGGCGTTTATGGGCTCCGTGACCCACCCCGGCCGGGCGCAGGACTCGGTCGACATGGTCAAGCTCGTGTTTGGCGAGGCGGCCGTGGGGCGAGACCACGTGATCATGGGCCTGGCCAACGCGAACTCGCCGATGTCGTGGGACTACAACATGCTCGGTTCCGCGAAGGTCTACGCCGAGAACAACCAGATCGTGCTGGTCACCCCGTTCATCCTTGGTGGGGCCATGGCCCCGGTGACCGTCGCCGCCGCCGCCACGCAGACCCTGGCGGAGGCGCTCGCGGGGATGGCGTTCTGCCAGATCGTGCGCCCGGGATCACCGGTGATCTTCGGCTCGTTCGCGTCGTCCATGTCGATGCAGTCGGGTGCGCCGACCTTCGGGACGCCGGAGCCCCAGCTCGTGCTGTTCGTGATGGCCGCGCTTGCCCGACGCCTGGGGGTCCCGTTCCGCAGCGGCGGCAATTTCACGGCGTCCAAGATTCCCGACTACCAGGCCGCCTACGAGAGCGCGATCAGCTTCATGGCCACGATGCAGGCCGGGGTCAACTTCAACCTGCACACGGCGGGCTGGCTCGAAGGCGGGCTGGCCATCGGCTACGAGAAGTTCATGCTCGATGCCGACCAGGCATCCATGGCTCAGGCGTTCCTCACCGGCGTCGACCTGAGCGACAACGGGCTGGCGCTCCAGGCGATGCTCGACAGTGGCCCGGGCCAGCATTTCCTCGGCTCGCCGCACACCCTGGCCAACTTCGAGAACGCCTTCTGGCGCTCCGAGCTCTCGAACAACGACAGCTTCGAGCAATGGGAGGCCGAGGGGTCACGCGACGCCGCCGTCCGGGCCAACGCCCGCTGGAAGCGGACGCTCGCCGAGTACGAGGAGCCGCCCCTCGACGAAGGCATTCACGAGGCGATCCGCGACTGGATCGACCAACGCAAGGCGAGCTTCCCGGATTCGGACGTGTAGACCCGACGGTCGCCATCGCCCGGTGCACCCAATGTCAGCGGTGCTGGAGCTGGCGCAGTTCCTCAAGCGGGATGTGGCAGCTCATCATGTGGCCGGGCTCCACCTCGACGAGCGGCGGCTCCGTCACCTCGCACAGGCCCGCGATCGCGCGATGGCAGCGCGTATTGAAGACGCAGCCGGTCGGCGGGTTGGCGGGACTTGGGATCTCGCCTTCAAGCAGGATCCGGTGGCGGTCCTCCCCGTCGACGTTCGGGACAGCGGAGAGCAAGGCCTCCGTGTACGGGTGATTCGGACCGCGGAAGACCGCCTCAGATTCACCGACCTCCATGATCCGACCGAGGTACAGGACCGCGATCCGGTCGGCGAGGTAGCGGACGACGCCCAGGTCGTGCGAGATCAGCAGGTAGCTCGTCCTGCTCTTGATCTGAAGTTCGGAGAGCAGGTTGAGGATCGCCGCCTGGACGGAGACGTCGAGCGCGCTGGTCGGCTCGTCGGCCACGACGATCCTGGGATCGCCGGCGAAGGCACGCGCGATCGCCACTCGCTGCTTGAGGCCACCCGACAGTTGGCGCGGCTTGAGGTCCAGGTGTCGCTGGGTCAGGCGCAGGTCGGCCGCCAGGCTGTCGACCCTGTCGTTGACCGCCCGGCCCTTGAGCCCGGTCAACTTGCTGACCGACCGGGCCAGGATCTGGCGCGCCGACCACCCGCGGTTGAGCGCCGAGTCAGGGTTCTGGAAGACCATCTGGATCGATCGCTTGTCGGCGGTTGGGCGGCCCGCCGACCGCGACGCGAGCGCATGCGCATCGAGTTCGATCTGGCCGCCCGCGTCCGGGCTCTCGATCCCGAGAATCGCCTTTGCCAGGGTCGACTTGCCGGAGCCGGACTCACCAACCAGCCCGAGTGTCTCGCCGTCATGCAGTCCCAGGTTGATGTTGACCAGCGCCGGCACGTCGTGGCCGCCCTGGTGGAATGTCTTCGAGACGCTCGACAGCGTCAGCGCGAGATCGCCGCGAACGGCGTCCTGGCCAACGAACGGCGGCGGCTCGACCAGCTCACCGAGGCGATCGCGGTGGTGGCAGCGCGTCCAGCGCCCATCGCCGATCTCCGCGACCGGCGGCTCGACGGTTCGACACAGGTCGCTCGCGAGCGGGCAGCGATCGACAAACACGCAGGTCGGGAGATCCGTCCCGATCTGGGGCAGGTTGCCCGGGATGGTGGAGAGCGCCCGTTCCGACTTCCGAACGCCGCGGCGGGGGAGCGATCGCAGGAGCGCCAGGGTGTACGGGTGTTGCGGGTTCTCGAACAGGGACGCCGCACTCCCCTCCTCGACGATCTTGCCGGCGTACATGACGCCGACGCGATCGCACAGGGTCCGGATGACGCCCAGGTTATGGGCGATGAGCAGGACGGCGGCGTTGGTCTCGGCCTGGAGGGAACGGACGAGATCGAGCACGCTGGCTTCCACGGTCGCATCGAGGCCGGTCGTCGGCTCATCGAGCACGAGCAGCTTCGGGTCCGATGCCAGGGCGATGGCGATGACCACTCGTTGCTGCATGCCGCCCGAAAGCTGATGGGGATAGCGCTGGTAGACCCGCCCGGGGTCGGCAATCTGGACCCGTCGGAGCGCCTTGATCGCGTTGGCCTCCGCTTCCTGCCTGCCCTGGCCAAGGACCGTGAAGGCCTCGGCGACCTGGGGCCCGACCTTGGTCGTCGGATTGAGGGCTGCGCCCGGATCCTGGTAGACCATCGAGGCGTGGCGCATCCGAAAGCGGCGGACCTCGTCGTCGGTCATCTTCGTGATGTCGTCACCGGCCACCAGGATCCGGCCACCGGTGATGACCGCATTCCGTGGCAGGTAGCGGACGGCGGCGTAGGCCGTGGTGGACTTGCCACACCCCGATTCACCAACCAGGCCGAATGACTCGCCGGGGCGAACCTCGAACGAAACGCCGCGCAGGACCGGGCGTCGGATCCCGCGGACGACGTAGGCCAGCGACAGGTTCTCCACCCGGAGCGCGGCGGCTGCTGCGGTTGCGGCTGGGCCCGGCGGTGGCGGAGGAGCGGCCGTCTCGATCGTCATTCGCTCAGGACCGATTGCAGCGAGTCCGCGATCAGATTGACCGCCACGACCGAGCTGGCAATCGCCAGGGCGGGGAAGAGGGTGGGCCACCAGACACCGGCGATCATGTTCGTGTACTCATCGCTGACGGTCAGGCCCCAGTCGGCCGAGGGTGGCTGGATCCCGACTCCGAGGAACGACAAGGTCGCGACCGTGAAGATCGCATAGCCAAAACGCACGGTCAGTTCCACCACGGTGGGTCCCAGGACGTTGGGGAAGATCTCCCGCGACAGGATGAACAGGCCGGATTCGCCGCGGAGCTTCGCGGCCGTGACGTAGTCGAGCTGCCGCTCGGAGAGCACCGCGGAACGCACCGTCCGCGCCACGATCGGCGTGAACAGGATCCCGACGACACCCACGACCACGGGCGCGGAGGTACCCAGAACGACGAGCGTTAGCAGGGCAACGAGGATGACCGGGAGCGCCAGGAAGGCCTCCACGAGCCGGCTGAGGACGTCGTCAACGATCCCGCGGTAATAGCCCATGACCAGGCCGAGCAGGGTCCCTGCGACCACGCCGAGGATGGCCGCCAGCGGTGCCACAATCAGCACGTCGCGCGAGCCGACCATGACCCGCGAGAAGACATCGCGACCGAGCCGGTCCGTGCCCATCAGGTGGTCCGGGCCGGGCGGCAGGTGACCCACATCGAAGGCATTGAACGGGTCGTACGGGGTGATCCGCTCGCCAAGGACGGCCGTGATGATCCAGCCGATCATGACGACGTTTCCGATGATGAACGCCGGGCGCTTGAGCAGCACACGAATGGTTTCGCGCCGCGCCTGAGCGCGCTCCGACAATGGTGTCGCAGCCGTCGACGCGACCGGCGCCGGGGCTGCGGGCGTGGCCGGCAGGTCCATCAGCGTTCGGCGTCCAGGCGGATCCGCGGGTTCATCCAGGCGATGATCAGGTCGGCGGCCAGGGTCGCGAGCATGTAGACGATACCGATCACGATCGCGCCGGCGGTGAGCATCGGAATGTCCTTGCGCTGGGCCGCGAACAGCATCGTCTGGCCCATCCCGTTGTAGTTGAAGATCTTCTCGACGGCGATGATGCCACCGAACAGGTAACCGATCTGCACCGCGATGACTGCGACGGTCGGGATCAGCGCGTTGCGCAGGACGTGGCGGCGCATCGTCTGCGCCGTCGTGAGCCCCTTCATCAAGGCCGTGCGGGTGTAATCCGACTGGAGGACCTCGATCGTCCCGGCCCGGGTCATCCGCGCGATGTATCCGAAATAGACGATGGCCATGGCCATGGCGGGCATCAGCAGATAGCGGATCTGGGTGGGGACGTCCGAATCTCGCGGAGGCGTGGCCAGGACCGGCAGCAGGTCGAGTTGCACCCCAACGACCACGACCAGGATCGTGCCGGTCACGAACTCCGGGATCGATGCCGACGTCACGCCGAGCAGGACGATGGCGCGGTCAATCGGCCGGTCGCGCCGTCGCGCGGCGTACAGCCCGGCCGCGATGCTCAGGGGAATGGTGATCAGCAGGGCAATACCGGCCAGCTTGGCCGACCGGCCGATCGAGTCGAACAGCTGTGGCAGGACCGGTTTCCCGGTCACGAACGAATCGCCGAAGTTGAGCGTGACGATCCCCGTGATCGAATCGATGTAGCGCGTCAGCATCGGCCGGTTGGTGCCGAGCCGCTCGTTCAGGGCGTCGACGGTTTCCTGGGGCGCGAACGGCCCGAGGATCGTCCGCCCGACGTCGTTCGGCAGGACGTTGGCGATGATGAACACGATCGTGGCGAGGAGCCACAGCGTGATCAGTGAGAGGAGCAGCCTGCGCGCGATGAAACGAGCCATCGGCTACCTCGGCCGTGGTTCAGCTGAAGCCGGTCGTGAGGGCGATGGGTCGGCCCACCGTCCCCACGCGACGCGGCGTCAGAGTGTCGTCAGACCTGGGCCGCCGCGGAGAAGAACATCTGCCCGAGCGCGCTCGAGTAGACCCCGCCGAACTTGTTGGAGTTGCCGGCGAGGTAGTTGTAGAAGTAGGGGACGCCGATCGGAACATCCTCGTTGAGGATCGTTTCGATCTTGCCGCAGGCAGTCTTCTGCGCGTCGACACCGACCGCGGTCTGGAACTCGGTGAACGCCGCATCGAAGGCAGCGGACGAGTACTGGGATGAGTTCCACACGCCGTTGGTCTTAAGCGCGGCATTGAGGTAGACATCTGGCGTGGCGCGATGGCCGTAGTCCACGATGCCCAGTTCGGCGGCGCCGGAGCACGGCGGTTCCGCCGGCTCGCCCGGGCACCACTGCGCGCCGTAGAAGGTGTTGAGGCTCTCGACGGCCACCTCGAGGTTGATCCCGGCCTGCGCGGCCTGACTCTTGAGGAGGACGGCCAAATCCGGGATTTCCAGGAGCTCTCCCGCGTGCAGGACGGCCGTCAGGTTGCTGACGCCGGCCTCGGCCAGGAGCGCCCTGGCCTTGTCGATGTCCTGGACACGCTGCGGCACAGACGGATCGAAGTACGGGTAGATCGAGGCGATCACGTGGTCATTGGCCACGTCGGCCCGACCCTTGAACAACTGCTGCACCAGCGCCGGCCGGTCGAAGGTGTAGGCGAGGGCCTGGCGGACCCGCTTGTCGGCGAACTGGCCGGTGTCGGTGCGCATCCAGATCTGGCGATGGAGCGCCGCCTGGGTCGCAATGATGCTGAAGTTCGGGTCGTCAAAGAGTCCGGCACCGGAGAGCACGTCGAACTGGACGATGGCGTCGACCTGGTCGCCCTGGTAGGCGGTGACCATCGGACCGGTCTCATCGAAGAAGATGAACTCGGTGCTGTCCAGCGGCGTCCGGCCGCCCCACCACGCATCGTTGCGCGAGAAGGTCGCGCCGGTCTGCTGGTTGTAGCTGTCGAGCTTCCAGGCACCGGTCCCTGCGGGGGCGGCGTCAAGCGTCGTGCCGGCCGCGTAGGACGCCGGTGTGATGAGGGTCTGGGCGTTGAAGACCGAGACGAGGTATGGGAAGTTGCCGTTACCCCCGACGAGATTGAACGTCACGGTGTTCGCGTCCGTGGCGACCGCGCCGCCCACATCAAGGACGCCCTTGAGGCCGGAGTTCCCGGCCGCCACAAGGCGCTCCATCGTCGCGACCACATCGGCCGACGTGAACGGCGATCCGTCGTGCCAGGTGACACCCTGGCGAAGGTTGAAGGTCCAGACGGTGCCGTCCCCGTTGGGCGTCCACTTCTCTGCGAGGCCGGGCGCGATGTCGGAGCCGGCCGCGTTCAGGGTGCATAGGAATTCGAAGGACTGGGCGGTGATCCCATACCCGCCGAGATCCTGCATGCCGACCGGATCAATGGACACGGGACGCTGGAGCGCAACCCGGATGCTGCCACCCGGCACGGGCACTGCCGTGGGGGCGGCCGTCGGCGCTGCCGTGGGGCCGGAGGTCGCGGGCGCGGTCGTGGGCGCGGCGACGCTGGCACTTGGTGTCGTGCTGCTGCACGCGGCGATGACCGCTCCAATCGAACCCATCGACAGGCCCAGGACCGTCCCGCGCTTGATAAATTCGCGGCGGCTCAGCCGGCCGCGGGCAAAGGCCTCGACCACGTCGAGCTGGAGCGGTGTCGTCGATCGGCGAACACGGTCCAATCGGGAATAGTCCATCGCGTCATTCCTCCGGCGTGTACCTGTTGCGAGGAGCCCAGAAGTGGGCATCGATCGCGGGTCACCGCGCGCTCCGGGATTAGCTCCTCCAGCCGGACTGCGGCGTGCCCGAACGGTAGTGGTGTCCCAGCAGACTGTCAACGGACCGACGCACCAGACGTGGTCAGCGATTGCGGATCCACCGCTGAAGGTCAGCTCGGTCGACGATGCCGAGAACGAGGACGACCTGATGCGGATCGATCACGTCGTACATGATCCGATGGTCACCCACGCGCAGCCGGTGAAAGGCGTCATGTGTGCCGCGAATCGTCTTGACTTTCTTGCCGGCGATACGGCCTGGCTCGGCTGCGTCGGTCGCAAGATCCTTCAGGGCCTCCCGGATCCGCTCTCTGAGCTCGGGGGAAAGCCGGTTGAACGCGCGAACGGCGGCGGGCGACAGCTGGATTGAGTAATCGTTCAGTCGAGATCCCCAAGGGCCGTCGAGTTGCCCTTGCCGTAGGCTGTGCGGGCCTGCCGGCGCAGGCGCACGTACGCGTCAGCGTTGGCCAGGACCAGATCCTCCGCTTCCTCGATCGGCAGCAGGACGGCAGCCGGTCGACCGCGTTTGGTGATCACGTACGCACCGCCGCCCTCCACGCTCTCGATGACCGCCGAGACGGTTGCCTTGAGCTCCCTGACTCCGATCTCCGCCATGGTTGGCTCCCTGATGTGACTACCTGAGTAGCCACATTAGCACGACATCTGACGCGGAACGGCGGCGCCTTCTTCATTGCGCGATACTCCGTGCGTGAAGATCACCGGGATCGAGCTGACCCGCCTCGTGCTGCCCCTCGACCCGCCGTTCCCTGCCGCGTGGGATCCAGTCCCGCGGACTCGGTTTGCCGCAACGATCGTTCGTGTGGCGACGGACGCCGGAGTGGTCGGCGTGGGATCCGGCGACACCATGGACGGCTTCGAGGCGTTCGGGCACCTGTTTATCGGGCAGGATCCGCTGGCGATTGCCCGGCACGTCCGGGCGCTCGAGACGATCGATTTCCACGCGGGCCGCTACTGGCCGCTCGAGGTCGCCCTGTGGGATATCGTCGGCCAGGTCGCGGGGCTGCCGGTTGCGACGTTGTTTGGCGGGGCAGCGGACGGCCTGCCGGTCTACGCCTCGTGCGGGATGGTCCTGCCGGCCGCGGCACGGGCGGAATCTGCGCTCCGGATGCGCGACGAGGGATTCCGGGCGCTCAAGATCCGGGTGAACCCCCGCCAGCTCGAGGAGGGGATGGCAGCCGTTGCGGCTACCCGCGAGGCCGTCGGTGATTCGATGGCGATCATGGTCGACCTGAACCAGGGCTGGCGGATGGCCGGCGATACCTCGCGGTCGCTCGACCCGGTCGCAGCAGGCGAAATCGCCGCGCGGCTGGCCGACTACGGCGTCCTGTGGGTCGAGGAGCCACTGGCCGGCACGGACCTGCGCGGGCTGGCGGCGCTACGGGCCTCGGCGCCGGGGATCCGCATCGCGGGCGGCGAGATGACCAGGACCTTCAATGAACTGCTGGCCGCACTCGACGCGGACGCCTTCGACGTGCATCAGCCCGACGTCGTGCTCGCCGGAGGGATGTTGCGTTCCAGGACTCTCGGGGAGCTCGCCCTTGCCCGTAACCGCTGGTTCACGCCGCACACGTGGACGAACGGGATCGGCCTGCTCGCCAACCTTCATGTGGCGGCAGGCGTGGGCGGCGGACCGTATCTCGAATATCCTTACGATCCGCCCGGCTGGACCCCGGAACGGCGCGATTTCATGCTCGCCGAGCCAGTCCGCCCGGGCCCTGATGGGGTCTTGCGGGTCCCGACGACGCCGGGCCTCGGGATCATGCTCGACGAGGACGCCGTTCGGCGTTACGCAGCGTGACGACGGTCACGTGACCGACCCCGACGCGGCAGATGGCCCGGGCACGCGGCGGCGTCGAAGCGGCGGTCGCGACAGCCACGCCCGCAGCACACTCCCGGAACAGCGACCGTGGGCCCAGCCGCGTCTGCGCTACACGCCCACGGCGGCCGTGTCCGACGACGAGCTCGAGGCCATCCACACGGCCTCGCTCCGGATCCTGGCGGAGATCGGGATGGATTTCCTCGACGCCGATGCGCGCGAGATCCTGCGCGCCGCAGGGGCCCAGGTCGAGCCGGGCAGCCAACGGGTGACGTTCGACCCCGACATGGTGGTCGAGACGATCCGGACCGCGCCGTCCACGTTTACCTTTCACGCCACGAACCCGGCGCACGACCTCCAGATCGGCGGCGACTGGATCGCATTCGGGACGGTCGGCAGCCCGCCCAACGTGGCGGACCTCGATCGCGGCCGGCGGATCGGCAACCGAACGGACTACCAGAACCTGCTGCGACTCGGACAGTCACTTACCCAGGTTCACTTTCTGGCGGGCTACCCCGTCGAGCCTGTCGACATCCATCACGGCGTGCGCCACCTGCACGCGACCTTCGACGCCCTCACGCTCATGGACAAGCCGATCCACGCCTACAGCCTGGGTCGCCAGCGCAACGTCGACTGTCTCGAGATGGTGCGGATCGCCCGGGGGATCGATGCCGCGCAGCTCGATCGCGAGCCATCAATCTTCACCGTCGTCAATTCGAGCTCGCCGCTCCGCCTCGACACGCCGATGCTCCAGGGGATGATGGAGTTCGCGGCCCACAATCAGATCGTCTGCATCACGCCGTTCACCCTGGCCGGGGCAATGGCGCCGGTCACCCTGGCTGGCGCCCTCGCCGAGCAAAACGCCGAGGCGCTGGCGGGGATGGTCCTGACCCAGGCCGTGCGGGCCGGCGCGCCGGTCATCTACGGCGGGTTCACGTCGAACGTGGATATGCAGTCCGGCGCTCCCGCGTTCGGGACTCCGGAGTACATGCGGACGGCGATCGTCGGCGGCCAGCTGGCACGCAGGTACGGCGTGCCCTATCGATCGTCCAACGTCTCGGCAGCCAACGCCCTGGATGCTCAGGCCGCCTACGAGTCGGTCTTCTCACTGTGGGGCGCGATCATGGGCGGGGTCAACCTGCTGATGCACGGCGCCGGCTGGATGGAGGGCGGACTCCACGCCAGCTACGAGAAGATGATCCTCGACGCCGAACTGCTCGGGATGGTCTCAGCCTTCCTCGACCCGGTTGTGGTGGACGAGGACAGCCTCGCCTTTTCCGCGATGCAGGAGGTGGGTCCGGGCGGCCATTTCTTCGGGGCGGCGCACACCCAGTCGCGCTACCGCACCGCCTTCCACAAGCCGATGCTCAGCGACTGGCGCAATTACGAGACATGGGAGGAGGCGGGCTCGCCACAGGTGCCGGCCAAGGCCAACCGGATCTGGAAGGAACTGCTGGCGGTCTACGAACCGCCGCCTATGGATGCGGCCGTCCGCGAGGAGCTGGAGGCGTTCGTTGCCCGCCGAGTCGCCGAAGGCGGCGTCCCCACCGACTATTGACATCTGATGCGTTGCACGGCAGCATCACGCATCATGCCACGCACGACCTTGGATCTCGACGCGACCGTGACGCAGGCATTGCGCCAGCGCGCAAAACGAGAAGGCAAGAGCATGGGCCAGGTGGCATCCGAAGCATTGGCGGCGGCGTTCGCTGAAGCACCGGCCGATCCACAGCCCTTTGAGTGGAAGACGTACGACATGGGCCTCCCGCTGATCGACCTCGAGGATAAGGATGCGCTGTACCGCATTCTCGACGAGGAGGAATGAGTGCCTCAGTCGATGCCAACGTCCTGATCTATGCTGCCAACGTTCGCGATCCGCTGCATGCCCCAGCACGGTCCTTGATCGAGCGCCTGTCGGCCGGACCAGACCTGCTCTACCTCTTCTGGCCGACGATCATGGCGTACCTTCGGATCACGACCAATCCGCGCGCCCTGCTGTCTCCGCTCTCGTCGAGCCAGGCGATCGAGAATATCGATGGTCTCCTTCGGTTACCGCACGTCGTCACGGCGACAGAGGGAGGGGCGTTCTGGCGCACCTACATGGCATCTGGCGGTCGCGAATCGCGTGGCAATGCGGTGCCTGATACGCATCTGGCGACGCTGCTGCGCGAGAACGGCGTGCGCATCCTGTACACCCGCGATCGTGGCTTTCGTCGGTTCGAGTTCCTCGATGTTCGCAATCCGTTCACCCACAGGATCAACGAAGGCGTCCCGTGAAATCATCTGCCCAGGTCGTCGTCATCGGGGGTGGGGTTGTCGGCTGCAGCGTGCTGTACCACCTGACCAAGGCCGGCTGGACGGACGTGATGCTGCTCGAACGCAAGGAGCTGACCGCGGGCTCAACCTGGCACGCCGCCGGCGGGATGCACACGCTCAACGGCGACCCGAACGTGTCAAAACTCCAGCAGTACACGATCGGGCTCTACCAGGAGATCGAGCGGATCTCCGGGCAAGACTGCTCGATCCACCTTCCCGGCGGCCTGATGCTGGCCGACACACCGGTCCGGATGGACTTCCTGCGGATGGCCCAGGCGCGCGGCCGCTACCTCGGCATGGATCTGGAGCTGATCACGCCCAACGAGGCGCGCGACCTCTTCCCGTTGCTCGATCCCAAATACTTCGTCGGGGCGATGTACGACGCGGTTGAAGGCCACGTCGATCCGACCGGGGTCACCCGGGCCTATGCCAAGGCCGCCCAGATGGCCGGTGCCGAGGTCCATCGCCATACTCGGGTGAGTGGGCTGTCGCAACGGCCGGACGGGACCTGGGATGTGGCCATCGACGGTGGCGACAGCGTTCACGCGGAGCATGTCGTCAACGCCGGCGGGCTGTGGGCCCGCGAGGTCGGCCGGATGGTCGGGTTGGAACTGCCGGTCCTGGCCATGGAGCACATCTACCTGGTCACGGCCGACATGCCCGAAGTCGCCGAGCACGTGGCGCGGACCGGCCGCGAAATGCCGATGACGCTCGACTTCGGCGGCGAGATCTACCTTCGCCAGGAGGGTGGCGCCATGCTCATGGGCACCTACGAGCAGGCGTGTGTGCCCTGGTCGCCGAAGGAGACCCCGTGGGACTTCGGGACGGATCTCCTGAAGCCGGACATGGACCGGATCACCCCGGAACTCCAGGTCGCGTTCAAGCACTACCCGGCGATGGGCACAACCGGGATACGCAGGATCGTCAATGGGCCGTTCACGTTCTCGCCCGACGGCAACCCGCTGGTCGGACCGATCCGTGGACTGCGCGGCTACTGGGTGGCCTGTGGCGTGATGGCCGGGCTGTCGCAGGGCGGCGGCGTGGGTCTCGCTCTCGCCACCTGGATGACGTCCGGCGACCACGGCGATTCCGGGATGGATATCTGGGGCATGGACGTCGCCCGCTACGGCGACTACGCCACGCTGGCCTACACGAACGCCAAGGTCCAGGAAAACTATCGACGCCGCTTCCGGATCACGTTTCCGAATGAGGAGCTGCCGGGTGCGCGACCGCTGCTGACGACGCCGATCCACGACCGGCTGACTCGGGCCAATGCCGTTTGGGGCGCGACGTTCGGGTTGGAGCACGCCCTCTGGTTCCAGGGGCAGGGCCTCGAGCCGAGGGAGGAGGTCACCTTCCGCCGGTCCAATGCCTGGGCGCAGGTTGCCGGCGAGGTCGCCGCGGTTCGCGAGCGGGTCGGCATGACCGAGATCTCCAACTACGCCAAGTACCGGGTCACGGGGCCCGGCGCCGAGGGGTGGCTGTCATCGCTGCTGACGGCCAGGATGCCGGCTCCCGGGCGGATCACCCTGACCGCGATGCTCAACGAGGCGGGTCGGATTGTCGGCGAGTTCACGGTCGCTCGCGCCTCCGAGGCGAGCGAGTTCTACCTCTTTGGGTCGCTGCCCGCCGAGGTCCATCACTCGCGCTGGTTCCGCCGGCACCTGCCCACCGACGGGAGCGTTCAGTTCGAGGTCCTGGGCCTCGGGCTCACGGGGTTGTCCGTTGCCGGCCCGCGTTCCCGCGATGTCCTGGCGGCGGTAGCGCCGGACCTGGACCTGTCGACCGAAGCGCTCCCGTTCATGACCTTCCGGCGCGTGGACCTCGGGATTATCCCCGCGCACCTCGCCCGGATCAACTATGCCGGCGATCTCGGCTACGAGCTGTGGGTCCCGCCGCAGTATCAGCGCGTCCTGTTCGACCGACTCATGGCGTCCGGTGAACCGTACGGCCTGCGGCTGTTCGGCATGCGCGCGCTGATGTCGCTGCGGCTGGAGAAGAACTACGGGACGTGGTTCCGTGAGTATCGGCCCATCTATACGCCGCTGGAGGCGGGGATCACGCGCTACATCAAGCTCGATCATGAGTTCATCGGGCGCGCGGCCCATGAGGCCGAGGTGGCCGCCGGCGGTCCGCAGCGCCGTCTGGTGGCGTTCGTGGTCGAACCCGACCCGGCAGACCCGGCCGACGTCATCGGCGACGAGCCGATCTGGCACGACGGGAAGGTCGTCGGCTGGGTGACCTCCGGCGGGTACGGCCACCACGTCCGCGAATCGATTGCCCTGGGCTACGTCCCGACGGAGCTGGCGAGCCCGGACGGACCCGGTGGCAAGGGATTCGAGATCGAGATCATCGGCCAGCGGCGCCCGGCCCGCCTCCAGCCCCGGCCCCTGTTCGATCCCGACGGCCTCCGGATGCGCCAGTGACTCGGGGAGCTGATGGTATGATGGCGCCATCATGACAACACGAACGCAGATCACGCTCGAGACAGACCTGCGACGTCGGGCTCATCGTCGGGCCGCGGATCAGGGCATCTCGTTTGCCGAGTACGTGCGGCGCCTGCTCCGTCGGGATCTAGAGGAACCTCCGCGACCGAAGGCGGACATTTCGGCCATCTTCGGCCTCGGCGATTCAGGCGGCTCGGACATTGCCAACCACAAGGACGAGTACATCGGCGAGGCGATCGCGGCGCGCAAGCTTCGCCGGTGAACCTGTTCGTCGACACGTCGACGTTCTTCGCCGCGGTGGATGCCGGAGACGAGCGACATGCGGACGCCCGGCGCGTGCTCGCGAGCGGGGACACGCTCTTCACCTCGGATCATGTCCTAGCGGAGACCTGGTCACTCATCGACCTTCGGCTCGGCTGGGCAACCGCCGAGCGCTTCTGGGCTGAGGTCCGCGAAGGATCCGTCGAGCTTGCCGATGTCATCCCGGCAGATCTGGAGGTCGCCTGGTCGATCGGCGAGGCATTTCCCGACCAGGGCTTTTCCCTGACGGATCGCACTAGTTTCGCCGTGATGCTGCGGCTGGGGATCCACCGGGCTGCGTCGTTGGACAAGGACTTCGCCGTGTTTCGCTTCGGGCCGCAACGCGATCGGGCGTTCGAGATCGTGCGGTGACGATGGGCCGGCTCGTCCTGGACGGTCGGCCCCTGGAGTCCGAGCCCGGCGACTCCGTGGCGGTCGCGATCGTGCGGTCGGGAGGGGTGCCGGGGCGCGGCGGGACGCTGTGCCTGGCCGGGGATTGCGGGAACTGCCTGGCGGTCGTGGATGGAGTGGCATTCGTTCGGACGTGTCAGGTTCCGGCGCGGCCTGGGTTGCGGGTCGAGCGACATCCACATCCGCGGGACGGGATGCCGTCACTTCCGGTTGTCTCGCATCCGGATCATGCAGCTTCGCCCGTCGGCCGCCATATCTCGGTCGAGCGACGGGTCGTCGACCTTGCGGTCATCGGCGGCGGCAGGAGCGGGCTGGCGGCCGCAGCGACGGCTCGGGCCGCCGGTCGCGACGTGCTGGTCCTCGACGCGGCGGCCGGCCAAGAGGTCGTGGCGATCTACCCGGGACCCGCGATCGTCGTCCGGACGGCCGCCGGCATGCTCCACGTGGAACCGCACGAGATCATCGTTGCCACCGGTGCCGCGGAAATCCAGCCGGTGTGTCCCGGGAACGATCTGGCCGGAATCGTGACCGCGCGAGCCGCGGAGGTACTGCACGCCGCCAGCGTCGATCTTGGTCGCGCAGTGGCGGTCGGAAACCCGCCCCAAGGTGTTCCGAGCCTGCAGGTCGAAGGATCGCTGGTTCGTTTCGAAGGTGATGCGGGCGGGCGAGTGAGCGCCATCGTCACCCGGGACTCGATGACCGGAGCCGAGTGGACGACCCCATGCGAGACCGCGATCGTGGGCCTCGGCCGATCTCCGCGCGACCTCCTGGCCCGGATGGCCGGCAGCGCTGCGCTGAGCACGGCTGGCTCCGCCGGCGAGGACCACCCGCTGCCGCCGGCGCCGACCGACCCGTCCGCGGTCGTCTGCGGCTGCATGCGCGTGACGGTCGGCGACCTCGACGAGGCGTGGTCGAAGGGGTTCACGGAGCTCGAACTCCTCAAGCGGGCGACCCTCGCCGGGATCGGGACGTGTCAGGGTGGGGCCTGTCTGCCCCACGTCCGGTCGTGGATCGGCGCCCGCACCGGCACGGTCCCTGATCCGTTCACCGCCCGCCCAGCGTCGCGCCAGATCACCCTGGCGGAAGCCGCCGCGGACACGTACATCGATGCCTTCCGGCGCACGCCGCTCCATGACGAGCACATCGCCCTGGGCGCCCGGATGGACCGATTTGGGAGCTGGTGGCGGCCGTGGCACTACGGCGACATCCTCGGGGAGTACTGGGCGGTGCGCGAGGCGGTCTCGATCGGCGACGTCAGCACCCTGGGCAAGCTGATCGTCTCCGGCCCGGACGTGGTCGAGTTCCTCGAGCGGCTCTACCCGTGCAACGTGGCCGATATCAAGCCCGGCCGCTCCCGCTATGCGCTCCTGCTCAACGAGCGTGGCCACGTCATGGACGACGGGATGATCCTCCGCGAATCGCAGGACCGGTTCGCGCTGACCTTCACGTCCGGCGGTGCCGCGAATGCCGAGATGTGGGTCCGCGACTGGATCGACGAATGGGGGCTCCGGGTTCACGTGCTGGACCGGACCATGGCCCTGGCCGCGATCAACGTCACCGGGCCGCTGGCCGGTGAGCTGCTCCGGCGCGCGGCTCTCCCCGATCCGCCGCGCTTCCTTGGCCACGTCCACGTCGAGGTGGCCGGCGTTCCGTGCCACGTGATGCGGCTCTCGTTCACGGGCGAAGCGGCGTACGAGCTGCATCATCCGGTGGACCGCTCGGTGGAGCTATGGCGAGCGCTGATGGCACTCGGCCAGGACCTCGGGATCAAGCCCCACGGCCTCCAGGCGCTCTTCGCGCTGCGCCTCGAGAAGGGCCACGTGATCATCGGGATGGACACGGAGCTGGACGCGACGCCACGCCGCCTCGGCATGGACTGGGCGGTGCGGATGGAGAAGCCGTGGTTCATCGGTCGGGCGGCCCTGGAACGGACGGCGAAGCTCCCTGACCGTCGACGGCTGGTTGGGTTCACCATGGACGGCCCGGATGCGCCGGTCGAAGGCAGCCCGATCTGGTCCGAGGGCGAGATCATCGGCCACGTGACGGGAAGCTGGCACTCCCCGGTGCTGCGCCGGACCGTCATGCTCGGCTGGCAGAAGCGGACACCGTTCCCCGACCGTGTGCAGATCGATGGTCGGGAAGCCGTCGTGACCCCGACCCCGTTCTACGACCCGGAAGGCCTTCGTGCCCGCACTTGATCGACTGCACGGGGCGCGCGTGGTCGCGGATCCGGCCGCGCTCGACGCCCTCGTGGCACGTTCGCTGCCCGCCGGGGCGCTGGCGCTGCGTCTCGCCCCGGACGACCTGTTCATCATCGACGTCGACGCGGACTCACTCCGGATCGCGGATGCCCACGCCATCGCGGTTGACGATGCCGGCTGGGTGGGCGCCTGGTGCGGGTTCGATGCCGTCGCGCCCCACATCGAATGGCAGCTCCCCGTCGAGCGACCGGTACTCGCCCAGGGCTCGATCGCGGGCGTCCCGGCGAAGCTGTGGCTGCCGGTTGCAGGCGACGCGCTGCTCCTGACCGCCGCGGCGTACGCCTCGACGCTGGCTGAGCGCCTCGGCTGGCACGCATGAGCGAATACACCCGGACGATATCGCCCATCCGCTGGCCGGACGACCGCCCGAAGCCCGCCTACGACGTCGTGATCATCGGCGGCGGCGGGCATGGCCTGGCAACCGCCTACTACCTGGCGACCCGCCACGGGATCACCAACGTTGTGGTTCTCGAAGCCGACTACATCGTGTCGGGCAACACCGGCCGGAATACGACGATCATCCGGGCCAACTATGGCATCCCCGAGGCGATCCGGTTCTATCACCACAGTCAGCAGATGTACGCGGCGCTGGAGGATGAAACCGGAGCGAGCCTGATGCACCAGACCCGCGGGATCCTGTGGTGCGCCCACACCGAAATGGCGATGCGGGCCGAGCGGGCTCGCTGCGCGATGAACCAGGCGCTCGGCGTGGAGACCGTGATGGTCACGCCAGCCGAGATCAAGGCGCTCGTTCCCCAGATCGACCTGGCGGGCGCCGGCCGCTACCCGATCCTCGGCGCCTCGCACCACCTGGCCGGCGCGACCGCCCGGCACGACCGCGTCGCCTGGGCCTACGCCAGCGGGGCATCGCAGCGCGGCGTCGACATCTTCCAGCACACGCCGGTCGTCGCCCTGCGCGCTGATGGTGACCGGGTCGTCGGCGTCGAGACCGCGGCAGGCCCGATTTCGGCCGGCGTCGTACTGTCGGCGACCGGTGGACGGGTGACCAGACTCGCGGCGCAGATCGGCCTGCGGCTGCCGATCCGGACCCATCCGCTCCACGCCTTCGTGACCAACGATTTCGCCCAGGGCCTGCGAACGATCGTCGCGAGTACGGAGCTGATGTGCTACGTCTCGCAGACGGAGCGCGGCCAGATGCTGATCGGCGCCGAGTTCGACGCGCAGCCGTCGTACTCGCGCCA
>JANPDO010000323.1:0-5142 GCA_031431535.1 Chloroflexota bacterium
TGCTGATGGCCGCGGCCGACCTCCTCGGCGGGGTGACCGAGGCCCGGTCGCTCGAGAACCGGGCGCTGATGCTCGATGTCATCTCGTCGAGCTTTCACGGGCGCGACATCTTCGCCCCAATGGCGGGTCACCTGGCCGCCGGCGAGCCGTTCGAGTCGGTCGGCCCGACGGTCCCCGTTGAAGGGCTCATTCGACTGCCGCAGATCCGGCCGACCATCGGGGACGGCGTCCTCCAATCGGTCATCGTCCACGTTCTGATCTACGGCAACCTCACGTTCGCCGGCCGGAGGGCCGATCTCGAGGCCGCGATCGGGCCGTTGACGACGGGTCGCCCGCTGAGCCTTGAGTTCCCGGCCCATGGCGGCAGGCCGGCCGTCAGCGAATCCACCGTTTGGGCGAGGACGTTTGGCGAGGTCCCGATCGGGGCGTCGCTCCTGTATGCCGATTCCGAGGGCAATCTCGCGCTGGCGGACAACCAGGGCGACACTGCCAGGCGGCTCGGCCTGGCGCTGGATCGGCCGGTGCGGATCCGGCCGGCCTGACTGGCACCGACCGCACGGATGACAGCCGAAGCCACCCTGCTCGATATTGCGGGTCTGACCTTCCGCTACCGGAGAGCAACCCAGCCGGCCATTCGGGACGTGTCGCTGACGGTCACCCCCGGCGAGGTCCTCCTGGTGGCCGGCCCGTCCGGCTGCGGGAAGAGCACCCTCATCCGCGCGATCAACGGGCTGATCCCGCACGCGTATCCCGGTGAGCTCAGCGGGTCCGTGCACCTCGAGGGACGCTCCACGGGCGAGCTCAAGCTGCGCGACATTGCGCTCACGGTCGGAACGGCCCTACAGGATCCGGCCAAGCAGATCGTCGGGGCTACCGTGGAAGCGGAACTGGCCTTCGGCCCGGAGAACCTGGGGGTGCCACGCGCACAGATCCGCGACCTCATCCGGATGGTCACGAGCCAGGCTGGTATTGAACCCCTGCTGGGGCGCGAGACTGCGGCGTTGTCCGGTGGCGAGCGACAGCTGCTGGCGATCGCCGGAATCCTGATGATGCGGCCGCGGCTGTACGTCGTCGACGAGCCGCTGGCCAACCTCGACCCGTTGAGCGCGGCGCGCCTGCTGGCGATCCTGCGCGCGCGCGCCGACGCTGGCGACGCCGTGATCATCGTCGAGCATCGGGTCGAGGAAGCGCTGTCGCTTCGGCCGGACCGAGTCCTCTATCTCGACGAAGGCTTGACTCGTTACCTCGGCCCGGTCGAAGGCTTCCTGGAGATCGCGAATCCGCGGGCGGTCAAGCTGCCGTTTGATGTGGTGCTGGCGCGGGCAAGGGCCGGTGGCATTGCGCCTGCACCGGACGGCGGCGTCGGTCGGACCGCGACCGGAACGAACGACGGACCTCATCCGCCGGACGCGCCAGGGACGCCATCGCGCCTTGAGTTCCGCGGCGTTGACGCCGCGATCGGCGAGCACGCCGTCCTCCACGGGGTTAACGCTCGACTCGGCCAGCGTGAGGTGGTCGCCGTCCTGGGCCCGAACGGGTCCGGCAAGACGACCGCGTTTCGCACCGCGATGCAGCTACTGTCGATCACAGCGGGCGCGATTCTCGTCGACGGGATCGATGCGAAGGGGCGAGGCACGGCAAGCCTCGCGACCATCTTCGGGTATGTCTTCCAGAGCCCCAGCCAGATGCTCTTTGCCCGGACCGTGCGGGAGGAGCTGGCGTTCGGGCCCACCAATCTGCGGCGTGATCCCGCGACCTTTGACGATCTGATCGACGATTGCCTGCGGCGGACGGCCCTCGACGGCCTCGAAGGAATCCTCGAGCGACCACCGCTGTCACTCTCGTTCGGGCAGCAGAAGCGCCTTGCGCTGGCCATCGCCCTGGGGCTCCAACCGAAGACCCTGATTCTCGACGAACCGTCCGCCGGCCAGGACCACCAGACCGCTGAAGCCTTCATGCGCGAGGTCCTGGCGATCCCCGGGCTCGAGAGCATTTACTTCATTACGCATGACGTAGACCTTGCATTGACGCACGCGGACCGTATCCTGCTGTTCAGGGACGGTCGGATCGTGGCCGACGGACCCCCGATGGAGGTCATCGTGGACGAAGCGCGTTGGCGAGCCTGCAACCTGACGCCCACATCGTTGATGCTGGCGAACACGCGCTGGGGTGGCCGCGACGACCGATTTCTCGATGCCGAGACGCTGGCCCTGCGGATCGCCGCCTCCGGCCAGCAGACTTCGGCTGGAGCGGAAGGAGGGATTGGCGTCGACGCTCGTTGATCCAAGCATCGGAGAGGGATTAGGAGAAGGAGGGATCCAAGTGTCCATGACCATGTCGCGATCCAGCCTCTGGGAGGTCACATCGCGGACCATCGTCTATGCCGCCATCGGCGCGGCGCTGTACGGCATTCTGCTCGTGGCACAGCTGCCCATCCCGGGCAGCACCGTGTCGGTTCGACCGGCATTCGCGCTCGTCCCGTTCTTCGGATACGCGTTCGGCCCGGTCGTCGGTTTCTTCACGGGCCTCGTCGGCAACGGGATCGGCGACCAGATCTCGGGCTGGGGCGCCTTGACGTCCTGGAACTGGAGCCTGGCCAATGGCCTCGTGGGCCTGATTACCGGTCTTGCCCCGATGTACATGGCCAAAATGGTGGACGGTAATATTCGTCAGCGGGCCATCGGTGGGGCCATCGCCGGCTCCATCGCGGTCGTGATCGGGTTCCTGTTCATCTTCTCGGACGCCATCCTCCAGGGCATGGACGTCGGAACGATCGTCTCGACGCTGTACATCCCGGTCGTCGTCGGCGACCTGATCGGGACGATCATCCTCGTTCCGATCCTGGTCTACGCCTGGGAGCCGGTCAAGGCGCAACTCGGTCGATAGCGCCTCGGCGCGACCCCATCCGCGGGGCATGAAGTGAATATTGCTCCGCGCTATCTGGGCCGGGGGTCGTGGCTCGCGCGCCGCGACCCCCGCGTCCTGATCCTCGTCATTGTCCTCTTCATCTTTACCGTCCTCCAGGTGTGGGACGGCCGGGTCATCCTTGGTCTGCTGGTACTCTCGATCGTCTACTACCGGGCAGCCGGGATCCCGTGGCGCCACATCCGGCGCAACTGGACCATCGTCTTCCTGTTCATCGGCCTGTTGGTCACCGTGAATACGATCGTCACCGGGGGACGGGTGCGCGAGTTGCCGGTCGAGGGGCTCCACATCTGGTTCTACATGCCGCTGCTCGGGACGCCGATCTCGGCAGAATCACTCAGCTTGGCGGGCACCATGCTCATGCGCTACCTGGCGATGGCGACGATCGGCTTCCCCCTGGCGTTCGCAGTGGCGCCATCCGACTTCGGGATCGCGTTTGCCCGACTTGGCGTGCCCGAGAAGTTCGCCTTCGGGATTGACCTGACCTTCCGGTTCCTGCCGTCACTCGGGGCAGACCTGCAGACGACCATCGATGCCCAGCGCATTCGCGGCTACGACGCGTCGGGCGGCAAGGGCGGCGTGCTGTCGCGGCTGCGTCGGACGGCGCCGGTGATCGTGCCCACGATCGTGAACGCGGTCGCAGGAGCCGAGGACACGATCGACGCGATGGACCTGCGCGGCTTCGGCACCGGCAAGCGAACATGGCTTCGTCACCTGGCGTTTGACCGAACGGATCGAGTGGTGATCGGGTTCTTCGGGGTCCTGCTGGTCACGGCCACGATCGCCGGGTTTGCCGGGGTGACGTCTGTGTTGTGGACCCCGCCGCTGCTGATCGAACTCGCCGGCGGCTAACGGGCCCGACGCGGCCGCCCGGCACGACGCGGCCGCACGACGCGTCCGCCCGGCCGAGGCCACGGGCGTCAACCGGCCTCGGGAAGTCCGGTCGAATCGACGGGCGTGGGTGCCTGCGGTGAGAACTCCGCGGCCAGCGCCAGGCCCTCCGCCGCGGTCGCGACCCGGTCGCGGCCGTCGCGCTTGGCCACGAAGCAGGCACGGTCGGCGGCGAGCAGGATTCCCGCGGCCGTCGCGCCGTCGGTGGGGAACGTTGCAACGCCGACAGAGGCGCTCACGGAGTCGTCCGTGCCCCGGACGGCCTGGCGGGCCCGCTCTGCCGCGAGCAGCGCGCCGGTCGCGTCGGTACGGGGGAGCAGGTACGCGAACTCGTCGCCGCCATACCGGAACACGAGGTCCGTGTCGCGCCCGGCGCGAACGAGCCTGGCCCCGATCCCGCGCAGTGCCTCGTCGCCGGCCTGATGGCCGCGGTTGTTGTTGACGTCGCGGAAATCATCGAGGTCCAGCATGATCAGGCTGAACGGCGCGCCCTCCTTGACCATCCGCTCGAGCCATTCCTGGAACGTGGCGTGATTCAGAAGCCCGGTCAGGCCATCGGTCCGCGCGCGGACCTGGACCGCCTGGAAGACCTCGGCGTTGTGGAGCGCAATCGATACCTGGGCGGCGAATAGCTGGACCAGTTCGAATTCGTCATACGAGAACGAATTCCCGATCCCGAGGCGCTCGATCGTCAGGACACCGATGGCACCGCCTCGGCTGCGCAGGGGCACGACGATGAGGCTGCCCTCGCAAGAGCCGTCGGGCCGATGATTGACCCTGGGGTCGTCTGCCGCGTCCCGGACGAAGGCCGGCTCGTCGTGTTCCATCACCCAGGTCGCGACACCGGTCTCGCCCGGTTTCCACGGCTCCAGGTAGAACTCCGCGTGCACGCCGCGGGCGGTCAGCGGCGTAAGCGTCCCGGCTGCTGGATCGACCAGCTCGATGGCGATGTTGTCGCAGTCGATGAGCCGGCCCAGCCCCTCGATGATGCTGTCCAGGACGGCCCGGGCATCCAGCGTGGTCAGCAGCGACTCGGTGATCTGGAGGAGCTCGCGCTGGTTGCGCAACTGGCGCTCCAGGGCCACGCCCTGCTGCCGGAGCCGTTCGGTGGTGTCCGCGTTGACCATGGCCTGCGCCGCGAAGCTGGCATAGATGACGAGAAGCCGGAGGTCGTCGTCGCTGAACCGATGCAGGCCCAGCCGCGACAGGACCAGGACGCCGAGCACCTGGTCGTCGAACAGCATCGGGGCCAGCAGCATCGACTCGTCAAGGTCGACCTCCGTGCCGGGCACCGTCCTTGCCCTGGGGTCCGCCGCCGCATCCCCC
>JANPDO010000324.1:0-5823 GCA_031431535.1 Chloroflexota bacterium
CGGCGATCCTCAACAATGCCGCCCGATCGGCCTCGTCCACGCTAGATGAGGCACGCCCCGGCGGCTGGTCGGATGCGTTCATCGACTAGTGCGTTCCGCCAGCGGTTTCGGTTCACATGAGCCGAGCAGGCGGTCCGCGGCGATCCGGACAGCGGCTGTCACCGCCTCGACCGTGCGGGTCCCATCGATGACGACGAAACGGTCCGGGGAGGCCGCGGCAAGGGTCAGGAATCCGTCACGTACCCGACGATGGAAGGCGAGGTCGAACTCGGATTCGAAGCGGGTCACATCGCCGGGCGCCACTCGCGTCAGTCCCACCTCCACCGGGAGGTCAAGGAGGATGGTGAGATCCGGGCGGAGCCCGTCGGTCGCCAGTTCTTCCGCGGTGCGAAGCCGGGAGAGCGGAACGCCGGAACCAAACCCCTGGTAGGCGAGGGTCGAGTCGGAGAACCGAGCGCACAGCACAAGGCGCCCGCCTGCGAGTGCCGGCCGAATCACCTCGACCACCAGCTGGCGCCGCGCGGCATTGAACAGCAATGCATCGCTCAGCGGATCGTTCGTGGCGCTGGATCCGGTCCGTGCCATGAGGAGATCCCGAACCCGCTCGCCCAACCGGGTGCCACCCGGCTCCCGAGTGACGAGCACATCCTGGTCTCGCCCG
Organism: Chloroflexota bacterium; assembly: GCA_031431535.1. Classification (GTDB taxonomy): domain Bacteria; phylum Chloroflexota; class Limnocylindria; order Limnocylindrales; family CSP1-4; genus SPCO01. Next base: position 662 of record JANPDO010000324.1, read on the forward strand.
CGCAAGTGCTCTGCCAGCAACGCCGCCTGGGTCGTCTTGCCGGAGCCTTCGGGTCCCTCGATCGTGATGAATCGACCACGGCCGACTGACACGCTGCCCTGTTCCACGTCCGGAGTGTATCGGACGGCGACGATCACCCGACGTGCGGTGATCCAAGGGAGCGGGGAGCGCGAACCACGAGTCAGGCGCGATAAAACCGCGGCTCGCCGCCGGACCGGCTGATGCTCCGGAACACAGAGTGGAGGTTGTTACCCGCGATGAACAGCTATCGACGCGCCGTCTCCGGCCTGGGCCTGTTGGCCCTTGCTGGCGCGGTCGCAACGATCGGGCTCGGCTCGCTCAGCGCAAGTGCCGCCGACCACCTCGATGCGCCGACCGCCAAATCCGATCACCGCATTGACATCACCGATCTGTACGCCTTCAAGTCGGATGGTGGGACGACCCTGGTCCTCAACGTCAACCCGTTGACCAGCCCGGCCGACACGATGACCGCGGCGTTCAGTCCATCCGCCATCTACCAGTTCAACATCGACACCAATCTCAACGGGCGGGCGGACATCGCCTACAGGATCAAGTTCGGCGCCGTGGTCACCCAGGGCGATGGCACCGTCGTCCAGCACTACACGATCAAGCGTGCGACCGGCGACGCCGCGCGGGCGAACGCATGGACCGGGACGACCGTCGCGAGCGGAGTGACGACCCGCTACAAGCTGCGCACGCAGATCGCGGCGATCATGGGCGGCGGCAAGGCCTTCGCCGGGCCACGCGACGACCCGTTCTTCTTCGATCTGCCCGGCTTCGTCGAATTCAAGAAGCAGCTCCTGGCAGGCTCGACCGACCTGGCCGTCCTCCTGGGCGGATTCACCGCCAAGGACACATTCGCGGGAACGAACGTCAGCAGCATCGCGATCGAGGTCCCCGACGCGCGCCTGGGTGGCACGGGCCAGACGGTCGGCGTGTGGGCGACAACCCTGCAATTGAAGGGCTCAATCTACGATCAGGTCGAGCGAATGGGCCGGCCCGCGATCAATACCGTGTTCAACACCTCGAACGCGGAAAAGGAAGCGGCAAATCGGCTCCGCCCGTCCGATGACCGCGCGTTCGATCGCGATAACGTGATCGGCGTGCTGAACGCCATCGATAACGTCCTCCAGGTGAACGCTGCCCCGAACTACACCGCCGACGAGATCGCGGGCATCGCCGACGTGCTCCTCCCGGACACGCTGACCGTGAAGTTGGGCGACGGCGCGGGCTTCCTCAACGGCCGCGCTCTGGCCGACGATGTCATCAACGCGGAGTTCTCACTTCTGACCAAGGGGAACGTCACGAGCGATGGCGTCGACGCCAACGACAAGGCCTTCCGGGCGACCTTCCCGTACGCAGCCACGCCGCACTGAGCCTGGCTTGGCCCGGGCCGGCCATCGGTCGGCCCGGGCCATCAACCACCCGTTCAAGTTGACCGAGGACCACACTCAGCATGATCGCCCTCAGCCATCGCATCGCCAAGCAGCCGCGGGTCCCGCTCGGGGTCCTGCTGCTGACTCTCGCGGTCGCCGGGTTCGGGCAGGTTCTGCGTATGGCCGAAACGACCGTCGAGCGGGATCCCGCGGGAAGTGCCGTGGGAACGACGGATGCGCACCTGGGTACCGGTGCCGCCCCGCTGCTCGATCCGTCCGTGCCCGCGGGCGGGAGCGCCTCCGCCGAGCGCGCCCGCATCCGGGAGAACGTGACGTTCTGGGGGACGCGGTTCGCAGCGGATCCACGCGACTTCATCAGCGCAACGCGACTGGCGGCGTCGGAAATCGAGCTCGCTCGTGCGACGGGCGACGTCACTGGCTATCTCGCGGCAAACGAGGCCGTCGATGGAGCCCTGCGGGCGTTCCCGGAGTACCCCGTCGCTCTCGGCTACCGCGGGGTCGTGCTCGTAGCGCTCCATCGCTTCGAGGAGGCACGCGACCAGGCGCTGGCCATCCTTGCCGTTGCGCCGGCCGATCCGACCGCCCTCGCAATTCTCGGCGATGCATCGCTTGAGCTGGGCCATGTCGCGGCCGCCCGCACGGCTTATGCCGATCTAGCGACGCTTGGTGCGTCACCAGCCGCGTCGGTCCGCCTCTCGCACCTGGCCTTCATCGAGGGACGAATCGCGGATGCCGTGCTCGCCTCGGAGGCTGCGGTCAGCGGTGCTCTGGAGCAGGGTTTGAACGGCAGCGTCGTGGCCTGGTACCACTACCAGCTCGGCGACACGCGCATCGCGACCGGGAATCGTGCCGGCGCTGCCGAGGCGTACCGCGCGGCGCTCCTTGCCGATCCTGCCTCTCATCTTGCGCGCTGGGGTCTGAGCCGGATCGCGGCGGCCGAAGGGCGCCTGGATGACGCCATTGCCCAGCTGGACGCAGCGATCAAAATCATGCCACAGCTCGAATTCGTGGCCAGACGCGCCGACCTCTATCGACTGCGCGGCGCCGAAGACGATACAGCCCGCGAGGCCGCAGACCGGGCGACCGTGCTGGCCATCGCAGGTCTCGCCGCAGCCGCCGGGACTGTGCACGATCGGACGTTGTCGCTCTATCTGGCGGGATCGGGCGACGATCCGGCGCGGGCGCTCAGTCTCGCGGCGGCTGAGATCGATATCCGCCCGGATGTCTACGGCTACGATGCGCTCGCCTGGGCCTTGCTTGCCAACGACCGGCCCGAGGAGGCTCGTGTGGCCATGGCCACGGCGCTGGCGTTCGGGACGCGTGATGCCAGGCTCCTCTATCACGCCGGGATGATTGCGCTCGCACTCGGAGAGCGACCACAGGCGGCGAGCCTGCTGAGAGATGCGCTGGACCTCGACCCGAGCTTCGATCCGTTGGCTGTCGCGTTGGCCAGCGCCGTCCTGGCCGAACTCCAGTGACGAGGCGGGTCGGACGCGGGCGTCAAGTGGTGGCGTGTGCCCTCAGTCTCGTCGCGCTGCTCGTCATGCCCGCCCTGGCGCAGGCGCACCCGTTGGGGAATTTCACGATCAATCACTACGCTGGTCTGCGCATCGAGGAGAACCGGATCCTGCTCGATGTCGTCATCGACCATGCCGAGATCCCCGCCTTCCAGGCTCGCCTCGTCCTGGACCTCGACGGCGACGGCGAGATGTCCGCCGATGAGCTTGACGCCGGTCGCGTCGCGACCTGTACGGATTTGGCTCGATCGCTCGAGCTCGGTGTCGACGGCGTCGCTCGATCAGTCACCCTGACCGCGGCCGGGCTGGCCTTCCCCGCCGGCGCCGGCGGACTGTCAACGATGCGATCGACCTGCGCCTTCGTCGCGCAGCTGACTTCGGGGCTCAATGCTCCGGCCCGCATCACCTTCAGCGATCGGTCGTACAGCGAGCGCCTGGGCTGGCGCGAGATCGTCACCTCGGGCTCAGGGGTCACCGTGGCCAGCCGGAGCGGCGAGCTGCGAACGACGAGCCCGTCCAGCCGATTGACGAATTATCCGCCCGAGCTGCTGGCCGTGGCACTTGCCGACCTGCAGATTGAGGTACTTGTGACCCCCGGCGGCCTGCAGCTCCCACCGCTGGAGATCCCGGACGCCATGCCGTTGCCTGGCAGTGCCGGGTCGGCAGCGAGCGACGGTGAGGTCGCCCGAACCGCCGGCGACGTCACGGGAGGTTCTGAGGCGGCGCCCGGGACCTCTGCCGCGGTGCCTGGCGGCGTAGGCATCGGGGAGTTGCCGGCGATCTTTCGCACCGCCGACCTGACACCGTTGGTGCTGCTCGCCTCCATCCTGACTGCGGCGGCCCTCGGCGCCGGCCACGCTCTGACGCCTGGACACGGCAAGACACTGATGGCGGCCTACCTCGTCGGAACCCGGGGGACGCCCGTGCACGCCGCCGGCCTGGGGTTGTCCGTGGCGCTGTCGCACACGCTTGGAATCCTGGCGCTGGCCGCGCTGGTAGTGGGAGCGCAGGGCTTGCTGCCGGCAGATGTGGTGGTGCGGACCGCGCCGATCATCGCGGCCATCTCGATTGTCGTAGTTGGCGGTTGGATGCTCCAGGGCGAGGCACGGCGTCGCTGGAAGGTGAGTGCCGTGAACCGCGCGCATCACCGCACGGACGCCCACGAGCAAGAGCATGACCCGCACGAGCACGGGAACGGCCACGGGCAAGGGCACGGGCACGAGGCGCACGGGCACGAGGCGCACGGGAACGAGCACGCGGCGCACGAGCACGAGCACAGCCATGGCGGCATCCGCCACAGCCATCTGCCCCCAGCGGGCTCGACCATCTCGTGGCGGAGCCTGTTCGTCCTGGGCCTGGCTGGCGGCCTGATCCCGTCGGCCAGCGCCCTCTTGATCCTGCTCGGCTCGATCGCGGCTGGGCGACCCGCTTTTGGGTTCGTGCTGATCGTCGCCTTCGGGCTTGGCATGGCACTGGTCATGGGCGGCATCGGCCTGGCGTTGGTCGTCGCCCGAGGACGCTTCGATCGTGTCGGCGCCACAACCTGGCTCGGTCGGGCGAGGGGCTATCTCCCGCTTGCGGCCTCGCTGGTTGTCGTCGGGTTCGGGTTCCATCTCACGATCCAGGCCATTGCCGGCAACTCGACATTCTGATCCACCAGGATCCCGGCCAGACTACGTAACCATCCCGACTGTCGGCCGGTCGGGGTCCTCTGCTAGGCTCCCGGCGCATGCGAGACCTGATCCAACGTGCCCTGGATACGGCCACTGCCCGCGGCGCCGTGTACGCCGATGTGCGCGTCGTGCGCCGCCGTGACGAGAGCATCGCGATCAAGACCGGGCGAGTCGAAGGCGTCGCGTCGGGCGAAAGCGAAGGATTCGGCGTACGGGTGCTCGCCGACGGTGCCTGGGGCTTCGCATCCTCACACCAGTTGACCCACGCGGAGGCTGACCGAGTCGGGGCTGAGGCGGTGAGGATCGCCCACGCCAGCGGCACGGCCCTTCGCCACCGGACTCGGCTCGATGACCGACCGCCGGCCCATGGCCGGTACGAAACGCCGCTCACCGTGGACCCGTTCAAGGTGCCACTGTCGACCAAGATCGCCGACCTGTTGGCCGCGGACGCGGCGGCGGCCGGGATCAAGGGCATCGCCTTCACCGAGTCAAGCTATGCCGCCCAGCGCGAATGGAAGACGTTCGGGGCGACGGACGGCAGCCTGACCGAGCAG
>JANPDO010000325.1:0-6353 GCA_031431535.1 Chloroflexota bacterium
CCACGGACTGGTACGGAGACGGACAGGCCGGTCGGGCGGGTCATCAGCCCAGGTCCACGCTCAGGTGCGTCCCGATTCCGGCCTCGCTTACCCGATTCCGGGCACACCAACCCAGACGTTGCTCCTTATCAGTCTCCCGGCGCGGTTATGCGGCAAGGTCCCACCCGTGCTGGGGAGAGTCAACAACGTCTGCATGAAGTACGCCTAGCGGGCCTTCGGCGCGCCTGCCTATCCGGGCGCGACCCCGAGTTCGGGGATGCCGGCGGCCCAGGTATCGAACGCGACTCGGATCGGCGCAAGGGCCGCCTCGTCGGCGAATGCGACGCCGCCATCCAGGGCACGCCGGTTGATCGCCCACAGCTCTGGCAGGGTCAGCCCGATCTGCTCCACGGCGCCGGTGTACTCCTCGGACAGGGTGATATCGGAGACGGTGGTGTCGTCCGTGTTGAGGGTGACGGGCACGCCGCCGCGGTGGAGTCGGGCGAGGGGATGCTCCGCCACCGACGGCACGCTCCCGGCCTGGACATTGGAGGTGGGGCACAGGTCGAGGGTCACTCCGCGAGTTGTCAGCTCGTGACAGAGGGCCGCATCGTCGACCGCGCGCGGACCATGCGCGATGCGCTCCGGGGAGACGCTCAGCGCTCGCCGGACCTGGGCGGCCCCGCCCCACTCGCCGGCATGAATGGTGATCCGCAGGCCGCCCGCCCGCGCCGCCTCGAACGCCGCGGCGTGGGTCAGGGGATCTGGAAACGCGGCTTCGTCTCCGGCCAGATCCCAGCCCGTCAGCCCCTGGTCCCGGAAATTGGCCGCGGTCGCGGCCAGGAGCAGGTTGTCCGCGGGATCGTGCGAACGCAATGCCGTGCAGATGAGCCGAACCGTGGTCCCGGTTCGGGCGGCCGCGCCACGCGCCCCGGCGCAGACGGCCGCGATCCCGTCGGCGGGGGACAGGCCACGCGCGACGTGGAGGAGCGGGCCCCAGCGGATCTCGACGAAGCGAACGTTGTCGGCGGCCTTGGTCTCCACCAGCTCGGCGGTGATCCGCTCGAGCGCCTCGGCGTCCTGCATCAGCGCGATCGGCAGATCGAAGGCTCGAAGCAGCTCGGCCTGATCGGCGCACGGCATCGGGGCGATCAGTGCCGCGGACATGCCGGCCCAGTCGCGGGGGGCCTCGATCCCGCGAGTCCGGGCGAGATCGAGCGCCGTGTCGACCCTCAGGGAGCCATCGAGGTGCAGGTGCAGCTCAGCCTTGGGCATCGCGCCGATGAGGCGGCGCAACGCTTGGCCGGTCAGGCCGCCACGCAGGCCGGTCAGGCCGCCACCCAGGCCGCCGGTCAAGCCACCATCCCTCGGATCCGTCATGGTCGCGATGCTACCCTGCCACGGTGTTCACCATCCGTGCCGGCGGCGCATGAAGCACCTGGTCGTTCGCATCCTGGGGGGGCTCGGGTGGCTCGCGATCGTGGTGGCCATCGCCCTCGGGGCCACCGGCCTGATCAGCGCCGCGAATCATCAGCCGGGTACTCCGTCGCGCGCCGAGTTGACCTACGCCCGCGATCTTGAGGCAAAGGTCGTGCTCGATGGCGTCGCCGGCCGGCTCGACGCCCTGGCCGAACAGCTCGCCGCACTCGGGGTTCAGGCCCGGGGTGCCCTCGCTGCGCTCAACGGGGGCGAGACGGCGACCGTCCAGGCCGCCATTGCCGAAGGCGATCGACTCCTCGACGAGCTGACGGCGCAGACATCCGAGCTGAATCTTGCGCTGGCTGACGTCCCGTACGTCGCACGGTCGGATACCGCCCTGTTGCTGTCGCAGGAGGTGGCTGCCCGACACGCATCGCTGGTCGCGACCCTGGAGGCGACCGCGGGACTGCAGCCCGCATGGGCCGGGTTGACCACCGGCTCGTTCGCCGCGATCCAGCTGGGCTCCCTCCTCGACCAGCACGATCGCCTGGTGACGGAGGCGGCCGCATTCGGTCGAGCAGCCAGCTACGGTGCCGCGATCGAGCGCCTGGAGGAGGCCGACTCGACGATCTCCATCGCGCGTGCGTTGCGCGACCAGCTGGCCAACACGGTCGACGTCTCCGTGCTCGACCAGTGGCTCGATCGCAGCGGGGCATACGACACCGCGCTCCACGGTCTCTACGCCGCCTACGCCGCAAGCGGCGGAACCGTGACGGCCGAAGTGGAGGCGGCCCAGGCCGGCGAGACGGCCGCGCGCGCCAACCTGCCGCCCGATACCCGGGCCATGGTCGTGATCATGGCCGAGATCGGGCGGGGTGGGATGAACGGCGCGGTCATCACGATTGAGGAGGCCAAGGGTCGACTGACGAGTGCCATCGAGGCGGCATCCCAGTAGACAGGCGCGCCGGTACCCCCAAGGCAGGGGCGCCGCTACACTGCCCGCAACGTTTGACCATCGACCGCCGCGCGCAGGGCGCCGTCCGGCGGTCCCTTCCGGAGGAATCCTGAGTCGTGCAACTGCGTGTCGTTACCGATCAGCCGTGGGATGTGGCCACGGACGTCCTTGTCGTCCCCGTGGTCGCCGACCCGGCCTTCGATGGGCCACTGGGCGAACTCGACCGGCGCTCTGGCGGCGAGCTCCAGGCGCTCGTCAAGTTCGGGGAGCTGAGCGGGAAGCGCTACGGGACGGCCCTTGCGGCCGCCGGTGAACTGCCGGCAGCCCGGATCCTGACGGTGGGGATCGGCGATGTGGCGACCCTGGACCGCGAGACGGTGGTCCGGATCGCGGCCTCCGCGGAGCGTCGCCTCGCCGGGCGATCCGTCAAGCGGCTCGCCATCTGGCTGTCGCCGCTAGCCGAGCACCTTGCCGACGGGGCGGCGATCGCGGCCGGCCTCGTGGCCAGGGGCGTCCTCGAAGGTTCGTACGATCCCCGGACGATCTACCGAGAGAACGTCGACCAGGTTCCGCCGCAGCTCGATGAGCTGACCCTCATCGCTCCAGGCGCGGACGCGGCCGCTCTGACCCGGGAGGCCGAGCGCGGCATCGTGATCGCCGAGGGCGCCAACCTGGCCCGCACCCTGTCGAACCGGGCGGCGAACGACGTGAGCCCCGAAGTGCTGGCCGATGAAGCCCGGGCGATCGCCAAGCGGCACGACCTGTGGATCGACGTCATCGAGCCCGAGCGCGCAACGGCCATGGGGATGGGCATGTTCATGGCGGTCGGCCGCGGCAGCGACAACCCGCCACGAATGATCGTGCTGCGCTCGGGCGCCGAAGGTGAACGCGACGCGCTCGATCGACACCTCGCGATCGTCGGCAAGGGCGTCTGCTTCGATTCGGGCGGGATCAGCATCAAGCCGTCCGACCGGATGGAAGAGATGAAGATGGACAAGACCGGGGCCTGCACGGTCCTGGCGGCCATCGCCACCGTCGCCCGGCTGGCCCCGGGGACGCCGCTGCTGGCCGTCGCGCCGGCGGTCGAAAACATGCCCGGGCCACACTCGACGCGGCCGGGCGACATCGTGACGGCGTTAAACGGCAAGAAGGTGGACATCACCAATACCGACGCCGAGGGGCGCCTGATCCTCGGCGATGCGTTGACCTATGCGGAGCAGCTGGGCGCCACCCACCTGATCGATGTTGCGACGCTGACCGGTGCCGTCTCCCGGGCACTCGGCCACCTGGTCACCGGGGCGTTTGGTACGCCGCAGCCGTTCTACGATTCGGTGACGGCGGCCGCGGCGCGCGCTGGTGAGCGCTACTGGCAGCTTCCCCTGGTGGACGATTATGTCCCCGAGATGGAGAGCTGGTACGGCGACCTCCAGAACGCGGGGACGGCCGAAGGCTCGCTGATCAAGAGCGGGCTGTTCATTCGCGAATTTGTGACCAAGCCGTGGGTGCACCTGGACATCGGCGGGACGGCCTACTTCCGCAAGCCAGCTCCGTACGCGGCGCGCGGCGCGACGGGCGTGACCCATGCGACCCTGGTCGAGCTGGCTCTCGCCGGCGCCCGCGCGGTCTAGCGTCTGAACCCGGGTATCGCCGACGTGCGGGCCACGCGCTGAACGATGGAACCGCTGACGGCATTGCTGGGGGCGGGAGGGTTCGCGCTCGGCCTGGCCGCCGACCGCTTCGCGACGCGCTGGCCCGAACACGACGAGGAGCACCCGCCAGGCCGTGTCGTCGACTGGCGAACGGGACTCACCGCGCTCGTCGGCGCCATCGCCTTCGGCCTCCTGCCACTGCGGTTCGGCGGGGATCCCGTGGCGTTCGTGGTGTTCGGGGCCTGGTTTGTGACGCTTGTGATCGGTCTTGGCACCGACCTTGACCAACGGCTCCTGCCAGACGTGGTGACGCTGCCTGTGATCCCGATCGCCCTCGTATACGCGTTGAGTGGGACGAATCCGCTGGTCGGCCAGGAGCTGGTGCCGGCCGTGATTGCTGCGCTGGCGATCCCTGCCGTCCTGTTCCTGCCGTCCATCCCGTTCGGCGCCGGGGCGTTCGGCCTGGGAGATGTGAAGCTGCTGGTCGGGATCGGGCTGCTGGCCGGGGGGAGTCGGGGCCTCAGCAGCGTCGTCTTCGCCCTCGTCCTGTCGGGGGTCGTGCTGCTGGTGCTCCTGGCAGCGCGCCGGATCGGCCGCCGCACCTACGTGCCATTCGGGCCGTTCTTCATCATCGGGGCCCTGTGGGCGGTGCTGATCCGGTAGGGGCGCCCCTCGCGCAATGGAGCCGATTCGACAATTGGACTGGCCGGGTAGAATGCGCGGAAGCCGGTGTCGTCCCGAGTCTGTGCCCGCTTCGGACGGCGATCCACCGGCGGGCTCACCGTCAGATGGACCAGACGCAGTCCAGGCCGGATCTGGTCCGACCCACGGAGTCGGCTCGCACGATGACATCGCCAGGAACGGACGATCGAGACACCACTGCGCGGGGTCGCCCGTGAGCGGCTGGACCCATGGTGCCGGACCCTCCCTTCGGCGTCGTCGTCCCAGTCGTCCGTTCATCTCCGTCCTGCTGCTTCTGCCACTGGTGGCCGGTGCGTTCGGCGTGCCTGGCGCGCCCCAATCGGCCTATGGCGATGAACTCAGCGAGGCCCGCGCCCGCCAGGAACGCCTGAAGAAGGACGTTGCGTCCCAAGCGGCGCAGGTGGCGCGTCTCCAGCGACTTCAGGCCGGCGTGTCGGCCGAAATCAGCGCCACCTCGCGCGAACTGCGGGCGATCAACGCCGATATTCGCTCGGTCCGCAAACAGATCAACGGCATCAACACCCGGATCAAGACCGTCCAGGGCGAGTACGACCTCCTCGTTGCACAGGTTGCCAGGCTCGACGCGGAGCTCGCGAACCTGGAGATCCGCGAGGCGGCCAAACGGACGGAACTCTTCGACCGCCAGGCGATCCTCGCCGAGCGGATTCGGACTGCCTATGACAGCGACCGGACCTCGGTCCTCGAGTCCTTCCTGTCCAGCGGGACCTTCACGGACGTGCTGGTCGAGATGAGCTACGTGATCGACGTCGCCGAGCAGGACAAGGCGCTCGCGACGCGGATCGCCGCCGATCGTGCGACGCTCGCCGAAATTCACCAGGCGGTATCCGATACCCGCGACCAGACCAACACGTTGCGCCAGGCGACGGCAGCCCGCAAGCGCGAGCTCGACCGAAGCCTGGCGGACCTCAAGGTCACCAAGGCTGCGCTCGCCGATCTCGAGAAGCGAACCGCTGCCGAGCTCGCGATCCAGCGGGCCGCCTTTGCCGATGCATCCCGGGACACGGCCGAAGCCCGAACCGCCCTGGCCAAGGCACAAGCTGCGCAGAAGCGCCTCCAGAACCGGATCGCCGAATTGATCCGGCGCCGCGCGTCGGAGGGTCGCATCCCATCTGTCTACAACGGATCCCTCGCCTGGCCGATGGGTGGGACGGTCACCCAGAACTTTGGATGCACCGGGTTTCGGTGGGAGCCGCGGGTCGGTCGTTGCGCGCACTTCCATCGCGGGATCGACATCGTGGCGCCGGTGAGCACGCCGGTCCGGGCCTCAGGCAAGGGCACGGTCGTCTACATCGGCTGGAACTATGCCGATGGCTACGACCCGGCCTGGATTGTCGTGATCGCTCATAGCGCACAGCTCCAGACCTGGTACGCGCACATGTTGCCCCGTCGCCCGGGCGGCATCCGCGCCGGGAGCCAGGTCAAGGCCGGCCAGATTATCGGCTACGAGGGCAATACCGGACGCTCCACGGGCGCGCATCTGCACTGGGCGGTGGTCTACAAGGGCAACTTCACCAATCCGCGACTCTTCCTGTAGCGGGTCGAACCGCGGGACTGCCGGGGGCCCGAATCGTGCGTGCTAGCATGTGGGCGTGAAGCGGACGATGGCGGTCATCCTCGCTGGCGGTGAG
>JANPDO010000326.1:0-12406 GCA_031431535.1 Chloroflexota bacterium
CTGCCAGGACCCGAGGGCGCGTGATGGGCGGGGGATGGCGCGTGCTGGCGGCGCGGGTGCCGGCTCAGCGGCGAGGCATCGGTGCCGTGACCCAATCGGGGCTCATGACGCCCGGCCGGTAGCGGGCATTGGCTGCCTTGAAGCTGAGCCCGGAGAAGCCGAGTGCGCGCCACGATCCGATCCAATTCTCGACGGGTGGCCGGACGAACATGCCGCGGCGAACGAGATCTGACTCACGCAGCACGGATTCGAGGATCCGGCGACGCTCCAGGAACGGGACCTCAAGCATCGATTCACCATCGAGCCAGAGCAGGTCGATCGCTACGAACGTGACCGCGTCGTCCGGGCCGAAGGTGCGCGCCTCCCGTTCCGCGGCCATCCGCTGCTGGGCCTCTTCGGCCCGGTTGCGGCGGACACCGAGGAGGGCACGACCGGTGAGCTGGCCGGCCGACGGCAGCTCGTCCATCCCGACATAGACGCCGCTCCCGTCGCGGGCCGCAAGCTTGGTCAGGAAGCCGTCGACAACGAAGTGCTGCGCCTGGGCGGCATCCGCGAGCGCGACCACGATGTCGTCGTGGCCGTCGATCAGGTCGCCGTCCTCGTCCGCGAGGGTCGCGGTGCGCGCGTCGACGCCCGCGCCCGTGTTAGCACCCGCGCCCGCCTTGATGGTGGCCAGCGCGCGGACCCCCGTCCAGAGCGGCTCGATGACCGGATCAGGGACGCGCCCCGGGTTTCCGTCGCCGAAGATCTGGGGCCGGAGGTCTGCAGGGTTGGATCGAGCGTCGGATGGTCCAGGTGCATGGCCGGGTCGGCCGGTCGCCGTCGTCATCGTGTACGACCTCCTGTCGGTGCGCAGGGCGTGTCCAGTGCTGGCCGCGCGCGTCTATCATCGCGCCGTGTCAAGTTCTGTGCCTGCCGGTGTCACCACACCGCAGCGGCGCGGCCTGGCGGGCCTGACGCCAAGCGGCCGCGCGATTGTGCCCGTGTCGTGGGCTCTGTACGACTTCGCCAATACGATCTTCAGCTACGCCGTGGTGTCCGTGGCAATCGGGCTGTGGCTGACCGACGCAAGTCGCTTCGGGCCCGGGCCGGGACAGCTGGTCCAGGGCATCGCCATCGCGGTGAGCGTGGGCCTCAATGCGATCGTGTCGCCGGTCCTCGGGGCGCTGAGCGACCGCGGCGGACGACGACTGCCGTTCCTGCTGCTGTTCACAATCCTGTGTGTCGTGCCGACCTTGCTCATCGGGTTGTCGCCGGCTCTGGTCGGGGTGTTGCTGTTCATCGTGGCGAACTTCGCATATCAGGCTGCCCTCATTTACTACGACGCGACGCTCACGGTCGTCAGCTTCCCGTCGACGCGGGGAAGACTGTCCGGGATGGGCGTCGCGGTCGGCTACATGGGTACGATCTTCGTCGCGATCGTCCTGATCATCCTCGGCGTTGGTGCTGAGCAGACGTTCCTCGTCGCCGGCACCTTGTTCGCGATCTTTGCAGTGCCCATCTTCCTCGTCGTCCGCGAACGTCCAACCGTGTCCGCCCCGATCCGGACGAGGGATGTGATCGAATCGCTCGGTCAGCTGCGGCTGACCATCGGGCACGCACGGGCCGTGCCTGGTCTCGGTCGGTTCCTCCTCGGTCGGTTCTTCTACAGCGACGCCGTCAATACGCTGATCGTCGTGATGTCGGTCATCTCGGTTCGGGCAATGGGCATGACATCGACCCAGTTCCTGATGTTGTCGCTGATGCTCACGGTTATCGCGATCGCCATGAGCTTCTTCTGGGGCTGGCTCTCAGATCGCTGGGGCCCGAAACGCGCGCTCATCGCGGTGCTGATGTCGTGGTCGGTCGGCCTGTTCCTGGGCACTGTGGCCCTCGGGTTCCCCGGTACGACGCACGGGATCATCCTGTTCGTCATCGCCGGGGCCATCCTCGGTAGCGGTCTGGGCGGGGTGCAGGTGACCGATCGGGTGCTGATGGTCCGGCTGTCGCCGCGTCCGCGATTGGGCGAGTTCTTCGGGATCTACGGGCTGGTGGGCAAGGCGTCGCAGGTGATCGGCTCGTTGCTGTATGGGCTGATCGTCTTCCTGCTCGTCGACAGTCTCGGCAATGCGGCCTATCAGATCGCCGTCCTGAGCTTGTTCGCGACCATGCTCATCGGGCTGTGGCTCGTCTGGCCGGTGCGGGATGACCTGCCTGGGCTGGAGGGTTCACCTTCTGACGTGCCGGTACCGCCGGAGCGGATGATGCCAGGATCGGGGCCGCTGGAGCCTCGCTAGGCCCGAGCCGCCCGAGCCGCCCGGGCCCGCCCACCGAATTCGGGGTACGTCGGAGTCGATTCCAACCGGGTTGGTATACGGGTCACGCTGGCTCCCGAATCGGTCGGATATCCCAGGGTGGTTGGCCAATCCAAACTGAATCCGGCCGTGCTTGTCGGAAGTTCCAGCCCGGCTGGTGATGCCGACCGAGGCGTGTCGGTTACACCAGCCCGGTTGGAACGCGGTCGGGCACCAGCTGCAATGCGGCCCGAGGCTCAGATCCCGGCGTGCAGGCTGGACATTACGGCGACCGGCGGCCCACGGCCGGGGCGGTCGGGCCACGGCCACGGCCAGGGCCACTGGCCCTACTCCGGATAGCGACCCGGGTGCGTCTGCCGCCACGCCCAGGCCGAGCCGACCATCTCGTCGAGGCCGGGCCGTGCCGGCCGCCAGCCGAGGATCTCAGCGGCACGCGCGGAACTCGCGACCAGAACCGGGGGATCGCCCTCGCGCCGCGGTCCCGTCTTGCACGGGATCGGCCGACCGACGACGGACTCCGCAGCGGCCAGCACCTGCCGAACCGAGAACCCGCCGCCGCTGCCCAGGTTGCACACCAACGGTTCATCAGTCCGTGGGTCACCGGGCAGGGTGGCCGCCAGCGCGAGCAGGTGCGCCTCGGCCAGGTCTGACACGTGAATGTAGTCCCGGATGCACGTCCCATCGGGCGTCGGATAGTCGTCGCCAAAGAGCGTGACCGCGGGGCCGCCCTCCGCGGCGCGCAGGACGTTCGGGATCAGGTGGGTCTCAGGGTTGTGGTCCTCGCCCCGCACATCCGTCGCGCCGGCCACATTGAAGTAGCGCAACGACACGCTCCGCAAGCCGTAGGCGCGGCCGTACCACGTCAGGGCACTCTCGAACGCCCGCTTCGTCTCGCCATACGGGTTGATCGGCCGAAGCGGGGCGTCCTCCCCGATGGGCGTCGACTCCGGGTCACCATAGACCGCCGCGGTGGACGAGAACACGACCCGCCCCACACCGGCGGCCCGGGCCGCATCCAGCAGCGCCACGCCACCGGCCACGTTCTCCCTGAAGTATTTCGCGGGCTCCCGGATGGACTCGCCGACCAGGGATCGGGCGGCGCAGTGCAGGATCGCCTCGATGCGCTCGGTCTGGAGGAGATCCGCCAGCGCGACCCCGACGGCGTAGGTGCCCGTGTGCAACGTGGCGCCCGCCGGCACGGCATCGCGATGGCCGGTCGTGAGGTCATCGAGAACGACCACCTCGTGACCGGCATCGAGGAACGCCTGCGCCGAGATCGACCCCACGTAGCCAGCGCCGCCGGTAATCAGGACACGCGTCATGCGCGCACGATACCCGTTAGGGCCGACGCCACAATCCAGCCGTCCGCGCCGCGTCGGCCTGGCCGCCGACGAGGACCTCCATCACGGTTCATCCCGCAGCATCGCCTGGGCCAGCAGAAGCAGGGTCGGACGATCATTCAGGCCTGGATCGACGATGACCCGCTCCAGCAGATCGTCCAGCATGCGCCCGAGCAGGGGACCCTGCGGCAGGCCGAGTTCGGTCATCAGGTCGTCGCCATCGATCGCCAGGCCGTGCCGGTCCAGGACGACCTCTGCCGCCAGCTCGGCCGCGATCCGGGCCCGCAGCTCATCGAGCAACCCCGCCTCGGCGGGCAGGCCGGAACCGGTGTTGTCCGCCTCGCGAAGGGCAAGCAGCTCATCGAGCGCGCCGTCACCCAGCGCTCCGATCTTGCCGATGAACCGCCGAACGGCCGCCTCCGACCAGCCGGTTTCGTAGCTGAACATGTGGTGCTCGACCAGGGCGACCACGCGATCGCGAACCGCTCGCGGCGAGCGAAGTCGGTCGAGCAGGCTGGCGGCCGTCTTCGCTCCGATCGTGTCATGGTGCAGGAAGTGGCCATCGGCAAACGCGGCCGGCTTCCCGATGTCGTGGAGGAGGGCGGCCAGGCGCACCACCGGTCGATCCGCTGGGGCCGCATCGACCGTCCGGAGCGTGTGGTCCCACAGGTCCTCGCCCGGCACCTTGTTCTGCGGGATCCTGCGCTGGCTCGCCAGTTCGGCGGAGATCTGTTCGAGCAGGCCGGTCTCACTCATCAGTCGAAGGCCGACCGACGGCTCCGGCGCCGCCAGGAGCTTGCTGAGCTCGGATGCGATTCGCTCACCGGAGATGTGGGCGACCAGGCTCGACTGCGCCCGGAGAGCCGCCAGCGTGTCCGCCTCGACCGCGAATCCGAGGGTCGCCGCGAGGCGCACTGCCCGGACCATCCGCAGGGCGTCTTCGACGAACCGCACCGAGGGTTCGCCGACCGCGCGGAGGACCCGCGCCTCGATATCGACCAGGCCCCCGAACGGGTCCACGAGCGCAGGCGTCTCGCCGGCTCGCGCACCCCACGCCATGGCGTTGACGGTGAAGTCGCGGCGAGCCAGGTCAAGCTCGATCGTGTCGCCAAACTCGATCCGGTGCGGGCGCCGAAAATCGGCGTAGTCGTGATCGGATCGAAAGGTCGTGATCTCGAACAACTCGTGGCCGCGTCTGACCGCGACTGTCCCGAAGCGGTTCTCGTAGACGGCGCCCGGAAAGATCTCGAGGACACGCTCGGGCAGGGCGTCCGACGCCAGGTCCCAGTCGGCCGCCGGCCGTCCGAGCGCTGCGTCGCGTAGCGAGCCACCGACGACGTACGCGGCCTGGCCAGCGTCCCAGAGGGCCCCGAGCAAGGTCCGGACCGGGCCGGGGATGGCCGCCGCGAGGCTCCTCAGTTGCGTCCCAGGAAGAGGTAGGTCCGCCACGCCTCGTTGCGCTCATCGCCAAGGTACGGCGTGAACAGCGAGTAGATGTCGCTTCGTGGCTCGAACGGCGCCCGGGCCAGGCGCAGCCTGGCCTCCTCGAGCGTCTTGCCGCCCTTGCGGTGATTGCACGGCTTGCATGCCGCGACCAGGTTCTCCCACGAGTGCATGCCGCCGCGGTAGCGCGGGACGATATGGTCGAGCGTCAGGTCGTGCGACTGGCGACCGCAGTACTGGCAGGTGTGCCGGTCACGGGCGAACACCTCGCGGCGCGACAGCTTCACCCGCGGCCGGGGCCGTCGGATCATGTGCTGGAGTCGGATGACGGAGGGCGCGCGGTATTCCGTCCGCACCGTCCGGATCACCTGGTGGTCGTACTCGATGACTTCGGCCTTCTCGCCGAACACCAGTCGGAACGCCCGGGGCAGGTTACAGACGTTGAGCGGCTCGTAGTTCTGGTTCAGAACGAGTACGGCACCCTCCATCGTGGGCGGAGAATAGCAAGAACGCCCCAAGGCGCCCCGGCGATGGCGCGATCTCGTCTGAGCGCCCGGCCCTTGAGCCGAGCCGCACGGTCCCTCAGCCGTGCGATATGCGCTCAGCCCAGCGGCGGGTCCATCGCGCGCTCGATCCGGGCGATCTCGACCTCGATCCTGGCGAGCAGGTCGATCGCGGCGACGTGGTCCTCGCTGCCGTGGGCCGCCTTGTTGCGCTGACGGCGCGTTTCGCGGTGCAGGTCGAGAAGCGCCTCGCGGGTCCCCGGCAGGGGGGATGTGGTCGTTTCGTGAGCCATGGGTACCTCCGTGTCGGGGGGAGCGTAGGGGAGTTGCCCGGGCGGTGTCAGGCGAGGACGTGAACCTCGTCGCCGAGCCGCACCCGGCCAGGCTGCACGACGTCTGCCAGGACGCCGAAGTCGGCGTGCTTGCCGTCGCGCAGCCCGCGGTAGGCGATCAGCGTCCGAAGCGTGTCGAGGTCGCGTGTCCCGGTGTCGGGATGCTGAGTCGTGATCGCGCATCGGGCGTCCGGCAGGGTGACGGCCAGGAGCGCCGCCCCGATCGCGATCCGGCTCCCGACCCAGGTGTCCTCCTCGTGTGGCGCGGCGCCGACGAGCTCGATCAGCATCCGGAACCGACGGCCATCGACGTGATCGATGGCGCTCTGGCGGGCGAGCTCGGCGAGCGACCCGTCCGACACGATACTTGTCGGGTTCCCGGCCCGCGTCCCGGCCGGCTGATCGCAGCGGACGAGCCGAATTGTTCGGCCGGCGAAGTCGGACAAGGCCTCCACCCACGGGCCGTGGACGATGTGCCCGACCCCGGTTCGACCATAGATCGGGGTCTCGACCGGGTCGCCGATGCGGACCTCCTCCTCGACGACCGTGCCGTCCGGGAATTCGAGACGGAGCCGCGTCGCTTCGTGATCGGTGTGGCTGGCGATCTGGACTAGCTTGCCGACCTTGTTGCGGTCGACCAGTCGATTGGCGTCATCGGTCAGGTAGAAGCGGCGATCCTCCACCACTCCAAATTCGGTGATGTCGATCTCTGCGGGGTGCTCCAGGCCGCAGCTACGCACCGGTGCGATCGAGAATCGGGCGACAGACGGCACTCACCGGATGCTACTCGATGGCGCGCGCAGCCCGTCCCGTCTGTTCCATCAGACCGTCGGCACCTTCATCCGAGCGTGGCCTCCATGGCGGCATCGATCGTCGGGTACCGGAAGGCGTAGCTCAGTTCCTGCGCTCGGGTTGGGGCAACCCTGCGCGATCCGAGCAGGAGGGTGGACTGCTCGCCGAGGACCAGCCTGATGAGCCAGGCGGGGACGCGAACCCGTGTCGGCCGGTGGAGCACACGGGCCATCGCCCGGACAAAGTCGACCTGTCGGCAGGCACCTGGGGCGACGAGGTTGACAATGCCGCTGGGTCCGCCGTCTGCGATCGCGAGCCGGTACAACCCCATGGCATCGTCGATGTGGATCCAGCTGAGCCATTGCTCGCCGCTCCCCATGCGGCCGCCCACGAACAGGCGGACCGGCAGGGTGAGAATCCGCATCAGATACGCGTCTCGCGCAAGGACCTGGCCGAGACGCAGGCAGACAACCCGGACTCCAAGGCCCTCGGCTCGTTTCGCCTCGTTTTCGAGGCTGCGCGAGACCTCGGCCAGGAAGCCTTCGCCAATCGGCGTTGCCTCGGTCATGGCGGGCGGATCGGCCGTCCCGTCACTCTCGGGATAGGCGTCGACGCCGGAAACGACAACCAACGTTCGCGGGCGCCCGTCTGCGGCCAGTCGCTCCATGGCATCGACGATGGACCGGGTGGCAATCACTCGACTCGACACGATCGAAGCCTTGCGTCGCCTGGTCCAGCGCCACGGTCCAACCGGCGTGCCGCCCACGCTCACCACGACATCGACTCCGTCAAGGGTGGCCGCGAGACCGTCGACATCATCCGCGGACCAGTCGCTCACCTCAACACCCGGCGATACGATCCGGGCGGCCTTGCCTGCGTTTCGCGACAGAACCACGACGGCGTGACCGTCCGCTGCCAGCGATCGCGTCAGCTCCCGACCGATGAGGCCAGACCCACCAACAATCGCGACGCGCATCACAGCCACATTCCTGGAGCCTGGGTCACCATCGCCATATCCTCGTGCTACTCTTGCATAGCAAGTTATGTCAGATAAATCTGCTACTGTCAAGGGGCAAGTTATGCGCGGCGACACGTCGGGGATCGGCGGCGGAGATGCCCGGGCTCGATCCACGGCAGAGTTCATCCGCGTCGAGTTCGCCGAGGCGTGGGGCGAAATGGGCGCCGCCTGGGGTGTGACTCCGGCGATCGCCCGCGTCCAAGCCTACCTCATGGTTCGACATGAGCCGCTGACCGAACGGGAAATCCGTGAGGCGCTGGGTCTCAGCCACCGAGCCACGAGCCTTGCGCTCGCGGCGGCGGAGTCGTGGGGGATCGTGGAGCGCGTTCTGGAGCCGCGGCGCGTGGGCCGGCGCGGACCGGCCGGAGCGGCCTACCTCGCGGTCGGCGACCACTGGCAATGGTTCGGTCGGGTCATCGCTGAGCGCAAGGTTCGCGAAGGGGATCCGATCGTGGCCGTTCTCAAGGCCAAGGAGCGAGAGGCCGCGCTCGCCCTCGAGGCCAATCCCGACGATCACGAGCTGGTGGCGCTGCGTGACTGGCTGGCGGCGTTCCTGGTCTTCGTCACCCTCTTCGACCGAGCCGTTGGCCTGGTCCCGAAGCTCGATCCACGCGAACTCGAGCGGGCGCTGGGCCTGCTCAGTCGGATCCCGGACGCCACGATCCTGCGTCTGTTCGAGCTGCTCCGTGGGCTCCCGGACCAGGAGGTCATCGATCTGGTCGAGGCGTTGTCGCGACTCTCACCGACAGCGGCGCGGCGGGCGACCAAGTTGATGTCGGGCGTCATCCGCACCGTCTCCCGCTGACGGCGTTCCACTCATCCGCGCCCCGTCGCGCGCCTTCGGGTCCTACCAGTACCGGATTCCGGACGAGCGCCTCGTGGACTTGCCCGAAAACGACAGGGAACTGTCGAATGGCTCGGCGGACCGCGCTCATTCGCGCGGAAACCGGTCCTGGACGTACCAGGTGGGCCGACTCGTCGATGCGCCGCGGCCTCGGAGCCCGTAGCTCGATGGCGCTCCTCAAGTATGGGTTGTGCTGAACGCATCAACGTTCCCGACGCAGTCCCCAATTGACGGTCTGGTTCAGAGTCGACGCTGGGGTCGTCGCAGCCGCTCAACCTGCAGTTGAGCCGCTGCGGGCGAATCGTGGGTTGAGCGGGGCGCGGGCGAGGGTGAGGCGCAAGTCCCGGGGCGCAAGTCCCTTGGGGCCCAGATCGCGGCGCAAGTCCCGCAACGCTGCGGAGAGCGAGCCATCGGCCGCCTGCACGTCCGCGCCAGGCCCTCGTGCGCGCTCGTGCGATAATCGCGTCGCGCGCGGGGCTCGGCCGACTCGAGCGGGCGACGACCCCGGGGCAAGACCCGGCCGGCGAACCGAGCGCGAGCCACCAGAGGAACCAGAGCCCACATGACTGTCGAAACGTCCACCTGGGCGACCAAGACCGGTCTGGCCCAAATGCTCAAGGGCGGCGTCATCATGGACGTCGTCACGCCCGAACACGCCAGGATCGCCGAGGACGCCGGTGCGGTCGCCGTGATGGCGCTCGAGCGCGTCCCCGCCGATATTCGCAAGGCGGGCGGGGTCGCGCGGATGTCCGATCCCGAGATGATCGTTGGGATCATGGGCGCGGTGTCCATCCCGGTCATGGCCAAGGCCCGGATCGGTCACTTCGTCGAGGCCCAGATCCTCGAGGCGCTGGGCGTCGATTACGTCGACGAGTCGGAGGTGCTGACCCCGGCTGACGAAAATAACCACATCGACAAGCACGCGTTCAAGGTCCCGTTCGTGTGCGGGTGTCGCAACCTCGGCGAGGCGCTGCGGCGGATCAACGAAGGCGCCGCGATGATGCGGACCAAGGGTGAGGCCGGGACCGGCAACATCGTCGAGGCTGTCCGCCAGCTCCGAGACGTACTCGCCGAGATCCGTCGCCTCCAGCACATGCGCGAAGACGAGCTGTTTGTCGCCGCCAAGGAACTCGGCGCTCCGTATGACTTGGTCAAGGGGGTTGCCGCCAACGGCAAGCTGCCGGTCGTCAATTTCGTGGCCGGCGGGATCAGCACCCCGGCCGATGCGGCGCTCGTGATGCAGCTTGGCGCGGAGGGCGTCTTCGTGGGCTCGGGCATCTTCAAGTCAGAGGATCCGGCTCGGATGGCCAACGCCATCGTTCAGGCGACCACGTTCTTTGATGACCCAAAGAAGCTGGCCGAGGTCTCAAGGGGACTTGGAGCGCCGATGCGCGGCATCGCCCTTGAGGAGATCCCGGAGCAGGAGCGGCTTTCGGTGCGCGGCTGGTAGGGCAACCCACCACCTCGGCGCGCGATCATCCGTTCATGAAGATCGGCGTTCTCGCCCTCCAGGGGGCGTTCCGAGAGCACCTCGATACGCTCCGCGCGATCGGCGTCGAGGGCGTGCGCGTGCGCGAGCCGGCTGACCTCAAGGGTATCGATGGGCTGATCCTGCCTGGCGGCGAGAGCACGACGATGCGCCAGCTGATCGAGCGCTGGGGGCTCCGTGAACCGATCTTGCGGATGGCCGAACGTGGCGCACCGATCTTCGGCACGTGTGCCGGGATGATCGTGCTGGCGCGTGAGATCGCCGGTGGCGAGGAGCCCATCCTGCCGCTGCTCGACGTCACAGTGGAGCGCAACGCGTTCGGACGCCAGCTGGACTCATTCGAAACTGACGTGCCGGTCTCGATCCTTGGCGACAGACCGGTCCATGCCGTGTTCATCCGGGCACCGATCATCGAGCGGACCGGTCCCGACGTCGACATCCTGGCCCGGCTCTACGACGGACGGATCGTCGCCGTCCGGGAGCGAAACATCCTGGCGACGGCGTTCCACCCGGAACTTGCCGGGGAGACGCGCTTCCACCGGCTGGTGGCGACCATGGCGTCCGAGCACGCGGATCCGGGCGAGGGCTCAGGTCGTCGCCCACACCCGACCCGTCGTGGATCGGCACGATGACCGCCCTCCGCGCACCACGTGGCAGCGGCAAGGTACGACCGGCGCGCCTGACCGATCTCGCCGCCCTTGGAGAGCTCTCGCGCCAGTGCCAGTCCGACGTCGCAGACACGCGCTCCCTGGGTCTACCGATCAACGGACCACCGATCGGAGTGTTCAGCCTCTTCCGTCTGCCGCTGGGCGCTTTCCGGCCAAACGACCTGCTCTACGTCTACGAGGAACAGGGCCACCTCGCGGGCCTTGTCCGCGTGGAGCGCGAGTCGATCCGCGACGAGTGGACGATCGTGGAGCTCGACGCCGTCGGGATGGCGAACGCCGGCGATATCCGGTATCGCCTGGTCCAGCTGCTGCTTCGGGAGGGTGCGAAGCGCGGAGCCGCCCGCTTCCATGTCGCGTGCGCCGACGCGGACGACAACGTCGAATTGCTGATGCAAGCCGGGTTCATCCGGTATGGCGAGGAGCAGATCATGGTCCGGCCGGATGAGCGGCCACTCCCGCAGCCGTGGACGGAGTTGCGCGCCGTGGCCGCTCGCATCCGGGCAACCACGCCGCTTGACGCGCTCGCCCTCGCGAGGCTGTATGCCCAGGCCACGCCACAGCCGGTCGCGCGACTCGAGGCGCTCCGGCTCGCCGACTGGGAACGCCAGGGGGCCCATGCGCGAGTCCCGCGGTCCAGTCTGACACCGATCCTGCGCTTTGCCGAAACCGAGGGCTTCGTGCAGCTGACGGTGGATGGCGGGGGTGATCCAACCGGGCTCGATGCCTACCTGCAGGTGGGTGTTGCCAAGGAAGATCAGCCGCACTATCTGAAGGTCGTCGGGCGACCGGATGCCGACGTCTCCCAGCTCATCGATTTCGGTCTGGGTGTCATTGCCGCGAGGACGGCTAAAGGCGGAGATCATCGACGCGAACGCGGAGTCATCGCTCCCGTGCGAACCTACGAATCCCCGATCGACCGCAGAATGGAAGAGGCGGGCTTCGATCCGATGGCCAGCGTCATCCTGCTGATGAAGGAAACCCTCATCCGCGTCGCCGAGCCGGCCCTCGTGCCGGCGGGTGTGCGCTAACCGGCAGGCCATCCCAACGCCAGTGGAGGACCATGTGGGCAGCTCAGAGCGTCACGGCGAGTCGATCGACGATCTCGACGCGCTCCTGTCCGCCCTGCCGCCCGAAATCGTCGATGCGGTCCACGCGCTGCCGGATCGCATGTCGCTGATCGAGGTGGTGATGGACCTCGGCCGTCGACCGGAGGCGCGCTTTCCGGACTCGGAGGTCGGTCTGCTGGATCGCGAGATCGTTGAGGCAGATCTCGACTTTGTCGTCGAGCACATCGGCAGTTTTGGCGACGACAACCGGGCCGGCATCGAGCGCACGCTCCACCGGATCAGTGCGATCCGCAATCGGTCCGGCAAGGTCGTCGGGCTCACCTGCCGGATCGGCCGGGCGGTCTACGGCACGATCGAGATCATCAACGATTTCGTCGAGACCGGAAAGTCGATCCTGATCCTGGGTCGGCCGGGGATCGGCAAGACAACGATGCTGCGCGAAGCCGCACGCGTCCTCGCTGACGACATGGGCAAGCGAGTCGTGGTCGTGGATACGTCGAACGAGATCGCCGGCGACGGCGACATCCCGCACCCGGCGATTGGCAAGGCGCGCCGAATGCAGGTTCGTACGCCATCCCTCCAGCACGAGGTGATGATCGAGGCGGTCGAGAACCAC
>JANPDO010000327.1:0-5308 GCA_031431535.1 Chloroflexota bacterium
GCCTCGACCCGACCTGGCGAGATCATCTGTACAACGCGCTCGGCCCGGCCGAGAAGCCCTACATGCGCATCGATGGTCATCAGAACACGACTCTCTCGGGCGACACCCGGGTGGACTGGTCGGACGCCTACGCCCTCGTCCCGAGCCTCCAGGTGGGCTACGTCTGGCACGCCGGCATCTACGCGGGGCAGGTCGCGGCGGGCCTCGAGCGGATCGGCTTCGAGATCGCGTCGCAGGTGATCTGGGACAAGGGCCTCTTCGCGATGAGCCGGGGCTGGTACCACTGGGGTCACGAGCCCTGCTGGGTGATCCGCAAGCCGGGCGTCCCCAATCTCTTCCACGGTGAGCGCGACCAGAGCACGGTCTGGCGGGCGCCCAGCCCCAAGATGATCATGGGCGGCTCAACCGAGGAGAAGTTCGACCATCCGGCACAAAAGCCGGTCCTCCTGTCCGAGATCCCGATCCGCAACCACCTCGAGGCGGGCGAGGCGGTCTACGATCCGTTCCTGGGCTCGGGCACCACCATCATGGCGGCCGAGACCCTGGGCCGGCGCTGTCTCGCGATGGAGATCGACCCCCGCTACGTCCAGATTGCCATCGAGCGCTGGCAGAACTTCACGGGCCGGGCGGCGGTGCGGGTCGATGGCTAGGGCGTCCCGGCCTCCCGAGGGACGTGGCGCGGTAGCGCTCGACCTCGCGCCCCGAGACGACGTAGGTCTTGCCGACCAGGCGCGCCCGAAGGCGGCCGGCCTGCACCTGATGGCGCAGGGTCGAGGCCGCCACCCCGAGTTGGGCGGCAGCCTCCGTGAGCGTCAGCACCCGCTACTCCTCGGGGGCCAACAGGTCCTGCGCCGCGTCGTAGGCGGCTTGAGCCGCCTCAAGGTCGGCACGCGCAGCCCGCAGTCGTCGGGTCGCCTCGACCCCGTATCGGAGTGGGACGCCGGGGACCAGGCTGGTCAGGCGGATCTCCGCGATGCGCACCGCTGTCTCCGCCGCCTCGAACTGCTCCGTTGCGTCGAGCAGCGTCTGGAAGTTCGTCGTGTCGGTGGTCATCTCGATCTCCTTCGTGGTGGTGTCCATCCGTCCTTACCGTTCCTGCCCGTACACCCATACGGCGCCGTTCCAGCGGGCTGTGCCGCGTCGGTTCGTGATCGTGGCGCCGACCGGCAAGCGTCGCTGCGCCGCCGCCATCAGGCGGTTGAGTCGTTCCTGGCTGGTCTCGGGTCGGATGCTGGTGTTCATGCTCATAACATAGCCGCTATCGGCCACGTTGTCAAGGCGAGTTACCCACATTCGACGGCGGTCGTCCATGGCTAGGCGCGGACCGGCCCCCACGCCCACGGCGCTCAAGATCCTGCGCGGCGAGACGCGCCCGAGCCGGATCAACCGGGACGAGCCCCGCCCGGTCGGCGATCTCGTACCAATCCCCGAAGACATGACCGCCGAGGCGCAGGCGGTGTGGCGCCGGGTCCTGCGTGAGTTCGGCCATACCGGAGTGATCCGGGGGGCGGACGGCGATGTCATGCGGATTTACTGCGAGACGGTCGCCCGGTACGAGAAGGCCAGCCGCCTGCTCGATCAGTCTGGACCACTCGTGCGGGGGGCGCGGTCGGGCGAGCTCGTCAAGAACCCGCTCCATCAGATCGTGCGCGACAACGCCGTGCTGATCCGGTCGCTGGCCGGCGAACTCGGGCTCAGCCCAGCAGCGAGGGTCGGACTCCACGATGCCAACGGTCGAACCACCGGCGCCCGCACCGCCCTTCAAGAGCTCGAGGACCGCGCGGCGCGACGGAGACGGTCGGTCGTCTCCTGACGTGGAGCAAGACCGCAGAACGCGCCGCCCGCCGGCGGGCTGGCCGCCCCGGATTCTCACCACCGTCCCGGCCGCGGCCATCCGCGCCGGCGACGGCCGCGACTACCTTGCCTTCACCGCCGCCTACGGCGTCATCACGAAGGACAGCGTCGCCGGGCGGACCGGGGCGCCGCTCGACCTGCGATTCTGGCAGCGCCGGCTCTACGGCCACACCTTCGCCCGGGACCCGCTGACCGGGCGGCGCCGTCACCGGACGGCTCTGTGGGGGATGGGCCGCAAGAACGGCAAAGACCAGCAGCGTTGCCCCGATCGCGCTGCGAGCGCTCCTGCTCGAGGGCCAGGGTTCGGAGATCTACTCGTGTGCCGCCGATCGCGAGCAGGCTCGGCTCGTCTTTCGGGACGGCCGTGCGGACGGTCGAGCTCACCGACCTCGCCGAGCGTCTGCGCATCTACCGCACCTCGCACACGATCGAGGACCCGAAGACCAGTACGGCCACCGCGTCGCGTCGGGCGAGGTCAACGACCCGTCGTTTTTCATGGCCTGGTGGCAAGCGCCCTATGGCTGCGCGATCGACGATGAGATCGCCCGGGCCGAGGCCAATCCCGGGATCGGGGATATCCTCGATCGTGAGGAGATCGCCGGCCAAGCCCGCAAGGCGATGACCGGCGGGATGGGCGAGGCCGAGTACCGGATCAAGCGGCTCAACCAGGTGGGTCAAGCCGCCATCGCGGCCCTGCCGTCAGGCCTCTTCGAGACTCGGGAAGGCAAACGGCTGGTCGCTCCCGACGAGCCGGTCGTCCTGTTTTTCGACGGCTCGTTCAACCATGGC
This sequence comes from Chloroflexota bacterium, assembly GCA_031431535.1. GTDB lineage: Bacteria > Chloroflexota > Limnocylindria > Limnocylindrales > CSP1-4 > SPCO01. The sequence continues at coordinate 2,644 of JANPDO010000327.1, forward strand.
TGCACCGCGCTCCTGGCCGCCACCATCGAAGCCAAGCCGCACCTGTTCGTGGTCGGGGTCTGGGAGCGGCCGCTCGACGACCCGGGCTGGCGGGTGGATATCGGTGACGTGGACCGGGTGGTCCGGGAGACGTGCCGCGACCGGGAGGTCGTCGAATTGCCATGCGACCCGTTCCGCTGGGCGCAGCTTATGGAACAGTGGGCGGGGGCGGGGCTGCCGGTCCTCGACTACGCCACGTCGTCGCCGTCGCGGATGGTGCCCGCCTGGGCCAAGTTCTATGACGCGGTGATCGGTGGTGGGCTAACCCACGACGGTGACCCGCGCGTCGTCCGCCATGTCGGGAACATGGCGCTCAAGACCGACCGGCTCGGACCGCGTCCGGTCAAAGAGCATCGTGGGTCGCCGCGCTCGATCGACCTCGGCATCTGTGCCGTCGGCGCGTACGACCGGGCGACGTCGCGGCGATCATCGCGGCATCCGGCGTGACGGGCGCAGGGACCATCACCAGCCGAGCCTGAGCGGGCTCACAAGAGGGTCGGTCACAGGTTGTACGGCTGGATGCAGTCCCCGACCTCGTCGCGATCGACGCTCACGGGCCTCGCCTCGACAGCCGGCTGCTCGGCTCGGCTTGTCGGCGGCGTATCATCACGCGCAATGACGAAGCCGATCACGTGACAGGGTACGGACGGACGGCGACGCGGGCGACGGGATCGGGGCTGCCGGCCGCCGCTGGCCGATGGCTCGAGGTGCTCGGTGCGCTCTGCGGCGCAGCTGGTGCCGTGCTCTTCGTGGTTGGGGCGGGCGCAACCGACGTCGGCGGCAAGGGCTTTAATCCGACCCAGGCGGCCGGATCGGTCCTGGCGATCCTGAGGCCCTACGCGGCGTCCAACCACTTGGCGGCAGACGTCCTGACAGCCGCTTCTGTGGCACTCGTCCTGGGGTTCGTGGCCCTGGCGCACCGCCTGGGCGGGAGTCGGGAGACCTCCCCGTCGTCACAGCTCGTGCTCATCGGTGGCACCGTGATCGTAGGGCTCGGGCTCCTTCTCGCGGCACAATCTGTTGCGCTTGCGGTCGCGCTCGAGAGCGGGAACGGAGGCGCCGCTCTCGTGTTCGGCACCCTGGAATGGGAGTCCTTCCGCCTGTTCCTGGCACCTGCGATCGTCGTCACCTGGGCTACCGCCTGGGCCTCGATCCGGGAGGGGGCCCTTCCGACGCCAGTCGGGTGGATCACCGCCGCCTACGCGGCGCTCCTCACTGTGGCACTCATCCCGGTGTTCCCGGCGGGCCTGATGTCCATTACGTTCTTTGTGTGGCTGCTCCTCGTGTCGCTGCTGACCGCCGCGCTGCCCCAACGCGCCAGCTGACCCCCGCACTGCCCCAACGCGCCAGCTGACCCCCGCACGGTCGCAGGAGCGCGACCATCGGGTCCGGGACCTCTTTGCGGTAAGCAAGCTCAGTCCGCCACGGCCCAGGGCATGGGGCCGGCTGACGCCTATCCGCACCTCGTTCTCGAGAACTCGTCGGCCGGAGGCGTCTCCGTCCGAGACGTTAGCAGGAGGGAGAGGGGACAACACTATGAGTGGATCGTGGCGGCGGTGGGCACACGTGCGATCCCGGCTATGGCCGGCCAGCCGAACCGCCGTGTCCGGCCCCTGAATGGGTGACGAACCCCTCTTGCGGGCATGTGCAGCGAGGCTTACCATGCCACCAGGCGGGAGGCGTCGACGCGGACTTTGCCCTGGTCGTCGGGACCGCGCTGTTGCGCTGCGAGACCTTCCCGCGCGAACGCGTCACGCGAGGACGCTGGATGGACCGGTATCGGCTCAGAGGGCGGCGGCTCGGCGGGCTGGCCATCGCGGCTCTCGTAGCCGGGTGCGCGGGCAGCACGTCGCCGAGTCCGGGAGCGTCCGAGCCGCAGACCGCCCCACCGGTGACCTTGAGCGCGTCCGGTTATCACCAGGAGGGTCGCAATCTCGTCGATGAGCGCCGATGGGTCGAAGCGATCTCCGCGTTTGACAAGGCCATCGAGCTCGACCCGCGCTACGCGGAGGTCTACACGGCGAGATGCCATGCGCTGAACATGACCCACCAGCTCGACCGTGCGCTAGCGGACTGCAATAGGGCGATTGCACTCAATCCAAAGCTCACGGGCGCATACGTGGTGCGGGGGAACCTGTACGACGACCGCAATGACCTCGAGCTGGCGCTTGCCGACTACAACAAGGCGATCGAGCTCGACCCGAAGGCTGCGGTCGCTTATCGCAATCGCGGCGCCGCCTATCAGAGGCACGGTCACACGGAGCTCGCGCTCGCCGACTTCAACAAGGCGATCGAGCTCGACCCAGGCTACGCAACGGCCTACGCCAGTCGGGGCGGGCTCGCCCTCGAACTCAGGGACGCCGATGCCGCGTCCAAGGATCTCGACAAGGCGATCGAGCTCGACCCGGCCGAAATCGTGGCGTACGTCAATCGCGGCATCCTCCGGACCGAACAGGGGGACCTGACCGCGGCGCTCGCCGACTTCGACAAGGCAATCGAGCTTGACCCGAGCTACGCGTTCTCGTACAGCGAACGAGCCCAGGCGCTCATCGAGCAGGGCGACTACACTGCCGCGATCAAGGACGCCGAGACGGCGATCGAGCTCGACCCGGGTCTCGCGGCCGGC
>JANPDO010000328.1:0-18900 GCA_031431535.1 Chloroflexota bacterium
ATCGGAAGAGCAGCTGACTCCCGCCAACGGTGGACTCGGTCGAGACCCGGAGCCGACGGCGATCGCGCCCGGGGCCGCCCACCGTCCAGGCCCCCTGCCCACGACTCGCGAACCAGCGTTGACCTAGCGCCGGCGCGCTGATCACCCCGGCCTGGATCTCGCCATCGCTTTCGACCGCGAGGAGCGTCCCGAACAGCGGCACGCCCCGCATGAAGTTGTGGGTCCCGTCGATCGGATCCAGGAGCCAGCGCACGTTCGCACCGGCAGCGTCCGTGCCGTACTCCTCGCCGATCACGCCGTGGTCCGGGAATCGGTCTGCGAGTCGGGTTCGGATCGCCCGCTCGATGGCGCGGTCCGCCTCGGTCACGAATGAGCCGTCGGACTTCGCCTCGACCTGGAGCTCCGTCCGGAACGTCGCGAGGGCATACGCGTCAGCGAGATCGCAGCACTCCAGCGCGAAGTCCAGCCAGGCTGCCAGTTCAGCCGGGTCGCGGCGGCGCAGGCTCGCGCTCCAGTCAGGTCCGAAGGTCGGTGCCGTCATCGGCCCATCGTATCGCGCGCGACGCTTGACACGGTCTCTACGATGGGCACCAACCTTCCTCGTCGTACAACAGTTGTCCGACAACTGGAATGGTCGAGGCGGCGCCTGGGCACGATCGGTATCCGGTCGGCTGCGGTCTTGATGGTGGCTCGTCGTGGAGGTGGGATGGCGGGGAACGAACCCGGCATCGCAGCGCAAATGGCTCCGTCCGTGTCGGCCCGCGGGAAGGTTCCGGCGATCCGCGCGACGGGGATCGTGAAGCGCTACGGGCATCTGGAAGCGCTCCGCGCGGCCGCGATCGACCTCTACCCGGGCGAGATCGTCGCGCTTGTCGGCGACAACGGCGCCGGCAAATCGACCCTGACCAAGGTGATCTCCGGCGCCCTGACCGCTGATGAGGGCGAGCTTTTGTTCTGGGGTGAGCCGACGCGCGTCACATCGATCCATCATGCGCACGAATTGGGCGTCCACACCGTCTACCAGGACCTCGCGCTAGCCCCGCACCTCTCGGTCGCCGACAACCTGTTCCTCGGTCGCGAGCCCATCCGTCCAGGGTGGCGTGCGATCCTCGGGGTCCTGGACCGCACGTCGATGGTCGAGGAAACGAGGGCGGCGATGAGCCGGCTCGGAATCTCGCTCCGCGATTACAGCATCCCGGTCGGCAACCTGTCGGGCGGTCAACGCCAGGCGCTTGCGGTCGCCCGCGCTATCACCTGGGCGACGACCGCCGTCCTGATGGACGAGCCCACGGCCGCTCTCGGGCCCAAGCAATCTGCGATCGTTTACCAGACGGTGGCGGCAGCCGCCGAACGTGGGCTGGCCGTGCTCGTGATCAGTCACGACATACCCCGGATGCTCGAGGTGGCCGATCACATCGCCGTGATGCGCCATGGATCCGTGGTCGCGATGCGCGACGCCCGCTCGTTGCGCCTCTCCGACGTCATCGGTCTCATGCTCGGCGAGGCGGTCGGGGTTTGAGCGACGAGATCGTCGTCGAGGGTGCGCTCTCCAACCTCCCGTCCGATGACGACCTCGAGCCGGTCGGACGCCGGCGATGGCTTCGATCAGCGCGCGGCAGCACTGCGTTCTGGATCGGCCTGTTCGTCGTCCTCATCGCCATCGGGTTCGGCATCGCCAGCACACTCGAGCATGGCAGCCCCGTCTACCTCAAGGTGGACAACCTGCTCGCGATCGGGCTCAACGCATCGCAGATCATGGTGCTGGCGGTCGGGATGACGTTCATGATCGGCGCAGGACACCTCGACCTGTCGGTCGGCCAGTCGCTGATCCTCAGCTCCGTGCTGGCAGCGAAGGCCATGGTCGCGGTCGGCGGCACGCCGGCGGAGGTCTCGGCCGGGCTCTATCCGAACCTCGGCCTGGCGATCGCCGTGGGCGTGGCGGTCGCTCTGCTGTCAGGCGGCTTCGTCGGGCTCGTGAACGGGCTCCTGGTGACGCGCCTCCGACTGACCTCGTTCATCGTGACCCTCGCGATGTCGGGCATCACCTACGGCATCGCGCTCGTGCTCACGAGCGCCGCCAACGTGCCGTACATCCCTGACCAGATCCAGCAGGGTTTCGGCGGATTCAAGATCGGCGGGTTCCTGCCGGCTCCACTGCTCCTGGCGCTGGTGATCGCCGGCGCGCTGTGGTGGGTGCTGCGCCGCACACGGTTCGGGATGCGGACACTGGCGATCGGCTCGTCGCAGGAGGCCGCGATCCGGGCGGGCGTGGACGTCGCCGGTCATACGGTGCGGTTGTTCGTGCTCATGGGCATGCTCGTGGGCGTCGCCGCCGTGATCGACATCGCCCGCAACGCCAACACCAACGTGGTCGGCCATCAGACCGACAACCTACAGGCGATCGCCGCCGTCGTCCTCGGCGGAACGAGTCTGTTCGGGGGGATCGCGACGGTCGGGGGATCGATCCTGGGTACGCTCATCCCCGTGATGCTCCAGAACGGCCTGGTGATCATGCAGGTCCAGCCCTTCTTCCAGTTCGTCGTCGTCGGGGTGATCCTCATCCTGGCGGTCCACTTCGACCAGCGTCGTCGAGAGCGCGCCACATGAGGAGGGACGCCTGCAGAACTTTGACGTCGGTCAAATCAGGAAGCTACGAGGAGGTCGCTCACGATGGCTCGAACACCGATCAAATGTCTACTGGCCCTGGCCGCCGCGGCGGCGGTACTCGTCGCGGCATGCGGCGGAGGCTCGACTGGTTCTGGCGACCAGGTGAAGGTCGCGTTCGTCGCTGGTCAGATCGGCATCACGTTCTACACCGGGGTCGAGTGCGGCGCGAAGGCCGCAGCGAAGGAATTCAACGTCGATCTCAACTGGACCGGCTCGCATAACTGGGACATCAACGAGACCCGCCCGCTGATTGATGCGGCGAAGGCGACGAACCCGCAGGGCTGGGTCATCTCGCCGACCGATCCCGACGCCCTGGTCTCAGACATCAAGGGCTTCATGGACGCGAAGCAGTGGGTCGTCACGATCGACGCGCCCATGAGCCAGGCCGTCGAGCTCCAGAACATCCAGTCCAACCACTATGCGGGTGGCGAGACCGCCGCGAAGGCGATGCTCGCGTTGACCGGGGGCAAGGGGGAGTATCTCGTCCTGCACATGCAGCCGGGCCTGCCCGATATCGGCGGGCGCGCCGACGGCTTCCGCGACGCGATGGTCGAGGCGGGTGCCAAGGTCCTGGAATACGTTTACCCGGGCACAGATCAGGCCAAGGCCGCCGACGCGGTGACCGCGGCGATCAGTGCCTACCCGGACCTCGCCGGCGTCTACGCGACCCATGAGACCGCCGCCAATGGCGCCTCGTCAGCGGTCAAATCCGCGGGCAAGACTGGCCAGATCAAGCTGGTTGCGTTCGACTCAGCTCCCAACCAGGTCGCCGACCTGAAGAAGGGCGTCTACGACGCGCTCATCGCCCAGGCGCCGTTCAACATGGGCTACTACTCGGTCAAGCTGGTCGCCGACGCGATCCGCGGCACCGTCGACACGAAGACGGTGGTGCACGACAACCCGACCGGCCTCTACGCCATCAATGCTGCAAACGCGGACGATCCCGCGACCCTGCCGTGGATCTACCCGGCGGATCTCAACGCCTGCCCGACGAAGCCGTTGGGCTGACGCCCCGTCGCGCCACGTAGACGGCGGTCGATCCTCTCGGGGGTCGGCCGCCGTCGCAGGCCGGTTCCGGGGATGTGTTAGGACCGGATCCTCGTACCCTCTGGGTCGTAGACGGGCTCATGGCCGACCTCGAAGCCGATCCACTCGCCGAAGACCTCGACTTCGCCGCGGGTCCCGATGGCCGCCCGATGCGGCGGCAAGTAGTCGTACGCGATGGAGCGCTCGACGGCGAACCGGTAGGTCGCTGTACCCTCATCCGCGGACGCGGGCGCCGGACGGATCGTAGAGCGGCGCCATCGCGACCGTGAACAGGATCCACCGGCCGCTCACCGCGACCTCAGCCTGCCTCCCGACGGTGGCGAGATCGATCGGCAGGTAGGCATACGCGATCGCTTGCCCGACCGCGTAACCGTAGCCGCCGCTGGTGACGCGGCCGACCACCGAGCCCGCCATCCGGACGGGCTCTCCCCCGATGGCCACCCACGCAGGATCGTCGGAGACCAGGCATGCGAGCCTTCGTGTCAGCCCGCCCGCCCTCGCAGCGACGACCGCCTCGCGCCCGACGAAGGCGCTCGACTTTCCCAGCCGCACGCAGAACCCCAGGCCTGCCTCGTCGGGGGTGTTCTCGGACGAGAGATCCGTCCCGGCGGCTCGGTAGCCCTTCTCGAGACGCAGGCTGTCGGCCGCCCGATATCCAGCCGGTCGCAGACCGAGGGGCCGGCCGGCCTCCCAAAGTGCGTCCCACATGCCGCCGGCGAATTCCGTCGGAGTGTAGAGCTCCCAACCCAACTCCCCCACGTTGGTTACCCGCAGCGCCAGTGCCGGGGCCGCAGCTATCGAGATCTCACGTGCGCTGAGGTAGGGAAAGGCTTCATCGCTCACCGGGTCATCACTGACCGACGCCAGGATGTCGCGCGCTCGGGGTCCCCACAACCCCACGCACGCGAACGACGAGGTGATGTCGGAGATGACGACCGACCCGTCAGTCGGCGCCAGCCGACCTAGCCAGGTCCGGTCGTGGATCCCGAGCGCGGTTCCGGTGAGGATGCGGAACTGCTCGGGAGCCAGGCGGGTGACGGTGAAGTCGCACTCCACGCCGCCGCGCTCATTGAGCGCCTGCGTGTACACCACGGAGCCGACCGGCCGGTCCAGGTCGTTGTCGCAGACCTGCTGGAGGAACTCGAGGGCACCTCGGCCTCGGACGTCGAGCTTGCTGAATGAGCTGATGTCATACAGCCCGGCGGCGTTCCGGGTCGCGAGCGCCTCCGCACCGATGGCAGGAGACCAGTGACGGCCCACCGCCCCCCGGGGGCGCAGCGACGCATCGCCGGCATCCTGGTTCGAGCGGAACCAGTTGGGACGCTCCCACCCCGCCTTCTCGCCGAAGACGCACCCAAGGGCGCGCAGTCGCGCGTACAGCGGCGAGGTGCGCAGCGGCCTGCCAGCCTCCCGCTCCTCCATCGGGTAGCGCAGCACGAAATACCTCGAAGCGATCTCCAGTGAGCGCGCCAGCGTGTAACGGCGCGAGCGGTACTGGGGCCCGAAGCGTCGGGGATCCATCTCCGAGAGGTCGATCTCGGGCTCTCCGTCGATGATCCAGCGGGCCATCTGCTTACCCACGGCAGCTGCGAGCGCGATGCCATGCGAGCAGAAGCCCGCCGCCACGAAGAAGCCGCGCACGGCGGATTCGCCGAGGATGAACTCCCCATCTGGCGTGAAGGCGTCGGGGCCGTTCACCATCCGCACGATGCCGGCGTCGGCCATCACAGGCAGTCGTCGCACGGCGCCGGGCATGAGTTCATAGAATCGCGGCCAGTCCGGCGGCAGCAGGCGGCCGTTGAAGTCCGCCGGGATACCTTCGAGGCCCCAGGGGACAGGATGGCGCTCGAACCCGCCGACCATCAGGCCGCCAGCCTCGGGACGGAAGTAGACCAGGTTGTCGGGGTCCCGAACGACGGGCCAGTCGCCCTGCACGCCGGCAATCGGCTCGGTCAGGAGGTACTGGTGCTCGAGAGCAACGATGGGGACGTGAACGCCGGCCATCCGGCCGATCTCGGGTGCGTACATGCCTCCAGCGTTCACCACGACATCCGCCCGGATGGTTCCCCGTTCGGTTTCCACGCTCCTGACGTGACCGGACTCCACGGCGATGCCGGTGACGCGTGTGTGCTGAAGCAGGCGTGCTCCGCGGCGTACGGCCCCCCGCGCCAATGCGAGCGTGAGGCCCGAGGGATCGATCCAGCCGTCCGCGGCGAGGTATCCCGCCCCGCGCAAACCCCCCAGCGAGATCAGTGGAAAGCGCGCCTGCGCCTCACGGGCGCCGATGACCTCGAGCGAAAGCCCGAGCGTGCTCGCCCAGGCCGACTGGCGTTCGATCTCCTCGAGGCGCGCCCGGCTGGAGGCGAGGCGCAGGGATCCCACCTCATGCCACGACGGATCGATGCCGGTCTCGCTTGCCAGGCGCCGATAGAGCGCGATGCCGTCAAGCAGCATCATTCGCGTGAGGGTGAGGGTGCCGCGAAACTGCCCGACGTTGGCCGCAGAATGGAACGTCGTACCGGAGGCGAGGTCGCCGCGATCGAGCACGACCACGTCGGTCCAGCCGAGCTCGGCCAAGTGGTAGGCGATGCTACAGCCAGCGACGCCGCCGCCGATAATCACCACCCGCGCGTGGCTGGGGAGGTCCCCGCCGGCCTCAACGTCGGTGCGCGTCGTCACGCCCACGGCGACGCGAGGTTCCAAGGCTCCCTCCAGTGCCCGCATGGTTCCGTCCCGCACGATCGCGGAGCATGCCATGATCGATCTCAAGCATCTTATCCCAGAGGGATTGCACAATGACCACCTGTAGCGCGACCCGGCCTCAAGCACCGTCGGTTCCAAGGGAAAGACGGTGAGTCCTGATCGCGTCCTCGCCTGGGACGTGGGCACGAGCGGCGCGAAGGTGGCGCTGACGGACCTTGATGCGCGCGTGGTCGCGTCGGAATACGCCGCGTATGCCCCCTCGTACCTGCCCGACGGGGGCGTCGAGCACGATCTCCGCGAGATTCTCGAGGCGTTGCGCCGGGCGACCCGACGCCTGCTCGCGCGGACCGGCGCGCCGTCCGGGTCCATCGCCGGGATCGGCGTCACCGGTCAGATGTTCAACCTCGTGGCCGTGGATCGCACAGGCGAGCCGTTGTTGCCAATGCTGAGCTGGCTGGACCTGCGGGCTGTCCCGCAGACGCGAGCGCTCGAGTCGTGGATGGACCGCGAGGAGCAGTTTCGCCGCCTCGGTTCGGTGGTCACGGCCAAGGACGTCATTCCCAAGATCCTCTGGTTGCAGCAGGAGAGACCGGCGGCATGGAGCCTCACTTCGAAGCTCCTCGACTGTAAGGATGCGGTCGCCTTGCACCTTACTGGCGAGGCCACCACCGATCGCTCGACTGCCTCATCATTCCGACTCCTGGATCGCGGGACCGCTGGCTGGGACCAGGACGCCTGTGCCGCGCTGGGCATTCCGTCCGCGCTACTGCCCGAGGTGGGGGAAGCCTCCCGCATCGGCGGCTCGCTGAGCCGTAGCGCTGCCCGCGAACTCGGTCTGCTCGCCGGCCTGCCGGTGGCGGTGGGCACCGGAGACGTGGGCGCTACGCAGGTCGGCGCCGGAGCGATACGGCCCGGCGCCGCACACCTGAGCGTCGGCACCGCGATCTACCTCGGGATCACCGTTCCGGACCCGCTTGCCGATCCGGCACGCCGACTAGGGCCGATCGGCCACATGGTGCGGGACCAGTGGATCCTGTGGCTGGAGATCGCGACCGGCGGTGCCGCCCTCACCTGGTTGGTGCGGGCGGTGGCGGATGCCACCAAAGCCGGCCGATCCATTTCGCACGCCACGATCGAGCAGCTCGTGGCCGCTGCCGAGCCGGACATGGCCGGGCTGCTATTCGCGCCGTGGCTCAGCGGTGAACGAGTGCTCTTCGACGACGACGTGCGCGGTGCCTTCGTTGGGCTGGGCCTCCATCACCGACTGGGGCATCTTCTGCGCGCCGTTGTCGAAGGGGTCGCCAGCGAGGTGCGCTGGGCCTTCGACTATGCGCTGGCGTTCGGTCATCCGATCGGTGAGATCAGGGCGGTGGGTGGAGGAACGCTCGGGGACGTGTGGCTCCAGACCCTCGCCGACATGCTAGGGCGCCCGCTTGTCACGGTATCCAATCCGCAGGATGCCGGCGCCCGTGGGGCAGCCGCCTGCGTGCTGGTGGCTCTCGGCGAGCGGCCGGACTTCTCGTTCGTCAGCGAGGTCGTGACCCTGGGACGGACGGTCGCGCCGCGACCCGACCGGAGGGCGCGCATGGACGAGCTCTACTCGCGTTTCCAGGGTCTCTACAAGGCCCTGCGTCCGATCATGTAGCCGCGTCCCGCGGCCGACCCGCGGCTTCGCCCGCGCGGGGCCGCGAGGGGCACCCGCAACCTGCCGTCAGGGTCGACGAGCGAGCCCACCTGTGCTCGGGGTACGTGGCGGCTCATTCAGCGCCCGTAGCTCCGCGTTCGTCCTGCGACGGAGCGACGTGCTCCGCAGCAGTCCGAACGCCGCGGAGCCAGACAAGAGACTGCTCAGGCTCATGCCCGGATCCTCGCCCCCTCTGTGTCCCACAGCGGCTCGCGCGCAACTTCGAACCCGATCCACTGGCCGAACACCTCCACGTCGCCACGTGCTCCGATCGCTGCCGCCGGCGGCAGGTAGGCATACGCGATCGAGCGCTCGACGGCAAAGCCGTAGCCGCCCGAAGTCACCCGACCGACAATCTCGCCGCCGACCCGGACCGGCTCGTTGCCGAGACAGACCGAGCGCGGATCGTCGAGCACGAGACACCGCAGCCGCTTGCGGGGGCCCGCGGCCTTCGCCGCGACCAGCGCTTCGCGACCGATGAATTCGATCCCCTTGTCGAGTGCGACGGCGAACCCGAGGCCGGCGTCATACGGCGTCTCGTCCGGCGTGATGTCGCTCGACCAGACTCGATAGCCCTTCTCCAGCCGGAGCGCATCGATCGCGCGGTAGCCAGCGGCAACCATGCCATGCGGTGCACCAGCCTCCCACAGCGTGGCCCATAGCGCCCGGCCGTATTCGGTTGGCGCATAGAGCTCCCAGCCGAGTTCCCCCACGTAGGTTACGCGCAGTGCGAGGACCGGCACGGCGCCGACGGTGATCTCGCGGGCCGTCATGTACGGGAAGCCGGAGTGGGACACGTCGTCGCGCGTCACGGCGCTCAGGATCTCGCGAGCTCGCGGACCCCACAGCCCGAAGCAGACGCGGCCGCCTGTCACGTCACGAAGCGTCACGGAGCCATCCTCCGGCAAGTGTTGACGAAGCCAGGCCGCATCGTGATTGCCGACCGCGGTGCCTGTCACGAGCAGGTAAAGCTCGTCGCGCAGACGCGTGACTGTCAGATCGGCCTGGATCCCGCCGCGTCGATCGAGCAGCTGCGTGTAGACGATCGAACCGACCGGGCGATCGATCTGATTGGCGCAAATGCGACCGAGGAAGGCGGTCGCGCCCGGCCCTGCCACCTCGAGCTTTGCGAATGAGGTCTCGTCAAAGAGTCCCGCCGTCCGGCGGGTGGCCAGCGCCTCCGTCCCGATCGCCGGCGACCAGTGCATCCCCGCCCAGCCCCTCGGCCGGAGGCTCGTATCGCCCGCCGCGGCGTTCGATTCGAACCAGTTCGGGCGCTCCCAGCCGGACTTCTCGCCAAAGGCGGCGCCGAGCCCCGCCAGGATGTCGTACGTCGGTGAGGTTCGCAGCGGCCGGCCGGCGACCCGTTCCTCATTCGGATAGTGGATGTCGTAATAGGTCGCGTAGTTCTCGACCGCGCGGGCCAGCGTGTACGTGGGCGAGCGGTAGGCCGCCCCGAACCGGCGGATATCCATCTTCCAGAGATCGAGCTCCGGCTGCCCGTCGACGATCCAGCTCGCGACCTGGCGCCCGATCCCGCCCGCGCCGGCGATTCCGTGGGCGGAGAAGCCGGCCGCCACCCAGAAGCCGCGCACCTCGCTCTCGCCGAGGATGAACTCATTGTCCGGCGTGAACCCCTCCGGGCCGTTGATCATCCGGTTGATCCCGGCATCACCGATCGCCGGCACCCGCCGGACCGCGCCGTCCATGATCTCGGCGAAACGCGGCCAGTCGGGGGCGAGCAGTTTCCCGTTGAAGTCGGCCGGGATCCCATCGAGCGACCATGGGGCCGGCGTCCGCTCGTAGCCGCCCATGCACAACCCACCGACCTCCTCGCGGAAGTAGACCAGGTTGTCCGGGTCGCGCAGCTGGGGGAGGCCGGCATGCACGCCCTCGATCGGCTCGGTGAAGACGTACTCGTGGGCCATCGGAATAATCGGGACGTTGACGCCGACCATCCGCCCGATCTCCGGCGCGAACATGCCGCCTGCGTTGACGACCACCTCGGCGCGGATCACGTGGCGCTCGCCCTTGTGCTCAAGCGTCACCCCGGTGACCCGGCCGCGGTCCTCGCCGATCTCCACAACGCGGGTCTGGGTGCGGATCCCGACGCCGCGGGCTCGCGCGCCCGCCGCCAGCGCAAGTGCGAGGCCGGTCGGGTCCAGCCAGCCGTCCGTCGGCAACCAGACCGCACCGAGGACGCCGTCAGTAGACATCAACGGGAACCGGTCCTGCGCCTCGTTCGCCGTGATCAGGTCCAGCGGCAGCCCGAACGTCTTGGCCCAACCGGCCTGGCGCTCGAGCTCCTCCATGCGGGCCCTACTGGATGCCAGCCGCAGCGAGCCGACTTCATGCCACGACGGGTCCGCGCCAGTCTCCGCCTTCAGGCGCCGGTACAGGTCGACGCCATACATCATCATCTTCGTGAGGGTCACGGAGCTGCGCAGCTGGCCAACGAGACCGGCGGAGTGGAAGGTCGACCCGCTGGTGAGCTCGGCGCGATCCACGAGGATGATGTCCGTCCAACCGAGTTCGGCCAGGTGGTAGGCGATGGACGTCCCGCCGACGCCGCCACCGATGATCACCGCCCGGGCGTGCTCCACCATCGTCCGTGTGACTCCTGCTGCTTGGGTGCAGCCGTCAGGGTAGCGGGTGCAGAGGTGCTGCTTCGTTCGACAGACTCGCGCCTTGCATCACTACACCATTAGGGTATGGTTACACCATGGCGCTGAACATCAAGGACCCGGAGACGGAACGACTGGCGGCCGAGGTGGCGGCCCTGACCGGTGAATCGAAAACCGGCGCGGTCCGCAGCGCACTCCGTGACCGAAAGCAGCGACTGCTGCTCGCACAATCACGGGTCGCACGCGGCGATCGTATGGTCGCAATGCTGGAGCGCACCTTTTGGCCGGGGCTGCCGGAAGGCGTCCGCGGGAGCGTGCTCAGTAAGGCGGAGGAAGAGGCAATCCTGGGCTTTGGCCCCGACGGCGCGTGATCCTCGACAGCTCCGCGATTGTGGCGATCGCGTTGGATGAGCCGGAACGAGCCGCTCTCGTCGAGAGGATCAACGGTGCTGAGATGGTTGGCGTCGGCGCCCCCACCATGGTTGAGGCCGGGATCGTCCTTTCGGCTCGAACGGCCGCGGACGCCTCCGAGCTTCTGGCCGATCTGATCAACACAAGCGACGCCGTCGTCATCGAGTTCGGCGAGGCCCACTGGATGGTGGCAGTGGCCGCTTGGTGGCGCTTCGGCAAGGGCCGTGATCCCGCTGGTTTGAACTTCGGCGACTGCCTCGCCTACGCGGCAGCACGAGTTGCGGGGCAGCCACTTCTCGCGAAGGGAAGGGACTTCGTGAAGACGGACATCGAGCTGGCGTAGACCAACGTTCGCGCTCGTCGATCTCGCCATTCCCACGAGCCGGGATTCGCCGATCGGAACCTCGGCCGGGCCGCTCGTCCTTCACGGGAGAACAAACCCGGCGCCCCCGGCTAGGGCACGCCTCTGGCGAGCGATCGCGATCGGACAGCAGCTCGATATCGCGCCACCCTGAGGCCCGTACGGGTCGCAATCGGGCCACTATTCGGACCTCGCCGTGCGTCCGAATCCGTCGCCGGGTTCGAGCGCGCACTCCTTCCGCGCAGCGACGGCGATTTCGCGTGGTTTGTTCTGCCACGGACAACAGCGTCCCCTTGCGGCCCGTGGTCAAGCCGGTCCGGGCGACCCAGGCGGCTTTGGCAAACCCTCGGGCGACTGGCGGTGCCCGCCGACACGCTGCGATACCCTCTTGCCATGAGGCCGCATCTCGCGTGACCCCGTCCATCGAGCAGGTGATCGCCGCGATCCCGGATTGGGCCGGCCGGGCCGTCACGGCCGAGCGCATCCCCGCCGGGCTGACCAACCAGAACTACCGCGTCGAGGTTGACGGAACGGCCCACTTCGTCCGGATCCCCGGCACCACCACCGACCTGCTCGCCGTGGATCGCGGCAATGAGCTGCACAACACCAGGGCCGCTGCGGCCGCAGGCGTGTCGCCGCGGGTCCTCCACGCCCTGCCGGAATGGGACGTCTTCGTCCTCGAATGGCTGCCCGCCCGGACCATGTCCAGCGCGACCGTCAACGAGCCAGGCATGCCGGCCCGGATCGGTGCAACGCTCCGCAAGCTCCACGCGGGTCCCCGGTTTCGTGACGACTTCGACATGTTTCGCCTCTCGGAGCGCTACCTCGCCCTGGTCGATCAGCGCGGAATCCGGGTGCCGACCGGCTATCGCGAGCGTCTGCGGCAGCTCCCACGTCTTGAGGCCGCGCTGGCCGTCCACCCGTTGCCCACGGTCCCCTGCCACAACGACCTGCTCGCCGAAAACTACCTTGATGACGGCGAGCGCCTCTGGATCGTCGACTACGAATACAGCGGGAATGGGGACCCCACCTTCGAATTGGGCAACACGTGCCAGGAACTGGGCTTCGGTGACGCCCAGATCGGTGAACTGTGCACCGCCTACTTTGGTGTGGCGACCCCCGTGATGCTCGCCCGGATGCGGCTCCAGATGATCATGTCGGACGTCGGCTGGACCCTCTGGGCCGCCATCCAGGCGCGCATCTCGTCGATCGACTACGACTTCTGGGGCTGGGCCGAGGAGCGCTGGGCACGCGCGTCTGACGCGCTCGATGGCTCGGATCTCGAGGACTGGCTCCTGGCCGTCAGGGCCTAGGCTGGCTGGACAGACCAGCCCCAGATTCCGCCGCGAACCACGAGTCTTCTGGCAGCGCAACCTGCTGGCTCAGGCGCGCATTCGGTCGCCGGCCGGGTCGACCAGGGCGTCGGCCACGATGACGGCCGGAACGCGCTCCGCAAAGACATCCACCTCCAGAATCGTGCCATCGGCCAGGTCGGCGGGACAATAGGCGGTGCCGATGGTCCTTGACACCGTGGCGCCGTAGCCGGCGCTGCGCAGGCGCCCGATCACGGCGCCATCGAGACGGACCGCTTCGCCCCCGTAGACGGGAACGTACTCGGGGCCACCGACGGTGACGGTTCTGAGGCGTCGTTTCGGGGCGTTGGGACTGGCATCGCGGGCGGCACGCAGCGCGTTGCGTCCGATGAATGCCCCCTTGTCGAGCCTGACAAACGCGCCGAGACCGGCTTCGAACGGCGTGTCGAGCATGGTCAGGTCCGTCCCGAAGTAGCGGTAGCCCTTTTCGAGTCGAAGGGATTCGAGCGCCCGATAGCCGAACGGCTCCGGGACGACGCCGACCTCCTGGCCAGCCGCCCGCAGCCGGTCCCAGACCAGGACGGCGGATTCCGCGGCAACCGTCAGTTCCCAGCCGAACTCGCCCGCATAGCTGATCCGGCCGGCCAGGACTCGTGCGCCGCCGACCGCGAGCTCACGTGCCTGCCTGAGCGGGATCGCGGCGTTGCTGACGTCGTCGACCGTCGTCGCTGTCAGCACATCCCGGGCGAGCGGCCCCCACAGGCCGATTGTGGCGAAGTCCCCGCTGACGTCGCGAATGCGGACGGCGCCGCCGTCCTCTTCCGACGCCTGCGTCCGAATCCACGCCAAGTCCGATGCCGCATATCCAGCCCCGGTCACGACCCGAAATCGGTCCTCAGCGAGCCGCGCGATCGTGACGTCCGCGACTATGCCCCCGCGCTCGTCGCAGAACTGGGTGTAGACAAGGCTGCCCACGGGCTTGTCGACATCGTTCGCGGCGACTCGCTGGAGGAGGCCCAGCGCACCCGGCCCCTCCACCGCGATCTTGCCGAACGAACTCAGGTCGATCACGCCGGCCCGCTCGCGAACCGCCTGGGCCTCCTCGATCACCCGATTCAGCCACGGGGGCCGAACCCAGCCGTAGTCGGCCTGATCGCGCCCGGCGCGCCGCCATGGTCGCCCCGGCTCGAAATGGTCGGCTCGCTCCCAGCCCGCCTTGGTCCCGAAGACAGCGCCGGCATCCTGAAGCCGCCCGTGCAAAGCGGAAAGTCGTCGGGGTCGGCCAGCGAGGTCGGAGTCATACGGATATCGAAGCCGGTAGTAATCCGAATACGTCTCGCGCGCCAGCCCTGCCGCGAAGCCAGGGTCGCGGTAGACATCAGCGAAACGCCAGGCGCGGTACGGGCCGATGTCGACGCCGGGGTCGCCGGCGGTGATCCAGCCGGCCAGCGCCCGGCCGATGCCTCCCCCACCCCCAAAACCGTTGAGCGACAAGCCGGCGGCCACCCAGAAGCCATGCACGCCGGGGAGTGGCCCGAGCAGCGGGTTCGCGTCGGGGGTCATCGCATCCGGGTGGCAGACCAGTCGAATGGCCTCCGCGTCGGCGAGGAAGGGAAAGCGGCGGATGGCACCGGCCATGAGCGGGGCGAACCGCTCGTAATCGGCTGGCAGGGAGCGTGCTGCGTGCTCCCACGGCACGCCGTCCTCCCAGCGGGAGACCGGTTTCGTCTCGTACCCGCCAAAGACCATCCCACCATGTTCGGCCTTGCCGTAGACGAGATTGTCCGGATCGCGGAAGCACGGCATCTCTCGCGGCAGCTCCGAGCCCGCGACGGCCTTGAGTGCGATGTGCTGGTGGTCGACCGGGGTGGACGGGATGAACGCTCCTACCATCGCGGCGATCTGCGGCGCCCAGATCCCGGCCGCGTTGACGACAATCTCCGTGGCGATCCGGCCGGTCTCGGTCAAGACGGCGGTGACCTCGCGCCGCGCCGAAAGCTCGAACCCGGTGACGCGGACGCCGGTCCTGACCCGGACGCCGAGGGCCCTGGCTGCGTCGGCTACCGCGTGCGTGGCGCCGTGCGGGTCGAGATAACCATCGCCGGCAAGATGGACCGCGCCGTAGAGGTCGTCGGGTGAGATGGCCGGCATCAGGCGACGGGCCTCCTCGGCCCCGATGACACCCGCCTCGAGCCCGATCCCACGCGCGCGGCTCGCGGTCCGCTCGAGTTCGAGCAGTTGCGCCTGGCTGGAGGCGAGGCGTACGCTGCCGACGGTCTCGAATGCACCGAGACGCCGATAGAGCTCGATGCTGTAACGACGGAACTCCATCATCGTCGATGACGGGTTGAACGCGGTCACGAGACCGGCCGCCTGGCAGGTGGACCCAGCCGTCAGCTGCGCCTTCTCGATCAGCAGCACGTCCGTCCAGCCGGCCAGCGCCAGGTGATACGCCACACAGCAGCCGGTGATCCCGCCGCCGACGACTACGACTCGAGCCTGCTCATCACCCATATTCCGCAACGATATGGCCCGCCGCCTCCTCCCGTCAGGGCAATCGGCCGGAGGCCGGCGCCCTGAGACGCTGGCCTGGCGTCACCGCGCGCCCCCCGACCTCCACCAGCGCCTGTTCAAACCGCGGCTGCGCTGCGTTGGCCAGCAGGCGCCCGAAACTGTGGGCCGCATACGCGACGAAATCGACATCGAGCGAGCTGACGCCCTGCTGGAGCACGCCCCACATCGCCTCGCGGAAGTCCGACACGACGCGCATCAGGGTGAGGCGCGCAAGCCGGGCTGGCTGAACCTCTCCGTCGTAGGCGGCCAGGAGAATCCGGTCTTCGTCGGGCGTCAGCTCGTGATTGATGCTGAAGTTGCCCAGATCGAAGAACGGGTCGCCCATCCCCGCGTACTCCCAGTCGATGATCCGGATCCGCGTTCCATCATCGATGAAGTTGGCATTCAGCAGGTCGTTGTGACAGGGCCGGAGCTCGAGTGGGTTGGCCAGGAAGGCCATCTCGATCCGCCGCCCGATGGCGGCCGCCAGCTCGTACTCGCGTGGGATCGGCACGCCCCGGGCCATCGCCAGAGCCCGGTAGGCGTCGCAGATCCGCAGCGGCACGAAGAGCCCGGGGATCGCCGGCCCATCGTGAATCCGACGGAGCGAATCCGCGACGCGCTGAAGCGTCTCCGGCCGATGCACGGCCGCATCCGATACCGGCGAGCCCACGATGAACCGGGTCACGAGGTACCCCTCCGGTCGGATGAAGGCGGTCACCTCAGGGCCCACCCCGATTCCGGCCGCGGCAACCGTTGCCGCGTGTTCCACCTCGCGACTGATCCCGAGCAGGTGCGTGTCGTTGCCGGCCAGCCGGATCACCCAGCGGTCGGTGACACCCGAAGCGTCCACCCGGAAGTTCCGGTTGGTGATCCCGCCGGACAGCGCGGTGAGGGTCAGCTCGCGGCCAGCCAGCTCCGGGACGCGTTGCATGGCCGCCACGAGCTGGTCGTAGAGCTCGCCACCGAGGGGCCGGTCGTCAGTCATCGCAGGTCTGTGCCACACAAGGTTGCGCCGCGACAATCGCTCATCGCGGCGCACGGCTGCCTTAGTGGCCGCAACCGGCCCATCCGATCCTGCCTATCCGATCACGGCCTCGCCGGTGACCGCGTCGGCCGACTCGATGTCGTGGGCTCGGCCACGAACCGCCACGGCGTAGTAGAGCGCGCCCGTGATCAGGATCGTCGCGACGATCACCTCGAACATCGGCCAGTTCGGCAGGCCTTCGATGGTGTTCCCAAAGGGCACGAAGAAGATCCCGAAGCCTGGGTTGGTGAACCCGCGCCCGTCCCCACCAAAGTCGCCGAAGAGCGCCGTGTCCTGCCACAGGCTGAAGTTGATGAGCATCAGGCCGCCCCACACCAGCGCGAGGACGTTGACGAGCATGCCCCACTTCCCGAGGTTGAACCAGGCCGGCTTGTGCGGCCAGCCCTTGCGGCGCGCCATGAGCACGCCGAGGTTGCACAGGAAGTAGCTGAGATAGATCAGCCCGGTCGCAGCGATCGACATGAAGAACCCGCCCAGCGGCCCGACGACCAGAATCGGGAGTGCCGCCAGGACGCCGACCCCGATCGCGGCGTTCGCGGGCGTCTTGAACCTGTGATTGACCTGGCCCCAGATCGAGCCAAGGGGCAGGTGCCGGTCGCGGCTCATCGAGAACATCATCCGTGCGGCAGCACCCTGGATGGCCAGCGTGCACACCAGGACCGAGGCGAGGATCACGAAGAGGTAGACCTCGCCCACCGTGATCCCGGCGAAGAGCTCCGTGGGCAGGACGGTGGTGATCGTCGTGGCGATGGGGAACCCACCGGCCTGGCCCTCGGCCATCGCATCCGGAACACTCGGGAGCGCGAGGATGACACCCAGGAGGAAGACCGCCCCGACGGCGCCCGAGATCCAGATCGACGCGAGAACGCCGCGAGGCGCGTGGCGGCTCGCATCGATCGTCTCTTCACCGAAGGACCCGGCGGTGTCGAAGCCGTACACGATGAACAGGGCCATGAACATGCCGAGCGTGAATGCCGGGAAGTAGTTGCCGTTGGTCCCGGCCTCCGCGCCCCCGGTGTCGAACAGGATGGCCGGCGACTGGTGGTTGGCGAAGAACAGCAGGATGAGCGCGAACACGAACATCCCGAGGATCTCCGTCGCCACGCCGATGTTGTTCAGGATGCTGAGCAGCCGGACGCCGAATGCGTTGATCATAGTGGTGACGACGAGGGTCGCGAGCGAGACGAACGTGAACATCGTCGTGATGCCGGTGGGATCTGGAGAATCAAGGAAGCTCACGTCGCCGACCGGTCCGATGATCCCATCCAGGACGAAGGCCACGATGACTGCGACGGCAGTGACCGTGACGACCTGCGCCCAGAAGTAGAACCAGCCGGTGAACCAACCCAGCGTTCGGTTCGAGAGACGCTTGGACCACTGGTAGATGGAACCGGCGACCGGGAAGTGGCTGGCCAGTTCCGCGAATACGAGCGCCACCAACGTCTGGCCGGCAATCACGATGGGCCACGACCAGAAGAACGCCGGACCGCCGAGCCCGAGACCCACGCCGAAGTTGCCGAACGAGCCGGTCGAGACGCTGATGAAGCTGAACGCAATGGCAAAGTTCGACAGAAAGCCGAGCGTCCGTTTGAGCTCCGGCTTGATCCCGAGTGATCGCAGTTGCGCGTCGTCGCGCGCGGAAATGTCCTGGGCGCTACCTGGTCCCGCCACGGGTTCTCCTCCTCCTACCACCGCACCGTCCGGTGCGAGACTGTCCTCTGGGGAGTGACGCGGGGATATTGGGCACAATCCGCACCGGACTCCCTCAAGCCGATGGCGAACCTGCGCGCGAGGATAGCACCGCACCATCGCCCGTCAACGAGGGAAACCGCATCCGGAGCGAAGCGGGTCGTGCCCGCGGCCCAGCGCGTCTAGGGGGCCGCGGGCACGTGACGAAGCGCGTCCGGGATCGGCCGATGAGTCTCGACCGGCTGCACATAGCGATCGACCATCGCGCGCGAGTCGTTCACACCCAGCTCGGTGAATAGGTACGAGATCTTGCGGCGCTGGGCGGCCAGGATCTCATCCTTCCCCTCCAGATCCCACAGCTGGCGCTTGAACGGCCCGATCGCCTTCTTGCGAGTGGTGTACACGAACTGCTGGTCCGTCTGGCCACTCTTGCGCTCGTCGGCCGCGTTGTCGAAGCACCACGCCTCGATCTCCTGTTGGAGTGCCGGCGGGAAGGCGGGGTGCTCGTAGAGGGCGTTCTGGAAGCCGGTGGCGAGGTGGATCTCGGCGGTCTCCACCGCGGGGAAGCGGTGGAACAAGGCGTCGGGCAGCGTCGAAGCCCCATGCTGGACGGCTCCGGCCAGACCATATTCGCGCGCGACGACGCCAAGCTCGCGCAGCACCTCGAAGTCGAGCTTGACCTCGGCGACGCCGCCATCGGGCAGCGGGACGCCACCGTGCGAGGTCCCGGTCTGGACGCTGACCTTGGAAATCCCCCTGGCGCCCGGAGCCCTGGCGGCGAGTTCTCGCCCAAACCCATC
>JANPDO010000329.1:0-9304 GCA_031431535.1 Chloroflexota bacterium
GGCAGTGTCACGGCGAGCGACCCGGCGCCCGAATTCTTCGCGACCCACGCCTACGCGGCGGCCAAAGGCGCCACGACCGCGCTGATGACGACCATGGCAGCGGCCTACGCCCAGCAGCGAATCCGCGTCAACGCGGTTGCCCCCTCGCTCACCGCGACGCCGATGGCCCAGCGAGCCGCCTGTGACGATGCGATCCGGGCCTACGCACAGCGCAAGCAGCCATTGGCCGGGGAACTGATGGACCCGGATGAAGTGGCCCACGCCGCCGTCTACTTCCTGTCGGACGAGTCGCGCGTGGTCACCGGGCAGCTCCTCAAGATCGACGGCGGCTGGTCCGTGCTGTCTGTCTCGCCCGAACCTGCCGCGGACGCGCGGTGAGCCTGGTCACCGATGCCCCCCGGATCGCGGCCGTCGATGTCTGCGTGATCGGAGCGGGGTCGGCCGGCTCGACGGCCGCCGTCGGCGCGGCCCGATCCGGCGCGTCGGTGCTGCTGATCGATCGCCTTCCCTTCCTCGGTGGAACGAGCACGGCGGTCCTCGACACCTTCTACGGCTTCTACACACCCGGATCGACGGTGCGCAAGGTCGTGGGTGGGATTGCCGACGAGATCGTGACGGTGCTCCGAACCATGGGTCCGGTGATCGAGCGCCCCAACACCTACGGCGCGGGCACCGGCGTCACCTATCTTGCGGAGCACCTCAAGGTCGCCTGGGAGCAACTGGTGACCGCGTGCGGTGCCCGGGTCCTGCTCCACGCCACGCTCCAGGCCGTGGAGGTGACCGACGGCCGCGTGTCGTCCCTCGCGATCGCGACGCGGGCCGGCCTGGCTCGCGTGGATGCCCGGATCTTCATTGATGCGAGTGGCGACGCCGACCTGTGCGCTTTCGCTGGCTTCGGCTACGAGACCGCCGGCGAACTGGACCCGGCCCAGACCCTGACCACCACCTTCCGGATGGCCAACGTGGATCTCGAACGCCGACGTGCGATGACGAAAGTCGCGTTCCACCAGCTGATGGCGGAGGCGGCAGAATCTGGCGAGTACGACCTGCCACGCCGCGAGGGCAGCGACCACATCACCCCGGTCGATGGCGTCATTGCCACGATCATGACCCGGCTGGATTCGTATCGTCGCGATGCGGATGGGCGGATCGTCAACGCCACCGATCCCTGGTTCCTGACGGAGGCGGAGATGGCAGGCCGGCGCCAGGCGCTCGAATACGTGCGCTTCCTGCGCGACCGCGTGCCCGGGTACGAGCACGCGTCGTTGGTCGCGCTGGGCACCCAGATCGGCGTCCGCGAGACGCGGCGGGTCTACGGTGACTACCGGCTGACCCGCGACGACGTCCTCGCTGCGCGCCAGTTCGAGGATCAGATCGGGCTGTGTGGCGCCCCGATCGAGGACCATCACCAAGGCGCCGACACGGTCTGGCAATACCTGCCAAACGGGGCCGCCGTCGGGATTCCGTACGAGACCCTCGTGGTGCGCGACGCCTCGAACGTTCTTGTTGCCGGTCGGTGTTTCAGCGCGACGCACGACGCGCACGCCTCGGTCAGGAGCATGGCCCAGTGCATGGCCATGGGCCAGGCCGCCGGGACGGCCGCGGCGCTCGCGGTCGCCGACCGTGTCGACCCGCGCGAGATCGGCATCGCAGCACTCCGCGACCGGCTGCGGGGCGACGGTGCCATCCTGGAGCTGGCTGACGCACCGGAGACTGCGGACTGATGCCCGCCGTTCGGACGGTCCTGGGCGATATCGCGCCCGACGACCTGGGGATCACCTACGCCCACGAACACCTCGTGATCGACGGCGGGCGGCCCGTCCAGATGGAGCCGGAATTCGATCTCGGGGATATCGACGCGATGACCATCGAGGTGAGCGAAGCGAGGGCGCTCGGACTTCGATCGGTCGTGGAGGCGATGCCCTGCGATGCCGGACGGAACGTGGAAAAGTTGGCCGAATTATCGCGGAGGAGCGGCGTCCACATCGTCGCCCCGACCGGTCTACACCACGACCGCTACTACGGGCCGCTGCACTGGAGCGCCCGAATCAGCGTGCAGGAACTCGCCGAGCTGTTCGTCGCCGACGTGACCGACGGGATCGATGCCTACGATTACGCCGGACCTGTCGTCAGGCGCACCGCGCACCGGGCTGGTGTGGTGAAGGTCGCCGGCAGCACCGGCGGCCTCTCGCCACGGGACGTGCGGGTGTTCGAGGCTGCCGCCGAGGCGCACGGTCGGACCGGCGTTCCGATCCTGACCCATTGCGAAGGCGGTACGGGGGCGCTCGAGCAGGTCCAGATGCTCGCGGACCTGGGCGTCGATCCATCCCACGTCGCCTTGAGCCACGTCGACAAGGTGGTTGATCGCGGCTACCACCGCGACCTGCTGTCGACCGGCGCGTTCGCCGAGTACGACCAGTCGTTTCGGTGGGGGGACCGCCCCAACGGCACCATTGCGCTCCTGCAATGGATGATCGAGGACGGCCTGGGCGACCGCCTCCTGCTGGGCATGGACGCCGCACGACGACGCTACTACCGCGTTCATGGTGGAGCGCCGGGGCTGACCTGGCTGCTCGGCGGGTTCTCGGAGGCCATGACCAACGCCGGCCTGACCGGGCCGATTCGTCAGGGCCTGTTCGTCCACAATCCGGCTCGATATCTCGCGTTCCGCACCCCCAGCGACCACCGCCAAGCGCAATGATGAACCGACGACCGGAGGAGGACTGATGGACGGCCACGCGATCACGATGCTGGGCACCGGGCTCATTGGCGACTTCTACACGAACACGCTCCACGGCCAGCGCGGCCGTGACCGGGTCCGAGTCGTGTACTCGCGAAGCGCGGAGCGTGGCGCTGCATTCCGGGACCGCTGGGTGATCCCGGAGTCGACGACGGACCTGGCGGCGGCTATCAGCCATCCCGACACGGACGTCGTCGTGGTCGCGTTACCCAACTTCCTCCATGAGGAAGCGGTCGGCCTCGCGGCGAAGGCCGACAAGGCGGTCCTTTGCACCAAGCCCCTCGGGCGGACGGCGGACGAGGCCAGACGAATGCTGCAGATGGTCGAGGATGCCGGCGTCTTCGCCGGGTACCTCGAGGATCTGTGCTACACGCCCAAGACCCTCAAGGCGATGGCATCGGTGCGCGCCGGGGCGATCGGCGACGTGACCTGGGTCCGTTCGCGCGAAACACACCCCGGGCCGCACAGCGCCTGGTTCTGGGACGGGCGGCTGACCGGTGGCGGCGCGATCATCGACCTTGGCTGCCACTGCATCGAGATCATCCGCAACTTCGTGGGCAAGGCGAACCGCCCGGTCGAGGTGCTCTGCCATACGGATACGCTCGTCCACCCGATCGCCGACGAGGACAATGCCGTCGCTCTCATCCGCTTCGAGTCCGGGGCGATCGGCCAGTTCGAGGTGAGCTGGACGTTCCGCGGAGGGATGGACCTGCGCGATGAGGTGGCCGGCACGCACGGCACCATCTGGATGAACCACTTCCTGCGGACCGGCTTCGAGATGTTCACCGCCGGCGGGGGCGGAGGGTACGTCGCGGAGAAGGCGGAGACGACCGCAGGGTGGCTCTTCCCGGTCGGCGACGAGGTCAGCGAACTCGGCTACATCGATATGTTCAGCGACATGTTTGACGCGATCGACGAGGGTCGGGCGCCGCAGGAGACCTTCTACGACGGTTACGTCGTCAACGCGATCATGGACGCCGCCTACCGGTCGGCGAAAGAGCGCGCCTGGGTGCCGGTCGAGCTCGACTGGCGCGGCGGGTCGACGCCGAGGATCGCCACCACGCCCGAGCAGTACCAGGGCCAGGTCGTCATCAAGCGCGAGGTCCTGCCCGACGGTCGGCACAAGCTGATCCTCAAGAATCCGGTCTCGGGCGACTTCACGGACCGCGTCGTCCCTGGCGGTTAATCGGCGACTATCCGGCGAGCGCAGGCGCGAGATCGGGTGAATCCGAGGGCCCACCGGCGTCGATCCAGCGCCCGATGACGTCGCGAGCGAAGAGCTGATCGACGACCATCGACGAGGCGCCGATGACGCCCGCGAGGCCGCCGAGTGATGAGCGCTGGATGATCAGGTCACGAGTGGCCAGCGGCAGCGAGCGCCGGTAGATCGTCTCGCGGATTGCGGCCAGCAGAAGGTCCGGGCTGTTTGAGACCCCACCGCCGATCACGATCAGGGACGGATTGAAGAAGTTGACGATGCCGGCCAGCATCGACCCAACCCGCCGGCCGGCTGACTGGAGCAGCGCGACCGCGACCGGATCGCCGAACGAGGCCGCCCGAGCGACGTCCTCGGCGGTCAGCGCACCACGCTGGTCGAAGGCTGCGCGCAGCCTTGCGCTCCGACCGTCGCGTGCCGCCGCCTCGCCTGCCCGCCCAAGGGCTTCACCGCCCGCCAGGGCCTCCAGGCAACCGATGTTCCCGCAGCGGCAAATGACTGCTGGATCGTCGATCACCTGGATATGCCCGACATCGCCGGCACTGCCCTGGGACCCTCGATGGAGCCGGCCGTCCACGATGATCCCGGCACCAATGCCGGTCCCGATCTTGATGACGACCACGTTGTCGTGGCCGACCGCAGCGCCGGATCGCCACTCCCCGAGCGCCAGGACGTTGACGTCATTGTCGACCCAGACCGGGGCTCCGTAGCGGTCGCCAAACCGTTCGCGGATCGGGTAGGCGTCCCAGCCGGGCATGATCGGTGGTGAGATCGGCCGGCCGGTCCGGAACTCGACCGGCCCCGGGACCCCGATCCCGATCCCCCACAGGCGACCAGGCAGATCCTGGGTCTGCTGCAGCAGCCGGTCGAACAGGGCGTCAACCCGACCGAGGCAGACCTCGGGTCCGGCCTCGATCCGCGCCGGCTCGTCGTGGTGGCCGAGGATCCGACCATCGAGCGTCGTGACCGCGACGTCGATGCTGGTCGCTCCAAGATCGGCGACAAGGACGTGCCCGACATCTGCCCGGAACGAGAGTCGGCGAGGAGGGCGGCCGCCCGTGCTGGGACCAGGGTCGCCCTCAACGATGAGCCCGCGCTCGATCAGCTCGCCCACCCGCTGGTTGACGATCGCACGCCCAAGGCCCGTCCGCGCGACGAGTTCCGACCGCGATGCGGAGCGGCCTAGGCGAATCTCGTCGAGCACGGTGACCAGTGCATCGAGGGCCTCGTCCGGGAGCTGGCTTGGCGCCTGGGTCATTAGCCGATGATACACGCGGTTGCACTGGCGTGGCCCTACTTTGGCGCTTGACAGGACAAAGTAGGATGGGTCTCGGCCAAAGTTGGGCGCGTGCACCGCACGGCGGTCCGGGCTGACGGAACCCAGAGATGGCTGGGACAGCCAAGCTAGCCGCTAGACTGTCTAGACGTTCACAAGGTAGCGCGTGAGGGTGACCCGGGCATGAGGAGGATCGCCGACGTCGGCGCGGCCGTCATCGGCACAGGCTTCATCGGCACCGTCCACGTCGAGCAACTGCGCCGGATCGGCGTCCAGGTGCGAGGCGTTCTGGGGAGCACGCCGGAACGCGGCCAGGCCAGGGCGGAAGCCATCGGGGTCGCTCGAGCCTACACCAGCCTCGATGCGCTGCTCGAGGACCAGGCGGTGGAGGTCGTGCACATCACCTCACCCAACCACCTCCACGTCCGGCAAGCTCAACAGATCCTTGCCGCCGGACGGCACGTGATCTGTGAGAAGCCGCTGGCGATGTCCGCCGCGGAGTCGGCTTCGCTCGTCCAGCAGGCCGAGCGAAGCGGGCTGATCAACGCGGTCAACTTCAACATCCGCTTCTACCCGCTCCATCAGCACGTCCGCGAACAGGTGGCAGATGGCCAGCTCGGCGATGTCCGGTTCGTGACCGGACACTACTTCCAGGACTGGCTCCATCTCGGGACGGATTGGAACTGGCGCCTCGACCCGGATCAGGGTGGCTCGCTCCGCGCCGTAGGCGACATCGGTTCCCACTGGCTGGATCTGGCGACGTTCCTGACGGGTGAGCCGATCGCGGCGGTCATGGCTGACCTCGCGACATTCATCCCCTTACGGGCCCAGCCACGCGGCCCAGTCGAAACGTTTTCCACGGATCGAAGCGAGGACACGATCGAGCGTGAGATGCACACCGAGGATGTCGCCACGATCCTGCTGCGCTTCGCCAACGGAGCGCGGGGCTCCGTGGCAGTGTCCCAGATCAGTGCCGGGCGCAAGAACTCGCTCCAGTGGGAGATCGACGGCTCCAAGGGCTCGGCGGCCTGGGATTCGGAGGCGCCGGACCACCTCTGGCTGGGGCATCGCGAGAAGCCCAACGAAATCCTGTTGCGAAATCCCGCATTGATGGGCGTCGCGGGACGCGCAGCCTCTGCCCTGCCCGGCGGCCATGTCGAAGGGTTCGGTGACACCTTCGGGGCACTGTTCCGGGCCATCTACGCCGACGTCGTGACGGGTCGCCCGGCTGGTCGGCCGCCGTACGCCACCTTCGCGGATGGCCACGACGAGATGCTCGTTGGCGAGGCGATTGCCCTAAGTGCCCGGCTGGGGCGCTGGGTCGATGTCGATCGCAGCGAACTGCCGAATTCGAGCGTTCCGGTTCATTCGGAGGCGCGACCATGAAGCTTGGGCTCCTGACGGCTCCCTTTTCGGGGACCCCGTTGCGCGAGGTCGTCGAGTGGACCGCCGCCAACGGCTTGGAAGCCATCGAGATTGCCTGCTGGCCGCGGGCCGCCGGGCCGACCCGCCGGTATGCCGGCACCTCCCACATCGATGTGGCCAACCTGTCGGCCGGTCAGGCCGCGGATCTGCGGGCCCAGATCGAGGCGGCAGGCCTGACGATCTCAGGGCTCGGCTACTACCCCAACCCACTCCACCCGGATCTCGCGCATCGCACCGAGGTGATCGGTCATCTCAAGCTGGTGATCGCCGCGGCGGAGAAGATGGATGTCCCGCTCGTCAACACGTTTATGGGCGCAGACGGCTCGAAGCACCAGGACGCCAATTGGGACGAGGCGCTGCGCGTCTGGCCCGATATTGTCGCGTTCGCCCGGGACCATGGTCGCAAGCTGACCATTGAGAACTGCCCGATGCTGTTCAGCCACGACGAGTGGCCGGGCGGGCACAACCTCGCGACCACGCCCCGCATCTGGCGCCGGATCCTGGAGCAGTGGGGTGGCACGATCGGGCTCAACTTCGACCCGTCGCACCTGGTCCTCCAGATGATCGACATTCAGCGGTTCATCCGCGAGTTCGGTTCGCACATCCTCCACGTCCAGGCCAAGGACCTGATGATCGACCGCGAGGGCCTGTATGAGCGCGGAGTCTTCAGCCAGGGCATCGGCTGGCAGGTGCCGCGGCTGCCGGGTCTCGGCGATGTCGAGTGGGCTCCGTTGTTCGCCGCGCTGTGGCGGGCCGGCTTCGACGGGGACGTGATCATCGAACACGAGGACCGCGACTTCGAGAAGACAGACGAGCTCATCAAGCGCGGCTTCCTGCTGGCCCGCGACGTCCTGCGTCCGTACATCAAGTGAGCGACATGACCCTGAGCATCGATGGACTGACCGACCATGACATCGCCAAGACGATCGATCATTCGCTCCTGCGCCCCGAGCTGGACGACGCCTTTGTCGAGGACGGGTGCCGGCTGGCGGCTCGCTACAATGTCGCATCCGTGTGTGTCCGCCCGGCCGACGTCCTTCGCGCCCGGGCCATCCTGGCCGGCACCGACGTCGCGGTCGGAACGACCATCGGATTTCCGCATGGCAACCACCTGACCGCCACCAAGGTCTTCGAAGCCCAGCGCGCCCTGGCCGATGGCGCCACCGAGTTGGACATGGTCATCCAGATCGGGGCGCTCAAGGCCGGCCGGGACGCCGACGTCGGCGCCGACATCAAGGCGATCGTGGACGTCGCCCATGCGGCTGGCGCGATCGTGAAAGTCATCTTCGAGAATGCCTACCTGACGGACGACGAGAAGATCCGGGCCTGCCGCCTGGCCGAGGCCGCCGGCGCCGACTATGTGAAGACCTCGACGGGCTTCGCCCCGACCGGCGCGACGCACGACGACCTGCGCCTGATGCGGGCGAACACCTCGCCGCACGTGCGGGTCAAGGCGGCCGGCGGCGTCCGGACGCTCGATGCCCTGCTGGAGGTCATGGCCCTGGGCGTGACGCGGGTCGGCGCGACTGCGACGGCCGCGATCATCGATGACTTCCGCGCCCGAAAGACGGGCATGGCGCCCACCGCGGCGATCACCGGTTCGAGCGAGGGTGGCTACTGATGCCCTCGACCCGAGAGGTGCGCGTCGGCATGCTCGGATCCGGGTTCATCGGCGAGTTCCACACGCTCGGCCTGCGCTACGTCGCTGACGCCCGGGTGGTCGCGAACTACAGCGCGGGGCCCGAGCGGCGTGAGGCGTTCGCCCGACGCTTTGGCAGTCGACCGTACGACTCGATCGAGGGCGTGTGTGCCGATCGCGACGTCGACCTGGTCGTCGTGTCCCTGCCGAACCACCTCCATCTCGAGGCTGTCCGGATCGCCGCCGGGCACGGCAAGGCCGTGGCGTGCACCAAACCGCTGGGCCGCAACGCGATCGAGGCCGGCGAGATGCTCCGCCTGGTCGACGAGGCCGGGGTCTTCAACGCGTACCTGGAAAACGTCGTCTTCACCAGCGAGACCGTTCGGATGCGCGAGATGATCGAGGCAGGCGCGATCGGTCGGCTGACCACCTTCCGGGCGCGCGAGGGCCACAGCGGTCCGCACGCCCCGCACTTCTGGGATGCCGAGCTGGCGGGGGGCGGCGCGCTCCTGGACATGGCCTCGCACGGCGCCGAGGCGGCCCGCTACCTGTTCGGCAAGGACGTGGCGGTGCGGGATGTGTTCGCGTGGGGCGCCACCCTCGTCCACGGCGACCGAACCACGGGTGAGGACAACGCGGTGATGCTCGTCCGGTTCGCGGACGACCGAGTCGCGACCATGGACGTTTCGTGGTCTTCGAAGGGCGGGCTCGAGAACCGATTCGAGGCCTACGGCGACGCCGGGCGGATCGTGGAGGACATCAGCTCGACGATGCTCCGTGCGTTCATCGAGCGGCCTGCTGGCTACATCGGCGAGAAGGTCGATGCCGACACCGGCTGGGTCTTTCCCGTGCCGGACGAGCCATATGCCCATGGCCACGACGCGATGATGCGCCATGTCGTGGAGTCGTTCCGCGACGGCGCGACGCCGCGCGAGACGTTCCGCGACGGGTTCGCGGTCAACGCGATCATCGACGCCGCCTATCGCTCCATGCGGAGCGGGAAATGGG
>JANPDO010000330.1:0-2553 GCA_031431535.1 Chloroflexota bacterium
CTGCGGCGGGCGGGCACGGTCGGCGCGATCCGTCGGCTCAGTCATCGATCGGATAGAGGTTGAGATCGGCACGGTCGATCAACAGCGGGGCGAGAGCGGCGCGCGCGGCGTCGACGGTCATCGGTACCGTGCGGAGCGCAAGTCCGCCGGCATGATCCGCGGTCCGGGCGAACTCGGGCCGGCGCAACGTGGTCACGGCGTCACCGTGGATAGCGGGAACGAATGCATACCACGGACGCTCGGATTGAAGACCGTCGGCGGCGGCAACTGCCGGCCCAACCGCGGGCGCCAACCCGGCCCACGTTGACGAGAGCCCGCGGGCGATGGCGAGCAGGTCCCCGAGGACGGCGCTGCTCGTGGCCGCGCCGCCGGCGCCCGGGCCCGAGAAGGCCACGGTCCCGATGGGCTCGGCCTCGACTTCGACCCGGTTGGTCACGCCGTCGGTCCGTCCGAACGGACCGCCCACCGCGACGGCGGTTGGGCTCACGGCCGCAGCGATGTCACGCGCGCCCGCCCCGGACTTGGTGGCCGTGGCCGTGGCCGTGGCCGTGGCCGTCGCCAGGAGCTTGAGCGTCAGCCCCAGGGTGGCCGCCCCGCCCAATTCGCGATCGGTGACGCCGGTGATCCCCGGCAGCCCAAAGCCTCGAACGCTTGGCGGACGTCGCCCGACGGAGCCCGGAGTCAACCACTGACCGAACGCCAGCCGGGCCAGGATGACCAGCTTGTTGACTGCGTCGTCACCCTCGACATCGCCGGCCGGGTCCGCCTCCGCATAGCCGCGCGATTGTGCATCGGCCAGGACCTCGGCATACGGCCGGCCAGCCTGGGCCATCAGGCTCAGGATGTAGTTCGTGGTCCCGTTGATGATGCCGCGCACCCTGGTCACCTGGTTCGCCGCCAGGTCAGACGCCAGTGGCCCAAGAATCGGGATCCCACCCGCCACCGCGGCCTCGAATCGAAGCGCCGCCCCGGTCCGCCGCGCGACGGCCTCCAGATCGGGGCCATGGTGCGCCATCACGTGCTTGTTGGCCGTGACCACAGGCTTGCCGGCGGCCAGTGCCGCCCCGATCAGGGTCCGGGCTGGCTCATCACCGCCGATCAACTCCACCACGATGTCCGTGTCCGGGGCCGCGACGAGGTGGGCTGGCGCATCCGTGAGCAAATCCGCCGGGATCCCGCCTTCGCGGGCGCGAACGAGGTTCCGACAGGCGACTCCAGCGAGCACCAGCGGCGAGCCGTCGGCGGCACGCGCCCGCTCCGGCTGCTCGCACAGGCCGCGGACGACCTCGCGCCCGACGGTGCCTGCACCAAGGACGGCGACGCGCAGCGGGGCACGACTCATCGCGGTACCGGTCGGTCGCAGCCGGCGCATCTCGGGACGGGCATCGCCCGGAATGGTAGCCGACGGGCTGGCCCGTGCCCTGAGCCTGTGGCCCGAGCCTGTGCCCCGGGCTTCAGCCGGCGCCGATGCATGCCGGCCGTCGCCCTCGACCCCGCGGAAGGTGCCGAGATTCCAACCAGGTTGGTGTAAGCGACAGCTGCCGACGTCTGCGGTCCGCGATTTCCAGCCGGGTTGGTGTTCTCGACAGGTTTGCGGCCCGATCGGTCGCGCATTCCAACCTCGTTGGAGATCTCGGTCGCTCCGGGCTGAGAAACGGTCGGGTAGACCAATGGCATTGGAAATCGGGCCAGGGGGCGGCGGGGGGGCGAGCCTCGTGTCACGGACGTATCTGGACACGCTCATTGGCCCGAGCCCGTGGCCCTTGGCCCTTGGCCCCTCAGCGGTGCCCGTGGCCCTTGGCCCGGCGTCCGTCATCGGCGCCCCTCGTCAGGCCGGGCGGGCGGCCAGCTCGGCGCGCAATTCGGCGAGTCCTTCGCGGGCCTCCTCGACGGAGCCCTCGTCCTCGATCGTGGTGATGTCGCCCGGGTCTACGCCCGTCACAACCGATTTGAGGACGCGCCGCATGATCTTGCCGCTGCGGGTCTTGGGCAGCATGTCCACGAACGAGATCTCCCCGATGACCGCGATCGGACCGAGCACTTCACGAACCGTCGACAGCAGCTCACCGCGCAGCTGCTCGGATGAGACGTGGCCCTGTCGGAGCACGATGAATGCCGAGATCACCTCGCCCCGCAGGTCGTCCGGGCGCCCGGTCACCCCGGCCTCGGCGACCGCGGGGTGATGGAGGAAGGCGGTCTCGACCTCGATGGTCCCGAGGCGGTGCGCGGCGATCTTGATGATTTCGTCGGCGCGGCCGGCGAACCAGACGTAGCCGTCCTCGTCGATATGCGCGGCGTCGCCAACATAGTAGGAGCCGGGGATCCGCGACCAGTAGTCCGCTCCGTAGCGTTCCGGCTCGCCCCACAGTTCCGCGATCAGCCCGGGGAACGGGCGGCGCAGGACCATGATCCCCTTCTGGCCGATCGGCAGTTCCACGCCGTCGGGGCCGACGACGGCGGGCTCCGTCCCGGGCAGCGCCACACCCGCGGAGCCGGGCTTGATCGGCAGGAGGCCTAGACCGTATGGATTCCCGAAGATCGGTCCGCCCGTCT
>JANPDO010000331.1:0-8925 GCA_031431535.1 Chloroflexota bacterium
GGAGCGCGAGGTGCAGATACTGAAGCTGGTGGCGACCGGTCGGACCAACCGCGCAATCGCGTCCGAGCTCGTGATCAGCGAAAAGACGGTCGCCACGCACGTCAGCAGCGTGTAGACCAAGCTGGGATAGCCGTCCCGCTCGGCAGCGACGGCCTATGCGTACGAGCACCATCTCGTTTAGACGCTGGGTCCGCAGAAGTACCTATTCGCGTCAACCGCGATTTCGACATTTCTCCCGATGTGGCGTCCTCCGTCGCCACGTACCGTGCAAACAGCGCCTCCACGAAGGCGGGTCTGCAACGACATGCCAGAGGAAGTCATGGCCAAGAAGGACGAAGCCCTGTCGACCATTGATCATGCAGTGGCACCACCGGAGGCGTGGGACGCGATCGCGGCGGGTTATGACGAGTTCGTTGCGCCCGGCGAGGCATCGCTGGCGAACGAGGCACTCCGCCTTGTGGGCCTCAAGCCGGGCGAGCGGTTCCTCGACGTCGCGGCGGGGCCGGGCGGACTGAGTCTGCCGGCCGCGCGCATCGGCGCGAAGGTGCTGGCGACGGACTGGTCCCCCGCGATGATCGAACGGTTCGAAGCCCGTGTCCGGGCAGAGGGGCTTGCCGACGCGGAGGGCCGGGTCATGGAGGCCCACGATCTCAAGATCGAAGACGACACCTTCGATGTCAGCGGATCGCAATTTGGGGTCATGTTGGTGCCCGACCAACCTCTCGCGCTGCGCGAGATGGTCCGGGTGACCAAGCCCGGCGGACGTCTCCTGCTGATCGCGTACGGCCCACCGGCCGACTTCGAAGCCCTGCAGTTCTTTATCGCGGCGTTGCAGTCCGTGGTCCTCGACTTCGAAGGGTTGCCTGACGACCCCCCGCCGCTGGAGTTCCAGGTGGCGGACCCCGAGATATTGCGCCAACGACTGATCGACGTTGGCCTCAAGGACGTCATGGTGGATACAACGCACGAGGAGAGAGTCGAGTTCAGCTCAGGGCAGGAGATGTGGAACTGGATGCTGAGCGGCAATCCGATCGGCTCGATGATCGTGGGCGACCTAACGGGTGAGCAGCAAGACGCCGTGCGGCAGGTTCTGGACGGCATGCTCCGTGAACGTTCCGGCGGTCATGGCCCAGCGGTGCTGACGGCTCCACTCAACATCGGTGTCGGAACGAAATAGGGTGCTCCACGTTTCCTCGTAGCGCCGGTGGATTAAATTCGTGCAGTAGACTCTGGATCAGGAGATCGACGGTAGGAAGGGAGGCTGGCGTCTGGAGCTTCGGCCGCCAGGAGTAGCGGCCTCGACCTACGATCGTCGACCGGCGCGGGATCACCCTGTTCGGGCCGCCGACCGCGATGGCGAGCAAATCACGAGCACGCTTTCGGCACTCGCTGCGGGCTCGACAACCGCGTCTCGTTCCATTTCGATCCGGCCCGGGGGCGCGAGCTTCCGGCTACCACTACCGGCTCGCGGGTGTTGGAGTCACGCTCGCTCGGGCCGCAGGGCGTACTCGACCGCCTCTTCGAGGTCCATCGCCCGTCCCTCCGCGTGCACGCGCTTCGCGGTTACTTCGTCGAGGAAGGTGCTGGCCTTTCCTAGCACGTCTCCCATGATGGCCACTTCCCCCGGCGGCGCCTCGCCGACAACCTGGCGAAGCGCTTCGGTGGCTCCCATCAGTCGCACGGCGCGCTCGTACTGGCCGCGCACCAAGGCGAGGTAGGCAAGCGAATAGAGGTCACTCGCGATCATGACCGGGAGGTTGTGTTGCTGTGCAATGGTCAGGCTGACGCGGATGCGCTCCTCGCCGGCCTCGTAATTCCCTCCAAGCACCTCGACCGACCCGAGCAGCCGCTCGGCAAAGGCTACCCAGTACGGATCGCCAAGATCCCGAAACGTCGCTAGCGCACCTTCGAAATGCTCCCTCGCCTGATCGAGCCTCTGCTCGGTGAGTGCTGCCACGCCTAAGGCCATCGTCGTTTCGCCCGCCTTGTGCTGATTCCCGAATCCAATGTGGAGGTGCCTTGCCTCTTCCAGGCTGGCGCGCGCCGCAGCGAGGTCACCGACACCGAGCTGCGCCGCACCAAGCTCCTCGAGTGCGTCGGGGATCCCGCGAGGATCGCCGAGCTCGCGATACAGCTCGACCGCCTCAGCTGCATAGCTCAGGTTGGCGGCGTCGCCAATCCAGCCGGAAAGATCCGCAGCAGCGGTCAGCGCTCGAGCCCGGAGGGGCGTGCGCGCTGCGGTACCCGGCAGCTCAAGCAGCTCAGCAAGCCATCGCAGCCCCTCCTTGACGTGCCCGCTGAGTCGCCAGAAGTCGCGGAGCGCGGCGCCAAGCTCCAGACCTGTTTCCGCATCGCCCGACTGCACCGCCCAGGCGAAGGCCGACCGGACGTTGTCGTGGTCGCGTTCCAGTCGCCGGGTTGAAACGGACTGCTGAGCGGGCGGCGTAGCGGAGAGTCGCTCGCCGACCCGGGTCCAATACTCTGCGTGGCGTCGATGGATCAGCAACGCCTCATCCGACTGGGCGAGGCGCTCGAGCCCATACTCCCGGATCGTCTCGAGCATCTCGAACCGCGACTCGCCACCGGCGTCGACTCGGCGCGCAAGGTTCTTGTCCACTAGCGATGCCAGGCCGTCGAGGGTGTCGAGCCCGAGCTCGCCGTTCGGGTTGACCACGGCTTCGAGGGCTTCGAAGTCCGCCCCGCCGGCAAAGACGGCCATGCGCCCGAACAGCCGCTGCTCGGTCTGGTCCAGCAACTCGTAGCTCCACTCGATGGTGCGGCGCAGCGTCCGCTGGCGTTCTGGCACGTTCCGCTCCTGCGCCGCCAGTAGTGGAAGACGCCGC
Source organism: Chloroflexota bacterium (assembly GCA_031431535.1). GTDB lineage: Bacteria > Chloroflexota > Limnocylindria > Limnocylindrales > CSP1-4 > SPCO01. Next base: position 2,844 of record JANPDO010000331.1, read on the forward strand.
TCCAGCCGCGCGAGCAGCTCCTCTGCGGAGAGGAGCGTGACGCGGCTGGCGGCGAGTTCGATGGCGAGGGGCAAGCCGTCGAGGCGCACCGTGATCTGCACAATTGCGCGGGCGTTTGCCTCGGTCATTCGAAAGTCCGCTCTGTGGCTCGTGGCGCGCTCCACGAACAGGGCCACCGCCTCGATCTGTGCGAGCGTGGCCAGCGACGGGAGGCGCTCGGGAGTTGCCAGCCCGAGCGGCGGGACGCGGAACTCCTGCTCTCCGTACAGATGGAGCGGAACTCGACTTGTGATTAGGAGTCTCACCCCGCGGGCGGCGCCGAGGAGCGGCTCGACGACGCTCGAGCCGGCCTCGATCACCTGCTCGAAGTTGTCCAGCAACAGCAGAACGTCTTTGTCGCGCAGATGGTCTGAAACGGTTTCGATCTCGGGCCTGCCGCTCTGGGGGCGTATTGCAAGGGTGCTTGCGATCTCCGCAGCCACGAGTCCGGGGTCAGTCAGCGGAGACAGGTCGACGAAGAACGCCCCGTCATGGTGGTCCAGGAGGGTCTCGGTCGCCACCTGCAGGCCGAGTCTGGTCTTGCCTGTGCCGCCCGGCCCGGTCAGCGTCACGAGGCGCCTGTCCGTCAGAAGCTCACGGACACGGGCGACCTCGTCGTGACGGCCGATGAACCGAGTGATCTGCGCCGGCAGGTTGGTTGGGCGTGCGTCGAGAGTGCGGGGCTGCGGGAAGTCCTGCTCCATACCCTCGAGCACCAATTGATGGAGCCGCTCGGCGTCGGAGATGTCCTTCAAGCGGTGCTGGCCCAGATCTCGCAGGCGCGTTCCAGGCGGCAGGCTGCGCTCGACCAGCGCCCGGGTGGCATCGGACAGCAGGACCTGGCCACCGTGCGCTGCGGCGGCGATTCGGGCCGCGCGGTTCACGTCCAGGCCGAGATAGGTGTCGCCGCTCAGCTTGCCCTCGCCGGTATGGACACCGATGCGGTCGCGGACGATGGCGCCGTCGGGCCACCGGCTTGTCGCCAGCTGGCGCTGAATCGTCGCCGCGGCGTGAATGGCCCCCGTCGGCATCGGAAACACAGCGAAGAAGGAATCGCCCTCGGTGCTGACCTCCCGTCCCCCGCCCGAGGCAATCGCGGATCTGACGGTGGCATCGTGCCGCTCCTTGATGGCGGCGTATCGCTCGCCGAGCCGCTCGAGGATCCGTGTGTGTCCCTCGATGTCGGTGAACAGAAAGGTGACAATTCCGGTCGGCAAGTCTTCGGTCGGCACGAGAGGATGGTGCACTAGAGCGTCAAGCGCGTGGCCTATAGTTCGACGATCCATCCGCGGACCGCCAGCGCCGTAAGTCCGTCGACCCCCTGATCAGCCTCGAACGCGCGCCCGAGACGGGCCAGGATCATCAGAGTTTGATGCCCACGCACGGCGACGCTCAGCGAACCGGCCTCTGCTACCCTGCCGCCCGTGCCATCACCGCCGGAACCGACGGAGCAGCAGCCCGACCTCGACACCGCCGATACCGAGCTGCTCGTCGGGCGTCCGGCGACGTTGCATGGCGCGACCGATGAGCCTCTGAAGCCGCGCTCGCGCTATCTCCCGGCAATCCTCGATGCGCTTATTCCGGGTCTCGGCCACCTCGTCGTCGGTCGCCGATGGCGAGCGCTGCTGTTCGTCGCGCCGCTCGTGGTGATGGGGGCGGCCGCCGTCTGGATCGTCGCCACCACGTCGGGGCCGCGGCTTGTGGCCACCCTGCTCTCGACAGAAGCCATCTGGGGCCTGCTCGGCGCGCAGGGCCTCCTTCTCGCCTCAAGGTTGATTGCCGTCGGCTCCAGCCTGTTCGACCCGGCCCTCCCAAGAGTCGGCCGGCGGGATTTCCTGCCGATCGCGCTCCTGCTCGCGTTCGTGATCGCTCCGCAGGCCTACGTTGCCTACGCGACCGAGATCGCTCGCGAAGCGGCCGACCAGATCTTCGTCGAACCCGGAGCTGTTGCTGCCGTACCATCCGCCGAGCCCCAACCGGACCCGAGCTTCCTCACGACCGTCCCGCCGAGCCCGTCGACGACCCCGTCGCTGAGCCCGACAGGTGATCGAATAACGGGTCTGATCATCGGCGTGGACGCTGGCGTCGCGCGCAACACGTACCTGACCGACACGATGATCGTGATCTCGCTCGACCGCACCACCCGGACCGTCTCCATGCTGTCCATCCCTCGGGACATGGTGGATGTGCCGATGTCTGACGGTCGCCAGTTCCGCGACAAGATCAATTCGCTGGTCTCCTATGCGCGGCGCAACCAGGAACAGTTTCCCGGTTCGGACGGGACCGGGTTCGATGTCCTGATGGATGCGCTCGGGACCCTGGCCAACGTGCCGATCGACTACTACGCCAAGGTCGATCTCGGCGGCTTCGTCCGGGTCGTGAACGTCCTGGGCGGCGTGGATGTCAATGTCGCGCGCGCCTTCTGCGACCCGAGCTACGACGAGTACGGCTTCACCCGCGGCTTCTCGATCACCGCCGGGCGGCATCATCTCGACGGCCAACAGGCGCTGGCGTACGCGCGCGTTCGCAAGGCATCAGGCGAGAGCGACTTCACTCGCGCCGCTCGTCAGCAGGAAGTCATCTCCGGGATCCGCGACTCAATCGTGGGCGGCGGATTCCTGAACGATCCGATCGGCCTGCTCCAGGCCATCGGCCAGACGGTGATGACGAACCTGCCGCGCGAATTGCTGCCTGACTTGGCAGAGGTGGCCAGTGAGATTGGGCGCGAGCAGACCTATCGAGCCGTGGTCAACCATCCGCTTGTCAGGTCCGGATTTGATGTTCGGGGGTCCATCCAGATCCCGGACGTTCCGGCCATTCGCGCCCTGGCCGCCGCGCTGTTCCCAGTCGACGGCCAGTCGCCAGCCGCGGAGTACGCGGTGGTGAAACCGGGATCAGGCTCGGGGCCGTCAGCCAGCCCGGGGCCAGCTGTTGGGAGCGGTGTCGCCGGATGTCGACCGGCGCCCCGGCCGAGCCCAGCCGTCTCGGCGTCTCCGAGCGTCTCGCCTTCGGGAGAACCGAGCGAGTCACCCGGCGAACCGAGCCCGTCAGTGGAGCCGACTCCTTCTGGTGACCCGAGCCCATCTGCGCAGCCGAGCCCGACGCCCGAGCCGGAGCCGTCGGTGTCGCCCGAGCCCTCAGCAACGCCATGACGCTGAGGATGCTATCGACATTGCCTGCTTGGTCAGATGTCGAATCCCGGGCCACTCGTTCGTCAGTTGAATGACGCCTCGCCGAGGCCGGCCGCAAGGAGGGACATCATGGGCAACCCGATCGTGCACTTTGAGATTCGTTCGGAAGACCCCGACGCCACTCGGGCGTTCTACGCAACGCTGTTCGGCTGGACCTACCCGGCCGGCGGGTTCCCCGACTACACCTACGTCGACAGCGGCGTTCCGACAGGCACGATCCCCGGTGGGATCAGCCCTACGCAGGGCGGAAAGCCGATGGTCACCGTGTTTGCTGGCGTGGCTGACGTCGCGGCCTCGCTGGCCAAGGCAGTCGAACTCGGTGGCACGATCGTGCAGCCGGCGACGAGCGTTCCAGGCGTGACTTTCGGGTTGTTCGCCGATCCTCAAGGGCACGTCGTCGGCGTCGCCTCGAACGACCCGGTGGGTTGAATGCGGGCCGGCAACGGCCTGTCGGTCTAGTCCCGAATCGGCATCGAAGGTGCAGGTGCTGCACCCGTGGCAGGAAGCACCCCGAAACCGTGAGCTTCGGAGCCGGGAAGCGACCCCTCAGCGGAGGAGCGCCTCCCGGAGCAGCACCGTCAGCTGGTCCCATTCGACGAGGAAGGCGTCGTGGCCCTTGGTCGAGGTGATCTCGCGATAGGTGGCCGCCATTCCGGCCGCCGACGCGGCATCGACGAGCGCCTGTACCTGGCGCGGGCCGTACAGGATGTCGCCCTCGATGCCGATCCCCGTAAGGCGGACACCACCGTGCGCGAGCCGGTGGACCGCGCCGTCGACGCCGTTGTGTGTGCGCCCGATGTCGTGGCTGTCCATGGCGTCGACGAGGATCCGGTAGGTTGCCGGGTCAAAGCGGTCGACGAGTTTGTCGCCCTGGTAGTCCAGGTAGCTGACGACCGACGGTCGTCCGTCGGCCGCAAGCGAGCCCGCGAAGCGCTGTGCGAAGTCCATCTCGCTGCGTTAGGTGGTCATGGCGAGCTGGCGGGCGAGCGAGAGGCCCTCGATGCCGAGCTGTTCGATGAGCTGGACCTGGAGGTGGTTCCAGGCGATGGCCAGTGGTCCGATCGAGGCGGGGGCGGCGATGGGGGCCACACGACGAACGGCCGCCGGCCGCGCCAGCGCGACCTCGAGGGCGACCATGCCGCCGAGCGAACCACCCGTTGCGAGGGCTAGCTCTGTAACCCCCAGCGCGTCGAGCAGCGCCCACTGGGCCGCCGCCTGGTCGACGATCGTGACGGCGGGAAAGGCGTCGCCGTACGGCTGGCCGGTCCGGGGATCGGGGGACGTCGGCCCTGTCGTCCCGTAGCGGCCGCCGAGCAGGTTGGCGCACAGAATGCCGAACCGTCGGGTGTCCAGTGCCCGGCCCTCGCCGATCAGTGGCTCCCACCAGTCCCCGGCAGCATCGGCCGAACCGGTGAGGGCGTGGACCACCAGGACCTGTGGCGCCGCTCCTGGAGACGGACCGTCATGACGGTAGGCAATGGTCAGTTCGGGCAGGGTGACCCCGCTCGCGAGGGTGAATGGCCCCAGCGACGCGGTTTCGAGCCGGCCGGTCCCCGTCGGGAGACCGGCCGGCATCATCGATTGCGTCGTCGGGGCCCGCAGTGTCACCCGGCCGCGCCGACGAGGGTCCCCTCGGCGGCGCTGTCGGACGTGGCGGCCGCAAGCGCCTGTTCAAGGTCCGCGATGAGGTCGTCGATGTGCTCAAGGCCCACCGACAACCGGATCAGGTCAGGTGTTGTCCCGGTCAGGACCTGCTCCTCGGGGTCGAGTTGCGAGTGGGTCGTGGAGGCCGGATGGATGATCAGCGACTTGGCGTCGCCGACATTTGCCAGCAGGCTGAAGATCTGGACGTTGTCGATGAGCCGACGGCCAGCCTCGACCCCACCCTTGACGCCGAAGGTGACGATCCCACCGAATCCACCGGTCAGATACCGCTTGGCCAGGTTGTACGACGGATGCGACGGCAGGCCCGGGTAGCTGACCCATGTGACGTCGTCGCGCTTCTCCAGCCAGCGGGCGACCGCGAGGGCGTTCTCGCTGTGGCGGGTGATCCGCAGCGGCAGCGTCTCAAGACCCTGGAGGAACAGAAACGCGTTGAACGGGCTGAGCGCGGCGCCGATGTCGCGCAGGCCCTGGACGCGGAGCTTCAGGATGAAGGCGAGGTTGCCGAACGCCGCGCTGTAGCTGATCCCGTGGTACGACGGATCGGGATCGACGAAGTCCTGCTTGAACCGCTCGGAACCCGCCCAGTCGAACGTGCCGCCGTCCACGACGACGCCGCCGATCGCGGTCCCGTGGCCGCCGATCCACTTCGTCGCCGAGTGGATGACGATGTCCGCGCCGTGCTTGATCGGCTGGGCGAGGAGCGGCGCGAAGGTGTTGTCGACGATGACCGGCACGCCCCGGGCGTGGGCCACGTCGGCGATCGAGGCAAGGTCGTGGACATCGAGCCGGGGATTGCCGATCAGCTCGAGGAAGACGGCCTTGGTGTTCTCGTTGATCGCCCGTCCGAACGCCGACGGATCGGACCCGTCGACGAACGTCGTCGTGATCCCGATCTTCGGCATCGTGTGCTGGAACAGGTTGTACGTCCCGCCGTTGATCGACGACGACGACACGATGTTGTCGCCGGCTCGGGCCAGGTTGAGGATCGAGAGGGTCTCGGCGGCCTGCCCGGAGCTGACCGCAAGCGCCGCGACGCCGCCCTCGAGCGCGGCGATCCGCTGCTCGAACACGTCGTTCGTGGGATTCATGATCCGGGTGTAGATGTTGCCGAACTCCTGGAGCCCGAACAGGCGGGCGGCATGGTCGGCGTCATTGAATACGTAGCTCGTCGTGGCGTAGATCGGGAC
>JANPDO010000332.1:0-3413 GCA_031431535.1 Chloroflexota bacterium
TCGGGTTCATCGGCAGCGGCCCGGTGGACCCGGTCCAGGCCCGGCTGACCCAACTCGGCACGATGCAGGCGAAGAACCTCGAGGAACTCGAGCTCCAGGCACCGTTCGTCGAGCGCACCCTGCGCCCGCTGGCGGGCCGGCTGTCGGGATCGTTGTCACGGCTGACCAGCTCGTCGTTCACGGACCGGACCGAGAAGCGCCTGGCGCTGGCCGGCAACCCGGGCGATCTACGTGTTGCGGACTGGCTGGGGATCAAGGCGATCGGGACGATCATCGGCGGCATCCTCTTCTTCTTCCTGTTCGCGATCGTCGGGGTGCTCGGGTTCCCGTTTGCCATCGGGGCGTTGATGGGCCTCGTTGGCGCGCTGTTCGGCTACACGATCCCGGAGTTCTGGCTGGGGGGCAGGGTCAAGAAGCGCCAGCACGCCATCCTGCTGATGATCCCTGACGCTCTTGACCTCCTCACCATCTCCGTCCGCGCCGGGCTCGGCTTTGATGCGGCACTCGGCAAGGTGGTAGAAAAGCTGGCGGGTCCGCTGTCGGATGAGTTCCGGCGCGCACTCGCGGAGGTCCGGGTGGGCAAGCAGCGGCGTGAGGCCCTGCGCGACATCGTCTCCCGGACGGAGGTCGGGCCACTGACCAACTTCATCGGCGCGATCATCCAGGCCGAGCAGTTGGGCGTATCGATCTCCAAGGTGCTCCAGGTCCAATCCGAGCAGCTCCGGATCGAGCGCCGCCAGCGCGCCGAGGAACAGGCCGCCAAGGCGCCGATCAAGATGCTCTTCCCGCTGGTGGGTTGCATCTTCCCATCGCTGTTCATCGTCATCTTGGGCCCGGCGCTGATCCTCATCGCGCTCAACCTGTAGCCCGGAGCGCACATGGCGGGTGCGCGGGACCGCGTCGTGACCGCTCGGCCGCGCCTGTCGGCTGGCAACGTGACTCGCGATACCGTCCTCGCCTCGAGGCTGGAGGAGGCCGCGGGGCTGTGGGGCCGGTTCATGGGCCTGATGGGCCGGGCCTCACTTGATGCTGGCGGGGGTCTATGGCTGCCCGGCTCGAATGGGATCCACATGATGTTCATGCGCTTCCCGATCGATGCCGTGTTCCTGGGCCGGGCACTCCCCCCTGGGGCTGGTGCCGGAGAGTATCCAGTGCTGTCCACGCACGAGGGTCTGCGGGCATGGGTCGGCCTGGTGCCGCTGGTGCGTGGCGCCTACGGGGTGCTGGAGCTGCCGGTCGGCACGATCCGGGGGAGCGCGACGGCCGTTGGTGACCGGATCCTGCTGGAGCGCGCGCCCGGCTGAGCGCTGGGATTCCGGGCAGCCGCGCACGCCCGATATGTGGCGGTTAGGGGCGCCCTCGCGCCCGCCCGATATGTGGCGGTAAAGGGCGCCCGGGCATCATGGCAGCGTGACGATCGTCCGAGGCCTTTCCGGCGCCGCCTCGATGGCCCTGGACCTGGCGTTTCCGGCCGTCTGCGCCGGCTGCGGGCGCGAGGGCGAACCGCTGTGCCCGGCGTGCGAACCCGCCCTTGATGCGCGTCTGGCGCTCCCCGGCGGGACCCCCATCGGGCTTCCGGCTGACCTGCCAGCGCCGCTACTCCAGCTGGAATGGTGCGCGCCGTTCAACGGCCCGGTGCGAGCGGCATTGCACGCGTTGAAGTACTCGGGCGAGCGGAGGCTGGCGCTGCCCCTCGGCCGGGCGGTGGCCCGACGCTGGGCACGGGTCGGCCAGGGGGCAGCGGTCATCGTCCCGGTCCCGGTGCACTCCGACCGCGAGCGACAGCGGGGCTACGACCAGGCAGCCCTCATCGCGGAGGTGACGGCACGGGAACTCGGAATACCGTTCGTGCGAGCTCTCCAGCGGGTTCGATCGACCACGGCGCAGTTCGAACTCGGTCGCGAGCAGCGGCAGGCCAATGTCAGCGGCGCGTTTGGGGTGCCCGGTCAGTCCGGTCTGCGGGGCCGGTCAGCGGGCGCCGCGTCCGCCGTACCCGGGCGCTGGATCCTGCTCATCGACGATGTCGTGACCACCGGCGCGACGCTAGCCGCGTGCGGGCTCGCCCTGGAGGCCGCCGGCGCCCTCGGCGTCTCGGCGATTACGGTTGCCAGGGAACGCTGACCTGACCGGTCCGTCCAACGTGCCATGTCTATACTCGGGCCATCGAGGGCCGACCAACAGGGAGGTGCCACGTGAGGACGATCGTCAGGGGCAAGAACGTCGACGTGCCCGATCGCGTTCGCGACTATGCAGAACGCAAGCTCCGGCGGCTCGAACGGATGCTCGACGACAGCTCCGATGCCATCGTCGAACTCGCGATCGAGCAGCACCGCAGCGCGGCCGACGCCCATATCGCCGAGGTCACCCTCGTGATCGACGGGCAGGTCGTGCGCAGCCATGCCGCCGGGGCAAGCTACCAGGCCGCGCTGGACGAGGTCGTCGACAAGCTTGAGCGACGCGCCGTCGACCATCGCGAGAAGCCTCGGTTGCGAGCCCGTCCCGTCGAGGAAAAGCAGATCCTGCAACGCATTGCCGATGGTTCCCCGGGACCGGCCCGCCCGTCGAAGATCGTGAAGACCAAGCGCTTTGCCATCGAGCCGATGTTCGAGGAGGACGCCATCAGCCAGATGGAGGAGCTCGGGCATCGGTTCTTCGTATACGTCAGCGCGGAGACTGAGCGAGTCGCCATTGTCTACCGGCGAGACGACGGCGATTACGGCGTGATCGAGCCCGTCGTTGCAGGCGGTTACACCCGGGGTTCGGCACGTCAGACCGGCTGACCGAGCCGAGGCTGATCGAGCCGAGGCTGATCGAGCCAGGAAACGGCACGGTCGGCGCGAGTTCGCAGCGACGGCCGGCGGCATCGTACGATGCCACTGATGCCTTCCCCCGATCGACGAATCGGTGCCCACCTGTCCCTTGGTGGCGGCATGGTCAGGGCGGTCGAGCGAGCCCACCAGATCGGCGCGACCGCGCTCCAGATCTTTGCCGACAACCCGACGGCATGGCGCAGACGGGCAGAACCACCGCACGAGTTGCCCGCCTTCCGCGAGCGGCTGGTTGCCCTCGACATCTGGCCCGTGGCGATCCATGCACCATATCTGGTCAATCTGGCGGGTACGGATGAGGACTTCTTCGGACGCTCGGTGAGCGTGCTGGCGACGGACCTGCGGGCGGCTCCGGGGTTTGCGGCGCGATTCATGAACGTCCACATCGGATCGCATCGGGGTTCAACCGTGGAGGCGGGCACGGCGAGATTGGCGCGTGGGCTCGCCCTTGTCCTTGCTGAGGTGGATGACCATCCCGACGCGCCAATGGTCGTCCTCGAGAATTCGGCCGGCGGCGGCTCCGGCCTCGGGACCAGCGTCACCGAACTCGCGGGCATCGCGGAGGCGATTGCCGCCGTCGGGATC
>JANPDO010000333.1:0-2447 GCA_031431535.1 Chloroflexota bacterium
CGGGGTCACCAGGACCACGACGACCAGGCCGAGCTCCATCAGCCCGTACATGCGAAGCGGCACGCGAACCCGATCGGCGATTCGGCCGCCGACGACGCTCCCGATCGCGATCCCGCCAAAGAATCCCGTCAGGATCGCCGAGACGGCCTGCGTCGTATTCCCGAACACGAGGACCAACTGGCGCGACCAGACAATCTCATCGATCAGGCCGCCCGCCCCGGACAGGACGAAGATGCCAAATACAAGGTGGCGGCTCGTCACCGTACGGGCAATCTCATCTTCGGCGCGAGCCAAGCAGCTGCGCGGCCCAACGCACCATCGGGGTGCCGCCCCGCCGGGACGAGAATAGCCAGGCAGCAATCGGGACAAGGAGAAACGGGATGTCCCCGAACGAGTACCAGGGATTGGAGCTCGAATTGTCAAGAACGGTGGGGTACAAGAACCACAGTGCCGCGAACGGCAAGCTGACGACCCCTACGGCAAAGGCTGCGATCCACCATCGTTGCGTCCTGATGCCAAGGGCACAAAAGAAGATCACCGAAGGCTTGAACGAAACCGCTACGGCGGGCCAGCCCCAGCGGACGCCCGCCGCGATGGCCGCGCCCACCCACATGTCCGTATTGCCGTAGATGATCAGGTTGGGGCTCTTGGGAAACAGCAGCAACATGGCAATAGCGGCCAATCCCAATGGCTGCGGTCGGGTCCATGTCACGACGTAGGCCATGGTTCCGAGAGGAAGGAGCCACCACAGCACGCCCGGAAGGATCAAGAACGGAAGAAACAGGTAGAGCGCGTGTGGCGGGTACAGGTTGTCGACGAGCGTCTGCGTCTGATACGGACCAGTGAGCTGTCGATCTGTGTAGTAGACGCCGGTATCCACCCAGCGACGGGCCACGTCGACGTAGTACTGGTAATCCACCCCGACGGCCGACTGATCATCGATGATCCGGAAGAGCGCGATCGACTCGAACACCAAGCCGATCAGGATGATCACCGTCATGCCAATCCAGATCGGTCGGAGGTCCCACCTACGGAGATCCCATTTGCCACGGGGGATGGTCACAGATCGAGGATAGCGCGGGGCAATGCGCGACGGGTCAGACCTTGCCTGACCAGTAGACCCCAAACGCCATCACGATCGTCCCGAGCCCGATGAGGACGATCCAGCCACGACCGATTCGACCCTCCCGGACGGCGGCCAGCCCGCACAGGGCAAGCACGAACGGGACCGAATCGAGGAAATAGCGGTAGCCGTACTGGAGCCAGCCGCCGCCGTAGTAGAGCAGCGAGGGGATCAGGACGATGGCAGCAGCCCCAAGCAGTCGCCATGTTCGGATCTCGCGCCAGTCGGCTCGGACGGCAAACAGCAACCCGGGGCTGGTGATCAGGACGGACAGCCCGAGACCGTCCGGCCGCAGGAACGGGAACTCCGCCACCGGGAACGGCAGGTGCACCAGGAAGTAATCGAGATTGTTGGTCAGGTGCGTTAGGGAGAAGAGGCCGCGATCTCGCTGGACCTCCAGCCAGGGTGGGAGCGTCGCCAGGGCGTACCCGGATTCGAGCGGCGAGCCGAACCGGACCAGGTTGTACACGAAGAAGAACGCAACCGACGGGAGGACGCCCAGAGCGAGCCACCCCCAGCGTCGCCACGGAAGAACGCCCGGCATCCAGCCATCTACGACCATCAGGGCATAGAACGGCAGCGCGAATGCCAGCGGGGCCCGGGTCAGAAACGCGGCTCCCGCAGCAAGCCCGATCAGCCAGGCTCGCCGCTGCCCCCACAGCTCGATCAGGCACGTGAACGTCAGAATCGTGGCGATCAGGTGGCCCGTGTGCCAGACCCCCCCGCGGGTGGTGACCCACAGGATCTGGGTGGAGAACCCGAACAGAACGGTCAGCGCAAATCGATCAACGAGGCGCTGGACCCCGATCCGCCCCAGCAGCATCCAGCACAGGCCCACCCCGCCGGCTGCCAGCAGGGCGTTGATCCCGGACTCGACCCGGTCGGCTCCCACGGCCCCAAGGACCGCCACGATCGGCATCAGCGCGATGGCCGGAAACGGCGCGAACGGCACGTAGAACCGATCCCCCGCAACGATGACATCGTACGGCCCTGGCTGGAAGTTCAGCCACGTGCGACCCTCAAGGAACGCCTCGGCAAGGTAGAACAAGTCACCGCGCCTCGCGTCGAAGTCGCGTGCGGCCAGCCAGTAAAGCAGGGCCGAAACGGCAACGACTCCCAGTCCCACAACCAACGGGCGGTCGGGGCCCGTCTTCAAGGCGATGCCTCAGCGCCCTGTGACGTGATGGGACCGGAGGCGCGCACGAGCAGCGGTGCGATCAAACAGACGAAGAACACGATGGGGTAGGCCACCGGCGGCGTGATCGCCAGCAGCGGAATCGACGTCACGAGCGGGATCGCCACGGCCCACCACTGGCGGGCCTGG
>JANPDO010000334.1:0-2765 GCA_031431535.1 Chloroflexota bacterium
CGCGCCCGGTCGGAGGTCGTTGACCGAAAGGCTGCCCGGCTCCAGGCCGCCGGTTGGGTAGTGCTCCTCGAAGGCGAGGGCGAGAGCGGTGAAGGTATCGCGGGTCGCGGCGGCGTCGGAGGTGGTGAGCATGAGCGCGCCGTCGGTGTCCTCGGCGACGCCGACGATGCCCGTGATGTTGACCCCGCGCTCGCCGAGCGCGGCTGCGACGCGCGCGAGGGACCCCGGGCGATCGTCGAGCTCGACCGTGAACCAGACTGTCACTCGGGGCACCTCCTGTGCGGGCGATGGTACCCCGCTCGGCCGCGCCTCCGTGGCGCGTCGCGCGGCTCGTCCCCGGTGTGCTCCACCGCCGCGCCGGCGCTAGGCTTGTGCCCATGCCCGCGCCCCTCGGCAAGGTCCCGACGAAGAAGATGCCCGACATTCAGGTGTTCGGGACGGATGACTCACCAGCGACCCGCGCCGCCCTGCGCTTCTTTCGCGAGCGACGGGTTGTCGTGCACTACTCGGACCTTGGAAAGCGTCCGATCGCGGCGGGCGAGCTGCGCCGGTTCGTCGAGCGGCTGGGGCTTGCGGCCTTGGTGGACACGGAGAGTCGTTCGTACCGGGAGGGGGGTCTTGTCTGGCTCTCGACCGACGTGACCGGCATGACGACAAGGTTGATCGCGGATGCGCGGCTGCTCAAGCTTCCGCTCGTCCGTCACGGAAACGCGTTCACGGCTGGGCCTGCTGAAGCGACCTGGGCCGCCTGGCTCAAGCCTTCGACCGGTCCCGGAGGGCGAGCCAGCCGATGATCGTGGCCCCCACCAGCAGGACCGCGCCCGCGATGGCCCAGCGAATGTCATCGATCATCGGGCTCGCACCGCGCAGGAGCCCTAACCCCTGGCCGATCCAGACCAGTCCGACCGCGGCCAACCCGGCTGCCCCAATCCAGCGAACGCCCATGTGCACCTCCTTGGTGGCATCCTAACGCGATGGCAAGGAATCGATGCTCCGCCCATCGGTCGGGTCGCCTGACGGTCACGCCGAAAGCGACTCAGATGCTCCAGGGAAACGCAACGGCGACCGAGGATGAAAAACTCCTGGAGCGACACGTCAGCGCGGCGTTCCTGGATACCGACCCGTGGCGAGCGCTCCGGATCCTGTCCGAATTCGTCGATGGCTTCGACGCGATGGCCAGGGTGGGACCGGCCGTGACGATCTTCGGCTCAGCCCGGACATCGCCGCAGGATCCGCTATATGAGCTGGCACGGACGATTGCCCGGCGCATAGCTCTGGCAGGCTACGCGGTGATCACCGGTGGCGGCCCGGGGATGATGGAGGCAGCCAACCGGGGATGCCAGGAAGGAGGCGGTCTATCGGTCGGCTGCAACATCGAGTTGCCGAACGAGCAGGGCCTCAATGCCTACGTGGACCTGGGGGTCGAGTTCCGCTACTTCTTCGCCCGCAAGGTGATGTTCGTCAAATACGCCGACGCCTTCGTGATCATGCCGGGCGGCTTCGGTACGCTCGACGAGCTGTTCGAGGCGCTGACCCTGATCCAGACGGGCAAGGTCCGCAATTTCCCGGTGGTGCTGGTAGGGACGTCGTATTGGGCCGGCCTGCTCACCTGGATACGCGAAACGCTCGTCGTGGGGGGCGCGATCGACGCGACCGACCTTGACTTGTTGCAACTGACCGATGACCCGGACGAGGTGGTCCGGATGGTCCGCGAGTTCAGCGCCGGGTCGAACACCTGAGCACCGCCTCCTGTCGGCCGGCGGGGCGGGCGATTCCGATTCGTCGGCGTCGCCGGCCGTTCTCCTTCAGCGCCGTCACCCTCGCCATCGCCCTGGCTGGGGGCCCTTTCAATGTAGGCACAGCGTGGGCGGCCGATCGGGCGGCAGGCACCCATGGCCAAGTCGAGCCGCACCATTCGGATCGAGTCCTGTTGGGTTCATTGCGAACGCTGGCCCGTGCGAACCGTTTCAGCGACACTCGTCGAGCCAAGCTCGCCGAAATGATCACGACCGGCCAGCCTGACCACACCCAGGTTGCGGTCACCATCCGGCTCGACAATGGCGTTGACGCGCCCGCCCTGGCGCGCCTCGCGGAGTCGGGGGCTCGGGTCGTCAACATCGGTTCGGCGACGGTCGAGGCCTACGTCGAGCCGGAATCCCTCGCTGACCTCGCCAGTCTTGCCGAGGTGCAGTCCGTGAGGACGATTCCGCGACGCCTGCCGTCCTACGCGAGTCTCGGTGTGAGTTTGCAGGGAGCGCCCGCCTGGCACTCGGCCGGCTTCACCGGAGCCGGCGTCAAGGTCGGGATCATCGACGCGGGGTTCACGGGCCTGATTTCGCGGATGGGAAACGAGCTCCCCGCGAGCGTTCAGGTCCAGTGTTACACGACGGTCGGCAGCTTCAGCGCGGACCCTACCGCCTGTGAAAATGGGGAGACCCATGGCACGGCCGTTGCGGAGACGGTCATCGACATGGCTCCTGGCGTCGAGCTCTACCTCGCCGACCCGATCTCGCAGCTCGACACGGTCAAGACGATTGAGTGGATGACCGCGAGTGGCGTACGGATCATCAATGCGTCGTGGTCCTCCGGCTACCTCTTTGATGGCCCGGGCGACGGAATCTCACCGCACCCGGACTCCAACTACGCCCTCGTCGACCAGGCGGTGGCGGCCGGTGCGCTCTGGGTCAACTCCGCCGGAAATTCGGGTCACGCCGGGTGGACGGGGAGCTGGGTCGATGCAGACATCGACGGACTGCTCGAATGGC
>JANPDO010000335.1:0-4325 GCA_031431535.1 Chloroflexota bacterium
GCACCGGCTTCTGCTATGGCGTTCGAGAGGCGATCGACATGGCCAAGGAGGCCTCGGCGGCCGGCAAGGAGACCCACACGCTGGGACAGGTCGTGCACAACGAAGGCGTCATCCGCGACCTGCACGACCTCGGCATCGAGACGGTCGAAACGCTCGACGACGTGGACCACGGGGCCGCAGTCGTCATTCGTGCGCACGGCGTCCGGCCAGAGGTGATGGCGCGCGCGGAAGCCCGCGGGCTCGAGGTCATCGATGGCACCTGCACCTGGGTCATCCAGGAGCACCGGGAGCTGACCAAGCTTGTCGAAGAGGGGTACACGATCGTGCTCCTCGGGACGCCGAAGCATGCCGAGGTGGTGGGCATGCTCGGCTTTGCCCCGGATGCCATCGTGGTCGACGAGGAAGCCGACTGGGACTCCGCGATCCCACGGCGGAAACGGATGGCCCTGATTTCGCAGTCGACGCAGCCGCCCTGGAAGTTCGAGAAGCTGGCCGCCCTGATGGTCTCGCGCGCCCACGAACTCAAAATCGTCAACACGGTCTGTCCGGTCACGATCCGGCGGCAGCAGGACACCCTGGAGACCGCCGCAGCCGTGGACATGATGGTTGTCGTGGGTGGCCGATCGAGCGCCAACACCAAGGAGCTGACGCGGCTGTGCGAGATCACCGGCACACCCGCGATTCAGGTCGAGAGCGTTCGCGAGCTGACGGACGCCACCCCCTTTGCGTCGGCGCGGATCGTGGGTGTCACCGGAGGAACGTCGACGCCGATCGAGGACCTGCGCGACGTCGCGGAGCGGATCCTGACGCTCGCAGGGACCGCCGACGTTCAGGCTGTCGCCGCCGAGCTCGCGACTGCTGCCCTGCGCCATGCCGCCACGCCGGCCGGTCGGACCACCTCGCTCCCAGCAGCCACTCGACCAAACGTCGACGTCGGCGCAGCCTGACGCGTGGCCAGCACGAGGGGCGGGATCCCGGTCGTTGCCATCGTCGGGCGGCCGAACGTCGGCAAGAGCACCCTGTTCAACCGATTCCTCGGACAGCGGTCGGCCATCGTGGAGGATCGCGCCCGGACCACCCGCGATCGCCTGTACGGCGACACCGAGTGGAACGGCCGGCGGTTCGTGATCGTCGACACCGGCGGTCTCGAGATCGACCCGGACGATCCGATCGAAGCCCGCGTCCAGGAGCAGGCCAGGTTGGCGATCGCCGAGGCAGACGTGATCCTGTTCATCGTCGATGCGATCAGCGGACCGACGCCGGCCGACCTCGAAGCTGCGGCCATCCTGCGGCGTGCCAGCGCGCCGGTGATCGTGGTGGTCAACAAGGCGGACAACGAGAAGCGCGAGCTTGAGGCCGCCGAATTCCACTCGCTCGGCTGGGATGAGACGTACGCGATCTCTGCGACGCACGGTCGCGGGACCGGCGATCTGCTCGACGCGATCGTGTGGGCGCTGCCTCCGGAGAGCGAGGCCGAGACGGCTCGGAAGGAGCGCGAGGCAGAGGCGGAATCGTGGGCGACGGAGGTCGCGGCGGGTCGCCTGGAGCCTTTCGTGGTCGGCGATCCGGAAGCTGACGATGAACCCGATGACGGCGGCGTCACGATCGACCCAACCGACGCCGAAGCCCGGCGCTGGGATGCCGCGATGGCTGCCGACGCTGACGGCGAGCCCGCGGCCATCGCGTTTGTCGGTCGCCCGAACGTCGGCAAATCCAGCCTGCTCAACGCGCTGCTGGGGGAGGATCGGGCGATCGTTTCGGAGATCCCCGGGACGACGCGGGACGCGATCGACACCCGGCTCGCGTGGGGGCGCAGCGAGATCGTCCTGATCGATACGGCCGGCATCCGGCGCCGCGGCAAGGTTGCCTCGGGTCCCGCAGCGGAACGCTACTCCACGTTGCGCGCCCTGCACGCCCTCTCGCGTGCGGACGTCGCGGTGCTCGTGATCGATGCCGTGGAGGGGCTGACGTCGCAGGACGCCCACGTGGCCGGCTATGTCGTCGAGGAGGGCAAGGGGCTCGTCATTGCGGTCAACAAGTGGGACCTGGTTGCCGACAAGACGGACCGGACCTTTGACCAATACACCGAGTGGATTCGCAATGAGGTGCCGTTCCTCGATTTCGCCCCGATTGTCTCGATCAGCGCGAAGACCGGCCAGCGTGTCGGGCGGGTGCTGGAGGCCGCGATCGATATCTGGGGTGAGCGGCGCAAGCGCATCTCAACGGGGGAGCTGAACCGGGTCCTGAACGCGGCGACGGACCGTACGCCGCCGCCGCCGGTCCGCGGCCACCGGCCAAAGCTGTTCTACGCCACGCAGGCTGCCGTCGCGCCGCCAACGTTCGTCTTCTTCGCCTCTGATGCCTCATCCGTGCACTTCAGCTACCGGCGCTACCTCGAGAATCGGTTGCGCGAGACATTCGGCTTCGACGGCACCCCGATCCGCCTGGTGTTCAGGGATCGATCCTCGGTCAAGTTGCCACGCCGGAAGAACCTCCGAAGCGCGCCCACGCCGGCTGGCCGCGGCGCCGGCCGTGGCGGATCTGCCCGGAGCGGGGCGGCCGGGCGATCAACCAAGCCCCGCTGATGGCGGGTCCACGGGTCGCGGTCGTCGGGGCCGGGGCATGGGGGACGACGCTGGCCCGGCTGATCGGGAGCGTTGAGCCCGTCACCCTGCTATGTCATTCGCGCGCGTCCGCCGACGAGATTGCGCGCAGCCGGCGGAACGAGCGCCGGCTGCCCGGGGTCGGGTTGCCTGACCACCTCACGCCAACGGCGGACCCCGCTGCCTTGGTCGATGCTGTGGATCTGGTGATCTTCGCCACGCCATCTCGCGATCTGCGCGGGATGGTGACCTCCGTCGCGCCTCACCTCGCCCCGGGATCGGACCTGTTGTCGGTGGTCAAGGGTCTCGAGGCAGGTAGCCTGCTTCGAATGAGCGAGGTGATCGCCGACGCCGGCGGTGTCCCAGTGGGGCTGGTGGCGGCGCTGTCCGGCCCGAACCTCGCGCTCGAGATCGCCCGTGGATTGCCGGCATCGGCCGTGGTCGCTTCGTCAGATCCGGACCTCGCTCAGAGGGTCGTCGCCCGGCTCGGCCGGCGCGAGTTCCGGCTCTATGTCAACCGCGACATCCTGGGCGTGGAGCTGTGCGGGGCGCTCAAGAACATCGTGGCGATCGCTGCGGGCGCCGCCGATGCCCTCGGGTTTGGCGACAACGGCAAGGCCGGGCTCATCACGCGCGGGTTGGCGGAAATGACCCGCGTCGGGATGGCCGCAGGCGCAAATCCGCTGACCTTCGCTGGGCTGGCGGGCGTCGGCGATGTCATCGCCACGTGCGCATCCGGCCTCTCGCGCAACCACCGGCTGGGGGCAGAGCTGGCGCGCGGTCGCCCGTGGGCCGAGATCGAGGCCACCCTACCAGGCACGGCCGAAGGCGCCTATACCGTTGACGCGGCACTGGCGTTGGCCGGCCACCTCGGGGTCGAGATGCCGATCGCCCAGGAGGTCCACAACGCCCTGTTCGAGGGCAAGAGCGTCCAGCGCTGCCTCATCGACCTGCTCGCCCGCGAATCGAAGGACGAGCTGGCCGACTACGGACGCTGGCTCCAGCAGGTCGGCGGCCCGATCTCCTGAGCCTCGGCGATCGCCGCCCGCCTAATAGGAGACGCGCACCGCCACCCAGTCAAGCGAGAAGTCGCGCGAGGTTGAACCCGCACCGTTGCTCAGCCGGACCCGGAAGTTGGCGTTCGAGAAGTCGCCGACGCCCCAGGTCCGCCCCCAGGTGTCCGTGGTCCCGCCCAGGACACGCGTCGACTCCGTCGTTCCCAGGGTTGTCGTCGTCTTGGCCGCCGTCCAGGTGACACCGGTGTCCCACGAAAGCTGAACGCAGATCCTTGGAGAACCGGAGGTGCTGTCGGCCCACGCGTCGAGCTGGACCTCAATCCCCTTGATCGTGGCGCCATTCGGGAACGCCGGAACGGTGAAGTCGCGGTAGGCGTGCTTGTCCTTGCCGCCGCTGGTGCAGGAGGAGGCGGAGTTTGTGCCGCTGTTCGCGTCGTTGGCAGCGCCGCCGCCATCCGCGTACGCATTCTCTGGTGTGGACTCGTAGCCGTTGCCGTCACCGCCGGATGTCACCGCGTTGGCCGTCGGGCTGCGCCAACCGGTGTCACCAGCGGGTGGGGGTGGCGGGGGTGGCGGGGCCGGCGCCCCGAGATCCAGGCTGTACAGGAGATGATTGTTGGTTGTGCTGGAGGAGGTGACGACGCCCTTGGTCGTAGCGGTGAACAGCGCATCGCGGACGGCCGCCGCGGTCGCCCCGGGGTTCGCC